>NZ_JBIVPK010000005.1:0-315247 GCF_044754605.1 Streptomyces sp. NPDC093064
GACAAGGCGGGGAACACGTCGGTTGTGAAGTCGGTGCAGTTCACCGTGGTGGCGGCTCAGCCGGAGGACAAGACGCCGCCGGAGACGTCGGCGACCGTGTCCGGGACCAAGGACGCTTCCGGTAACTACGTGGGCAGCGCGACCGTGACGGTGTCCGCTTCCGACACTGAGTCGGGTGTGGCGAAGATCGAGTATTCGCTGGACAGCGGGGCCTATGCGACTTATTCGGCGCCGGTTCAGGTGAGTGCGGTTGGTGCGCACACGTTGTCGTATCGGGCGACGGACAAGGCGGGGAACACGTCGGCTGTGAAGTCGGTGCAGTTCACCGTGGTGGCGGCTCAGCCGGAGGACAAGACGCCGCCGGAGACGTCGGCGACCGTGTCCGGGACCAAGGATGCCTCCGGTAACTACGTGGGCAGCGCGACCGTGACGGTGTCCGCTTCCGACACTGAGTCGGGTGTGGCGAAGATCGAGTATTCGCTGGACAGCGGGGCCTATGCGACGTACTCGGCGCCGGTTCAGGTGAGTGCGGTTGGTGCGCACACGTTGTCGTATCGGGCGACGGACAAGGCGGGGAACACGTCGGCTGTGAAGTCGGTGCAGTTCACCGTGGTGGCGGCTCAGCCGGAGGACAAGACGCCGCCGGAGACGTCGGCGACCGTGTCCGGGACCAAGGACGCTTCCGGTAACTACGTGGGCAGCGCGACCGTGACGGTGTCCGCTTCCGACACTGAGTCGGGTGTGGCGAAGATCGAGTATTCGCTGGACAGTGCGGCCTATGCGACGTACTCGGCGCCGGTTCAGGTGAGTGCGGTTGGTGCGCACACGTTGTCGTATCGGGCGACGGACAAGGCGGGGAACACGTCGGCTGTGAAGTCGGTGCAGTTCACCGTGGTGGCGGCTCAGCCGGAGGACAAGACGCCGCCGGAGACGTCGGCGACTGTGTCCGGGACCAAGGATGCCTCCGGTAACTACGTGGGCAGTGCGACGGTGACGGTTTCGGCCTCCGACACTGAGTCGGGTGTGGCGAAGATCGAGTATTCGCTGGACGGTGCGGCCTATGCGACGTACTCGGCGCCGGTTCAGGTGAGTGCGGTTGGTGCGCACACGTTGTCGTATCGGGCGACGGACAAGGCGGGGAACACGTCGGCTGTGAAGTCGGTGCAGTTCACCGTGGTGGCGGCTCAGCCGGAGGACAAGACGCCGCCGGAGACGTCGGCGACCGTGTCCGGGACCAAGGATGCCTCCGGTAACTACGTCGGCAGTGCGACCGTGACGGTGTCCGCTTCGGACGCCGGGTCCGGAGTGGCCAGGATCGAGTACTCCCTCGACGGCGGCCCCTACCTCCAGTACTCGGCACCGGTGGTGATCGACAGGGCCGGTAACCACGCCTTCCTCTACCGGGCCACCGACAAGGCCGGCAACACGTCCACGCCGAAGTCGCTGTCCCTCACCGTCGTCAACAGCGAGCCGCCGACCGACTGTCCGGAAAGGGACGACCGGGCCACCGTGTTCGTCGGTTCGATCAACACCGGTATCCCCAACCGCGTCACGGCCGACGGCTGCACGATCAACGAGCTGATCGAGGACAACCGGGCCTGGGAGAACCACGGCACGTTCGTCTCCCACGTCGGAAAGGTCGTCCAGACGCTGCGGGACGAGGGCGTCATCGACCAGCGGGAGGCCGCCGAGATCAAGAAGGCGGCGGGCCAGTCCGACGTCGGCAAGCCCAACCGCGGGCCGTCCGGCGCGTGAGTCACGGCCGGGGCGGTGACACCGCCTGAACCGTGAGCCCTGGCGGGCCGCTTCAGCAGCCCGCCAGGGCACCCTCCGGCACCAGGTCCACGACCGACACTGCCGCGTATGGCTTTGTCCATCCGCAGATGAAAGTTCCACTCGTTAGTGCACAAGTTTCTTTCATCGGCGACGGCTCGGTGCTACGGTCCTTTCCAAAGTCGTGCCCCCCCACGTGCCGGGCATGCGAACGATTCTTGCCATGACGGGGGCGGCGTGAGGTCTATGACGGCTCGACCGGCCAATCTTCATCAGGCCCGGCTGCTCCGCCTCCTGCGTGACCTCGGCCCGCAGTCCCGGGTCGCCCTGGGGGAGCAGGTCGAGCTGTCCCGCTCCAAACTCGCCTTCGAGATCGACCGGCTGCTGGAGACGGGTCTCGTCGTCCAGGACGGCCTCGCCGCCTCCCGCGGTGGCCGCCGCTCGCACAACGTCCGGATCGCCCCGTCGCTGCGCTTCCTGGGCGTGGACATCGGCGCCACCTCCGTGGACGTCGCGGTCACCAACGCCGAGTTGGACGTCCTCGGCCACGTGGCCGAGACACTGGACGTGCGCGAAGGCCCGGTCGCGGTCTTCGAGCGGGTGCTCGCCCTGGCCAACAAGCTGCGCGAGGCGGGGCTGGCGGAACACTTCGACGGCGCCGGGATCGGCGTGCCGGGACCCGTCCGGTTCCCCGAGGGCGTCCCCGTCGCGCCGCCGATCATGCCCGGCTGGGACGCCTTCCCCGTCCGTGAGGCGATGAGCCAGGAACTGGGCTGCCCCGTCCTCGTCGACAACGACGTGAACCTGATGGCCCTGGGCGAGCAGCACGCAGGCGTCGCCCGGTCCGTACGCGACTTCCTGTGCGTGAAGCTCGGAACCGGCATCGGCTGCGGCATCGTCGTCGGCGGCGAGGTCTACCGCGGTGTCACCGGCAGCGCCGGCGACATCGGCCACATCCAGGCGGATCCGGACGGTCCGCGGTGCGCCTGCGGCAACATCGGTTGCCTGGAGGCGTACTTCGGCGGCAGCGCCCTCGTCCGCGACGCGACCGCGCTCGCCCAGTCCGGCCGCTCGACGGAACTGGCCGGACGGCTCGAAGCGGCCGGGAGACTGACCCCCGAGGACGTGTCGGCCGCCGCCGGTGCCGGGGACGCCGCGTCCCTGGACCTGATCCGCCTGGGCGGACGGCGTACCGGTCAGGTCATCGCCGGTCTGGTCAGCTTCTTCAACCCCGGCCTTGTGGTCATCGGGGGCGGGCTCACCGGACTGGGCCACAACCTCCTGGCGAGCATCCGCACCCAGGTCTACCGGCAGTCCCTGCCGCTGGCGACCGGCAACCTGCCGATCGTCCTCGGCGAGCTCGGCCAGGTCGCCGGCGTCGTCGGCGCCACCCGGCTGATCAGCGACCACGTCTTCTCACCGGCCTGACCCCCACGCGGCCCGACCCTCGCGACCGGAACCCGTGGCGAGGCGGTTCCCCTCCCCAGCGGGCCCCGCCTCACCGCCCGGATCGTCCGCCCCCGACCTGGTGCGCGGGCGCGAGCCCATGGCCGGTGCGGGGGAGCGCGATCTCCCGCCGCCCGCAGTCTGGCGCGAGTGGATGGTGACAGGTCAAGATCTCTTCCCCGGCGGCTCCGGCCGGCCGGGAGCCGGTACCGGTGAGGGCCGGCGCACGACCGGAGGAGGAGAAGAGCGACATGTTCGAGACCGCGAGTCTCAACTCCGTGGAGGTACGTGCGTACCGCAGTCTGGTCAGGGTGCCGGAGGCCACGCCGTCCCAGCTCGCCCGCCGTCTCGGTCTGTCCGGGCGGGAGGCGGCCAGGCTCCTCGACACGCTGGAGGCCAAAGGGCTGGTGAGCCGCGCCGAGGGTTCGGCACACCGCTTCCGGGCGTCGCCCCCGGACCTGGCGCTCGGCCCGCTGCTGCTGAGCCGGCAGCAGGAGTTGCAGGCCGCGCAGTCGGTGATGGCGGAGCTCACGGAGGAGTACCACAGCGAGGCCCGGCGCCGGGGTTCGGGTGAGGCGGTCGAGACGGTGACCGGGGCGCAGGCGATGGCCCGCACGTTCGACCAGCTTCAGCGCGGCGCCCGGGACGAGATCCTGGCGCTGTGCAAGCCGCCGAACATGGCGGTGCCGTCCCGCGGCAACGACACCCAACTGGAGGTCCTGGCCTCGGGGGTGACGTACCGCGCGGTCTACGAGCCGTCGGCGCTCGAGGTGCCGCCCGAGGTGTACCGGATTCGCGAGTTCGTCGAGAGCGGAGAACAGGCCCGGGTCGCCGCGGAGGTCCCGGTGAAGATGGTGGTCGCGGACCGGCAACTGGCCATGCTGGTGTCCCCGTTCGCACGCGCCGTGGATACGGGCGGCCCGGCGGGCGATCCGACGGACGATCCGACAGGCGGCCCGACAGACGCTCCGACCGGCGACGCGACAGGCGGGCCGACTGGCGGCCCGACCGGCGGCCCGACCGGCGATCCAGGCGATCCTGGCGATCCCCCCGCCCAACCGCCGCCCGCCCCCGCCGCCAGGCCGTCCGCCACCCCCTCCGCCGAGCCCACGCCTGAGCCGTCCGCCGTCCTGGTCCGCCCCGGCGCGTTGCTCGATGCCCTGATCGCGTTCTTCGAGAGCCTGTGGGCGGGCGCCTCCCCGCTGGTGCTCACCGAGGACGGGCTGGACGGCGCGGCGGTATCCGACCGGACCCCTCCGTCGGAGGACCTGCTCCTGCTGTCGCTGCTGCTCACCGGGCTGACGGACACCGCCATCGCCGGCCAGTTGGGCACGAGCCTGCGCACCGTCCAGCGCCGCATCCGCGATCTGATCGCGTTCGCCGGGGTCCGCACCCGGATGCAACTGGCCTGGGAAGCCTCCCGCCGCGGCTGGCTGTGACGGACGGCCGCCGCGCACGAGGGGCCCCGACCCGTACGACCGGGTCGGGGCCCCTCGCAACAACGCGGAACCGTGCGCGGTGACGGTGCCGAACACACCGTCACCGCGGCAGGATCAGTGCTCGAACACCTGGAACTCCGAGGCCCGCACGTTGAACGCCGCCGTGGAGCCGGTGGCGCAGTCGGTCACGTTGTTCGGGTCGTTGTCCTGCTTGCCCGCGAACGCCGGGCCGCCGATGCACTGGTTGGTGACGGTCTCGAAGCGCAGGTCGGTCGCCGTGGTCAGCGGGATGTCGAAGCTGCGCATCGTCAGGTCCGGCGCCGCCGGCCGCGGCTTGGCCGCCGCGAAGGCGTCCGCCGCGCTGGTGTAGACCGGCTTGAACTGGCCGGGCTGGGAGCAGTCCACCGACTCGGTGCGGGTGCAGGCCGAGATCTGGAACTGGCGCAGGGCCGAGAAGCGGCTCTGGCTGCCGGTGTCGCCGCCCGGGTCCCTGCTGTCGGTCGGCCGGTTCAGGGCGCTGACCTGCACGCGGCGGATCTTGCTCGGAGCGTCGCCGGCCAGATGGATGCTGACGCCCTTGCCGACCACCGACGTCCTGGTCTTGTCGCCGACGAACGCCCAGTTGGTGCCCTCGTCGTCGTCGATGAGCCGGGCCAGGTTCAGTCCGTCGCCGGTGACGGTGGCGCCGGCCGCCGCCGAGGCGAGGTTGCGCTCCATGTGCACCGGAACGGTCCGGTTGGACTTGCCGCCGACCTGGAAGTCGAACCGGACCAGGCCGTAGCCCGGGGCGACCGCGACCGCGTCGTAGCGGCCGGGGGTGAGGCGCGCGGTGGTGTCGAGGCCGGAGGCCGTGCCGGCGACCGGCGTGGTGCGGGTGCTGAAGTGGCCGATGGAGACCTTGGCGCCGTCGATCGGGCTGCCGCCGTCGTCGGTGATCTTGAAGGTCACCGTGCCGTTCTTGCCGTTCGGGGTGGAGAAGTCCGCGTGCGGCCGGGTGTCGCTCGTCGAGATGGCGGTGGCACCGATGCCGAGGCCGCGCTTGGCGAACGCCGCCCACATGGCGTCCACGTCGTCGCCGCCGAAGCGGATCCGGTCCGCGGCGAGCATCGCGTCACGGGCGTCGACCATGGTGATCCGGCCGTCGGCCATCAGCAGGTAGGAGTCGAACATCAGCTGGATCCAGCGGCGGCCACCGCCGCAGTCCTCGACCGCGGACTTGCCGGCCGCGCACGAGGCGAGGACCTTCTGGGACGGCTCGCCGTGCTTGCCGACGAGGCCCTGGCGCACCTCGTACTGCACGGCGTTCCAGATCTCGCCGTCGGAGTGCACCTCCGCTCCGCCCATGTCGTAGCCGAAGTTGGAGTAGTTGAGCGGGCTGCGGTCGATGGCGAAGTTGCGGATGCCGCGCTCGTTGTTGTCGGTCACGTACGGGCCGACCACCCACGGGTCCACCCCGTCCGGGACCACGCCGGTCTCGATCAGCCGCTCGCTGGCGACCAGGTCGCTCCAGGACTCGCCCATCGAGCCGCCGTGGGTGCCGGAGATACCGGCGTCGGGGCCGCCGATCATCCGGTTGGTGATGGCGTGGGTGTACTCGTGGCCGATGACGGAGGCATCGAAGTCGCCGTCGGCGCAGCGCCCGTAGAAGGCACCGGCCTGCGGCTGCCACAGGTACATGTTGGTCAGCGCCACGCCGCCGTCCGCGCCGGTGCTCTGGTTGGCGTTGTTGCGGGTGGTGGGGTTGCTGCCGCCGGACCGGGCGACACCCATCTCCGGGTCGCCGCCCTTGCCGCCCAGGCCGTAGTTGTCGTGCTGCATGTTCCACGCCTTCTCGGTGAACCCGAGGTGGTACGAGAAGTCGTGCATCCCGTTGTGCTGCGCGAACAGGTTGCCGATCGCGGCGTCCCGGTCCGGCTGGGCCGGGTTGGTCAGCACCTTGGGGTCGCAGCCGCTGGCGTGCCAGGCGTCGGTGTAGGAGTAGTCGTAGACCCGTTCGGGCCGCACGTTCGGGGTGATGCCGAGCCAGTTGCGCCCGGTGGCCGTCAGGCCGTCACTGGCGAAGGCGTTGGCGCCCAGCGTGGTGCCCGGCTTGTAGTAGCTGCCGTAGGTGCCGCCGCCCTTGCCGGAGGCGATGTCCCAGGCCAGGTGCGGTGCGCCCGGCGCCTCGTCGCCGACCACCCGGTCGCAGCCCGTGGCCGCCGTCCAGCACCAGGTCTCCCGGGTGTCGGCGGAGGAGTCGTTCAGCGGGGGAGAGAAGGGGAACACCTTCCACTGCGGGTTGCCGTCGTCGGTCCCGTCCACCACCTGCTCGGACTCCACCAGGGAGCGCCGGGCCAGCACCTCGCCGGTGCGCGCGTCGACGATGCTGTCGTACAGCTCCGGCTCCTCGCCGGCGGTGCCCGCCTGCACCTGGTAGGCGGAGCGCACCGTGCCGTCGGGGTCGGCGACGACCACCTGGCGCACCATCTGGGTGCCGTCCAGGTCCGCGGCCTCGTACTTCTGCCACTTCTCGGTGCCCGCGGTCTCGGTCAGCCTGCCCGGCGACATGGTCACGTCGGCCAGGGCGGCCTTGATGGCGTCCTGCTCCGAGAGCGTCGCGGGCTGCGGGGTGCCGGTGACCGGGGTGAGCGCGCCCGTGACGCTGACCACGGTGCCGTCGACCACGCCCACGGAGACCAGGCCGTCCCGGCCGAACGGCTTGCCGTCCACCTCCTGGGCGAGCAGCACCGCCGCGCCCTTGCCGATCGGCGTGCTCGACACCAGCTTCAGGCCGTCGACCTGGTCGGCGGAGACGCCGAACAGGGCCGCGTTGTCCTTCAGATACGCGCGGGCGGCCTGTTCGGGCGCGGCCGGCAGCCCGGTCGCCAGTGTGGTGCCCTCGCCGTCCGGCACGACCGTGGTCGGGGTGCCGTAGCGGCTCCAGCGCACCCGGGCGTCGGCCTCGGCCGCCGCGCCTCTGGCCTTGGCCGACGGGGCTCTGTGGGCCCCGGGCAGGTCCTTGTCGGGCTTGCCGTGGTCGTGGGCGCCGAGCATGCCCGAACCGGAGTCCGACGACTGCGGTTGTGCCGGGCCTGGGTCCGCACCGGCGGACGGTGTCTGGATGACCGCGACGATGCACGCGGTGGCCACCGCCAGGACGGTCCGCCGCACACGTGTGGAGCGTGTGGAGTATGTGCGCACTCGTACCCCTCTCCTCGTGGAAGGACCGGACGCGGATTGCCCGTCCGGACCCGCGGAGAGTGGCATGCGGCGTGGTGCCGCCGTAATGATCGTGCATGGCGGAAACATGACAATGCATAGTTCCGCCAGGGGCCGCCTCGTCATCGGTACGAGGCAGCCCCGTCCTCCGCCTCAGGCTGCCCGGTCCTTCGTCTCAGGGCGCCCCGGTGCGAGTCCTCCGTCTCAGGCCGCGCCGAACGCCGCGAAGGCCCAGCCCGTCGCCTGGTGCGTCGCGTCGTCCGGCAGCGCGGCCCGTGCGTCGCGCAGTGCCTCGGCCAGGGAGAGCCCGGCGTCCAGGCCCTTGTGCAGGGCAAGCATCAGCGGAACCACCGCCTCGTCGTTGACGGGGGCGCTGCACGCCACCACCCCGGCGGTGCCCAGTGGAAGCAACGCCGTGACCAGGCCGAGGAGTTCGTCGGCGCCCACCGAGGCGAACCGGGCCGTGTCGCAGCAGGACAGGATGATCCGGTACGGGCTGCGGTCCAGGCGCTCGAAGTCGTGCACGATCAGCGGACCGTCGGCCATCGTCAGCGACGAGAACAGGGGGCTGTCCGCACGGAAGGTGCCGTGCGCGGCGATGTGCGCGAGCGCGGCCCCGTCCAGCTCCCGCAGCACCCGCGACACGTGCGCGTCGGCCTCCTCCAGTACGGTCGGTGTGCCGTAGCGGTCGGCGAGTTCGGGCACCTCCGCGCCCCCGGTCGCCAGGCCCGGCCCGCGCACCAGCACCCGGCGGCCCCCCGGCGGCGGTTCGGTCTCGTGGGCGCGCAGCCAGCTGCTCGCCGACGGCGACACGCTCAGCACCCGATCCCGCAGCGACGGCAGCAGCGCCCACGGCACCCGGTGCAGCGAGCCCGGCGGCACCACCACGACCGGCCCGGAGCCCAGATGCCGGACGGCCGGCCCGAGCAGCAGCTCCTCCAGGCGGCGCCCCGCCGCCTCCACCAGCGGCAGCCGGGCCGCCGCCCCCGGGTGCGCCAGCCGCCGCAGTCCCGCCTGCACGTGCTCGGCCTCGGTCACCGCGTCCGCGAGCCGCCCGGCCTCGAAACGCCGTACCCGCCCCTCGCCGCACAGCAGCACGTGCACCCGCCCGTCCAGCACGGCCAGTTCGACCAGTCGCGCGTCCCCGAGCCGCGCCAGCAGCCGGCCGGGGTCGAACCGGTCGCCGCCGCCGGGCGCGTCGCCGCGCAGACGCAGGGTGCGGGAGCGGATCTCCCGCTCCAGGCGCCGCTGTTCGCGTTCCAGGGCGGGCACCGGGTGGCCGTCCTGGCGGGCGTCCTGCGCGCGGGCGGCGATCTCACGGAAGGCGGTCAGCCCGCTGAGCAGGGCCGGGTCGGCGGGCGGCCGGGTGGGCGGCGCGGACAGTACGGTGGCCCGCCAGCGCTCGCTCCACACCAGCAGCCGCCGCGGCTCACCGGAGGCGAGAGCCGACTCCTGTGCCAGCGCGGCCAGTTCGGCGCCCTGCGCGGTCGCCCGGGCACGCAACTCCGAGGCACCCAGCGTCATCCGGTGGTCGTCGAGCACGTCGAGCCCGCGTCGGCACGCCTCCAGCACGCCGCGGCGGGAGCCCGCCGCCCGCGCCCGCAGCGCCTGCGCCGCCCACCCCGTCATCCGGGCGAGCGGCGGCCCGCCGTGCCGGCTGCGCGCGGCGACGGCGAGATGGCTCTCGGCGTCCGCCGGCAGGTCCAGGGCGAGCGCGATCCGGCCCGCCAGCAGCGACGCCTCAGGCGCGGCAGGCGAGCCGAAGGAGGCCAGCCGTTCGGCCACCGCCGCGGCGTCCGCGACCAGCCGCCCCGAGCGGCGCCCGTCGGCCACCCGGGCCTCGATCAGCACCAGCCGGGCGTGCGTCTCCCACCAGGTGCGCCGCTGCCCGGCGAACAGCCGCACGGCCAGCGCCGCGCGCGCGGTCGCCGTGTGCGGGTCGTCCGCCAGCCGCGCTGCCCGCGCCGCGGCCAGCAGCAGCTCCGCCTTGCGGGTCGACTGGCCGCCGATGCCGTCCAGTTCGGCGATCGCCGCGTCCGCCCCGGCCAGCGCCTCGGGGGCGAGCCCGGCCGCCATCAGTACCTCGCAGCGCCGGATGTCCAGCATGAACGTCGGCGTGCCGAGCTTGGCGTACTGCTCCTCGGCCTCGTCGAGGAGCCGCAGCGCCGCCGGGATGTCGCCCTGCCGGAACGCCGCCAGACCCCGGCTCTCCACGGCGTCGGCCTTGTCGTGCTCCTGGCCGGTGGTGTCCCACAGGGCCTGGGCCGCGGTGAAGTCGGCGTCCGCCCGTTCCACCGCGCCCAGCGCCAGGTGCACGGTGGCCCGCAGCGTCAGCGCCCGCGCCGTCCAGATCACGTCACCGGTCTGCCGCAGCACGGGAATCGCCCGCCGTACGTCCTCCAGCGCCTCACGATGACGGCCCAGCACCCACCACACGTACGCCCGCCGGAACAGCACCCGCGCCCGGGTGTGGCCCGTCCCGCGCGCGACCCCGCGCTCGAACGCCGCGAGTCCCTGCCGTGTGCGCCCCGCGTGCACCAACGCGACCCCCAGCGTGGCCAGTACGTCGGCCTCCCGCTCGGCCGAATCGGCGCGCGCCGCCAGATCCCGGGCCCGCCGCAGATGCCGCAGGGCCAGCCGGGTGTCGCCGAAGTCCCGCTGCCAGATGCCGATCACCTGGTGCGCCACGGAGCCGTGCAGCGGCGGCGGACCGGCCTCCAGCAGCCCACGGGCCCGCGCCAGGGCCTCGCCCGGCGCGGCGAACACCATGGGCAGCAGTTCGAGGACCGATTCGCTTCCCGCTGTCACGCCTCGGATGGTAGTGGCCTGGTGAGGCCCCTGGAACCGGCGCCTGCCGGTTGACCGGATCTCTTGAGCGCAAGCCCCGTTCTTCAGGACGGGGTTAGCTCTTCCTTGGCGCGGAGCCGCCCGGCGGCGGAGTTCGCTGCGTTGTCAGTGGCGTGCACTATGTTGATCGCACCGGTCGAAGGGGGGTGTTCTCATGCTGTCCGGTCGCCGCTACCTGCTCGATCTCTCGCCCGAGCAAGAGGAGATGTGCGAGGAGTTCGGCGCTATCTGCCGGTCGGTGTGGAACACGGCGCTGGAGCAGCGTCGGGCATACCGGCGGCGCGGGGCGTGGATGAACTACGTGCCGCAGTGTGCCGAGTTGGCCGATGCCAAGCGTGAGCATCCGTGGTTGAAGGCGGCACCGTCGCACGCGTTGCAGCAGACGCTCAAGGATCTGGACCGGGCCTGCCGGGATCACGGCACGTTCAAGGTGCGGTGGCGGTCGAAGGCACGTTGGTCGCCGTCGTTCCGGTTCCCCGACGCCCAGCAGATCAGCGTGGAGCGGCTGGGGCGCAAGTGGGGCCGGGTCAGGCTGCCGAAGCTGAGCTGGGTCCGCTTCCGCTGGTCCCGCCCCCTCGGTGGCGAGATCCGTTCCGCGACCGTGTCCCGCAAAGGCGGCCGGTGGTTTGTGTCGTTCCTCGTGGACGACCAAGCGGCCACGCCCGAGCAGCACGCCATGCCCGGTACCGCCGTGGGCATCGACCGGGGGGTCAAGACCGCCGTCGTCACCTCCGACGGCGACTTCCACGGCCGGCCGTTCATCACGGCCGGCGAGATCGTCCGGTACCGGCGTCTGCAACAACGCCTCGCCCGGTCCAAGCGCGGCAGCGCGAACCGGCACAAGACGATCACGGCCATGGGCCGCATCATGTCCCGGGTGTCGGACCGGCGCGGGGACTTCTGCGCGCAGATTGCCGCCCGGATCGTCGCGAGGAACGCCCTGGTGGTCCTCGAAGACCTGCGGATCAAGAACATGTCCGCCAGCGCGTCCGGCACCGTGGCCGCGCCCGGCCACAACGTCCGCCAGAAGGCCGGGCTCAACCGGGCCATCCTGGACAAGGGGTGGCACCGCCTCGAACTCGCCCTTGCCAACGCCGCCCGGTACACGGGCACGCGCGTGGTGAAAGTCAACCGCGCGTACACGTCGCAGCGGTGCTCCGCCTGCGGCTTCGTCACCGAGGGAAACCGTGAGAGTCAAGCGGTCTTCCGGTGCAAAGCCCCAGGCTGCGGATACCGCGACCATGCCGACGTGAACGCCGCGAAGAACATCAAGGCCGCAGGACATGCGGTCTCAGCCTGTGGAGACCTTGGCACCAGCCGGTCCGTGAAGCAGGAACCCGTAAGCCGGGCGACCGGCCGAACCCCCTCATAGGGGAATCCCCGGGCTTCAGCCCGGGGAGGAAGTCAAGCTGTATCAAGCGTGAGCCCCATGGCTCAGACTGACGACGTCGCACCAACGGGAGGACACGCCATGGCACCTCAGCGATTCCGCGAGCAGTTCGCTCAGATCCAGCGCTCGATGCCGGACGTGCCGCTCGCGATGGGCCCGGACGACGCCGCCGAGTTCTGCTACGAGAAGGGCGTCGTCCTCGCCCGCGACGGCGAGGAGGCCCGCTTGGTCGAGGACACCGTCCGCACCCACTTCACCGCGGCGCCCGACCTGACCGCGGACCGCGTGCGCCGGGCGGGCCCCGAGACCAACCGCACCGGCATCACCCGTATCCAGGTCGGCGACCCGGGCCGCGGCGACCGCGGCGGCGACCTCGCCGTCACGCACGCGCTGCGCGCCCTGCGCGAGCACGAGGGCAGAGCCGGACGGCGGCTGATCAGCCGCAACCACGTGGTGTCCATCGCGGTCAACGCCTGCCCCGGTGACGAGCCGGTGCCCGCCCCGTTCGCCCAGGGCCCCAACCCGGCGGCCGCCGAGACCGCCTACGACGAGGACACCGCCGTCGGCGTCCTCGTCGTCGACACCGGACTCATGCACGACTACCGCTCGGTCCCGATGCTCGCCCACGTCCAGGGCGACGCGCAGGTGGAGGAGACCGACGACGCCGGCGTCCTCCAGCAGTACGTCGGCCACGGCACGTTCATCGCCGGGCTGGTCGCGGCCGTCGCCCCCAACACCGACATCACCGTGCGCGGCACCCTCAACGACGCCGGCGCCGTCCTGGAGTCCGACTTCGGCCACCGGCTGTTCGAAGCCGTCGACGCGGGCGGCTGGCCCGACATCCTCAGCCTGTCCGCGGGCACCTCCAACGGCCGCACCGACGGCCTGCTCGGGGTGGACGCCTTCATGCGGGAACTGCGCGCCCGCGGCACCCTGCTCGTCGCGGCCGCCGGCAACAACGCCAGTGGCACCCCGTTCTGGCCCGCGGCCTACGCCGGCCTGCCGGACTACGCCGGGTCCGTGCTGTCGGTCGGTGCCCTGCGCGGTGACGGCGAGCACGGCGCCTGCTTCAGCAACCACGGAGCCTGGGTGAAGGCGTACGCCCCGGGCGAGCGGCTGACCAGCGCCCTCACCGGCTTCCAGGCGCCCGTGCCGTACGTCTACCAGCACTCCACCTACGACGCCTGCCGGTTCGGCTTCTCCTACGACTGCACCTGCCAGTCCCCCCGGCACACCGGGGTGCTCAGCGAGGCGGAGCAGAGCCCTCCGGCGACGGCGGACCAGGTGATGTTCGAGGGCTTCGCGCAGTGGAGCGGCACCTCCTTCGCCACCCCCGTGGCCGCCGGCATGATCGCGGCGCACATGACCGCGCACAAGGAGCGCGACCCGCGTGCGGCCCGGCGCCAAGTACTCGCGGCGAACACCGAATACGCGGAAGTGCGCGGGGCGCACGTCCCGGCGCTGCGTCCGCCGACCTGGAGTCCGGTCCCCGTCGTCCGGCTCGCTCCGCCGGCATGAGGTCCGGAACCGTCCCCTCCACGGCGTACGATGACATGCCGTATTCGAGGGGTGAGTTCGTGGATCGTGCAGAAGTCGGCGTGCTCGTCCAGTCCGCCGTCGACGGTGACGCGGCGGCCTGGAAGGCACTGGTGGAGGGGCTGAGTCCGCTCGTGTGGTCGGTCGTACGCGTGCACCGGCTCTCGGACGCCGACGGACACGAGGTGTACCAGACCGTGTGGTTCCGCTTCGCCCAGCACCTCGGGCGGATCCGGGAACCCGACAAGGCGGGCTCGTGGCTGGCGAGCACCGCGCGCAACGAGTGCCTGAAGACGCTGAGGAGCCTCAGCCGGCTGACGGTGACGAGCGATCCGCAGCTGCTGGACCGGGTCAGCGAGGACCGTACGCCCGAGCAGTCGCTGCTCGACTCCGAGGAGGCCGCCGCGCAGAGCGAGCGGGTCCGCAGGCTGTGGCAGGAGTTCGAGAAACTCGGCGACCGCTGCCGCCAGTTGCTGCGGGTGCTGATCGCCTCGCCGCCGCCCAGCTACCAGGAGGTGTCCGCGGCCCTCGGCGTGGCCGTGGGCAGTATCGGACCACTGCGTCAGCGCTGTCTGCGGCGTCTGCGCGCACGACTCGACGCACGGGGGACAGTGTGAGCGACGGAAACGACACCCGCGACTACGACGGCAGCGGTGACGGACTCCTCGACGGGGAAGGGTCGTTCGATGAGGAGGAAGTGGCCGCGGGCCTGCTGGAGGAGGAGTTGCGGCAGGCCGCCGCCATCCTCGACCCGGTGCCCGTCGATCTGCGTCAACTCGCCGTCGAAGCCTACGCGTTGCGTGACCTCGACGCCCGGATCGCGGAGCTGACCTTCGACTCGCTGGTCGACTCCATTCCGGTCCGGGGCGCGACGGACACACCGCGGATGCTGACCTTCCAGGCCGGTGACCTGACCGTGGACATCGAGGTCACCGGGGACGGGCTGATGGGGCAGGTGCTGCCGCCGCAGCAGGCCAGGATCGAGGTGCTGGCGGGCCCGCGGCGGCCGGGTCCCGCGCTCACCGTCGACGAACTGGGCCGGTTCACCGGCGACGCACCGCCCGCCGGCCCCTTCGCGCTGCGGCTGCGCGCGGGCGCCGAGGTCGTTGTCACGGAGTGGCTGCGGGCGTAACCGGCCCGTCGCGCCTCACCCGGTGACGAGGCCGGCGCGGCTCACCGGGTGACCGGCCCGGCGCGGCTCACCGAGTGACCGGGCTGGCCCGCCTCACCACCTGGCCGGCAAGGTCCGCGGGCTGTGGATCATCGTCCTCCGCCGACCAGGCGACCTGGCCGGCGGGAACCGCGAGCCGCGGCCCCGGCAGCCGGTCGAGCGGCGTGTCGCTCGGCAACTCGGCCACGATCGGGTCGAACTCCGTGCCCGCCAGGTCGAGCGCGGGCCACTCGTGCTCCGGGGCGGGGCGCCCGCCTGCTCGCTCAGGGGCACGAGTGGCCCGGCCGGGCGGTGTCGTGGTGATGATCCCCTGCGTCATACGGTCACCCCGACCAAGCCCGCACCGCTTGTCGTGGCGTGCTCCGGCCGGAGGTCAGCGGCCCAGGCCGTCGACGAGGGCGGCCAGCGCCCCGGCGAGCCGGTCGAGGCCGGTGCCCGCGGGGCCGCCCGGCTCGGTCATGTACGTGTCCCGCCGGATCTCCACCATCAGCGCGCCGACGCGGGCGTCCTCGCCGTAGAAATCCAGCGGGACGTACGTGCCGCTGAACGGGCTGTCCAGTCCCGTCCCGCCGCAGCGCGCGAACGCCGTCCGGGCGAGCCCGGTCAGCTCGGGCGGGGTGTGGAAGGAGTCGGTGCCCAGGCACACGGGCGGCCGCGGACCCCGGCCGTGCAGCTCGTACGGCAGCGCGGCGCCGGGGTAGGAGTGCACGTCGATGATCACGGCCCGTCCGGTGGCGGCGAGCCGGTCGGCCACGGCCTTCGCCATCGCCTCGGCGTACGGCCGGAAGTACCGCTCGATCAGCGGCTCCGGGTCGGTGTCCGCCGGCCGCAGGACCTCCCGGTGCGTGGTCCGCGTGTACACCGCGCCCATTCCGACGGCGAGCATCTCCTCCCGCTCGTCCGGAAACCGCTCGGGGTCCACCACCAGCCGCGACAGCCGGTTGACGAACCGCCACGGCGCGAGGCCCGTCAACTCGGCCGCCGCCTCGGCGATCCGGTCGGTGTACGCGTCGGTGATGTGGTCCAGCTCCCGCTCCAGCGCCGCGTCGTCCAGCACGATCCCGGCCCGGACATCGGCCGGTATCGCCCGCGCCGCGTGCGGCACGTGCAGGATCACCGGCGACTCGGCGACACCGGGCAGCAGTTCGAAGGACGGCGGGGTGTCGGGCATGGGGCTGTTCCTGTCTCTCTTCGCCTCGCCACGCGGGTCTCGACGCCGTGGCCCCTCGATCCTGCCGCACCCCACCGACAACGCGGCTCAGACCGCCCCCAGCAGCTCCCGGACCAACCGTCCCACCTGCTCCGTCTCGATCAGGAAGCCGTCGTGGCCGTACGGCGACTCGATCACCCGGAGGCGGTCGGCGCCCGGGATGCCGTCGGCCAACTCGACCTGCTGGGCGAGCGGGTAGAGGCGGTCGGAGTCGACCCCGGCCACCAGCGTGGGGGCGGTCACCCGGCGCAGGGCGGCGCGCACGCCGCCCCGGGCACGGCCGGCGTCGTGGGCGTTCATCGCCTCGGTCAGGACGACGTAGCTGGCTGCGTCGAACCGCCGTACCAGCTTGCCCGCGTGGTGGTCGAGGTAGGACTCCACCTGGTAGCGGCCGCCGTGCCACGGGTGCTCCGCACCCTGCGACGAGCGGCCGAAACGGAGCTGGAGTTCGGGCTCGCTCCGGTAGGTGACATGGGCCAGCCTGCGGGCAAGACCCAGGCCGGCGTGCGGTCCGCGGCCGGTGTCGTGGTAGTCGCCGCCGCGCCAGTGCGGATCGCTGCGGATGGCGTGCAACTGGACGCTCGCCCAGGCGATCTGCTCCGCGCTCGTTGCCGCCGTCGTGGCGAGCAGCAGCAGGGCTCCCGTGCGCTCCGGGTACGACACCGCCCATTCCAGGGCCCGCATCCCGCCCATCGAGCCGCCGGCCACCAGGGCCCACCTCTCGATGCCCAGCGTGTCCGCCAGGTCCCGCTCGGCCGCCACCTGGTCCCGCGGGGTCACGAACGGGAAGGCCCCGCCCCAGGACCGCGCCCCGTCGGGTCGCGGCGAGGCCGGTCCCGTACTGCCCTGGCAGCCGCCCAGCACGTTCGGCGCGACGACGAACCACCGGTCGGTGTCCAGCGCCCGGCCCGGCCCGACCAGCCCCTCCCACCACCCCGGCGTGGGATGACCGGGCCCGGCCGGCCCGGTGACATGGCTGTCACCGGTGAGGGCGTGCAGCACCAGCACCGCGTTGGAGGCGTCCGGAGCCAGGCGGCCCCACGTCTCGAACGCCAGCCGTACACCCGCCAGTTCACCCCCCGCCTCCAGCGGCAGGGGCCGGCGGAGCCCGTGCCACCGACGGCGCCCCGGCGGGTCCCCCGCCCGCCAGGCCCCGGAAGCCGGCGGGCGGGGGAGCGCGTCCGCGTGGGAGGCGAGCACGTTGTTCAGGACGCCCCCTTGGCCGCGCGGAAGCCGGCCTCCAGATCGGCCTTCAGATCGGCGAGGCTCTCGATGCCGACCGACAGCCGCACCAGGCCCGGCGCGGTCCCGGTCGCCGCCAACTGCTCCTCGTCCAGCTGGCTGTGCGTGGTGGACGCCGGGTGGATGATCAGGCTCCGCACGTCGCCGATGTTGGCGAGATGGCTGAACAGCTCCACCCCGTCCACGAACCGCTTGCCCGCCGCGACCCCGTCGCGCAGCTCGAAGGAGACCACCGCCCCCGCGCCCCGCGGCAGGTACCTGCGCCCCGCCTCGTACCAGGGGCTGGAGGGAAGTCCCGCGTAGTGGACCGCGGACACCTCGTCGCGCCGCTCCAGCCACTCCGCGAGGGCCTGCGCGTTGGCGGAGTGCCGCTCGATGCGCAGGCTCAGCGTCTCCACGCCCTGAAGCAGCAGGAACGCCGAGTGCGGGGACAGCGCCGGTCCCAGGTCGCGCAGCAGCTGCACCCGCAGCTTGGCGGCGAACGCGCCCGGCCCGAGCACCGGCCAGTAGCGCAGACCGTGGTAGCTGGCGTCGGGCTCGGTGAAGTGCGGGAAGCGGTCGGCGTGCGCGCCGAAGTCGAAGGTGCCGCCGTCCACCACGACCCCCGCGATCGCGGTGCCGTGCCCGCCGAGGAACTTGGTCGCCGAGTGCACCACGACGTCCGCGCCGTGCTCGATCGGGCGCAGCAGGTAGGGCGTCGGCACCGTGTTGTCCACGATCAGCGGCACGCCCGCCGAGTGCGCCACGTCGGCGACCGCCCGCACGTCCAGCACGTTGCCGCGCGGATTGCCCAGCGTCTCCGCGAACAGCGCCTTGGTGTCCGGCCGGATCGCCGCCCGCCAGGCGTCCGGGTCGTCCGGGTCGTCCACGAACGACACCTCGATGCCGAACTTCGGCAGGGTGTGCCGGAACAGGTTGTACGTGCCGCCGTACAGCGACGTACTGGAGACGATGTGGTCGCCGGCGCGCGCGACCGTCAGCAGCGCGAGCGTCTCCGCGGCCTGCCCGGAGGACAGCGCGACCGCGGCGACTCCGCCCTCGAGGGCGGCGATCCGCTGCTCGAAGACGTCCTGGGTGGGGTTGTGGATGCGGGTGTAGATGTTGCCGGGCTCGGCGAGCGAGAACAGATCGGCGGCGTGCTGGGTGTCCCGGAAGACGAACGACGTGGTCTGGTAGATCGGCGTCGCCCGCGCGCCGGTCGCCGGGTCGGGCGCGGCCCCGGCGTGGACCTGCTTGGTCTCGAACGACCAGGCGGAGGTGTCGGGCCCGGCGGGGGCCTCGTCGGGCGTGTGACCGGCGGCGACGGCGTCGATGGGCTGGGTGGGGTCGCTCATGGTGCTCCTCGTACGGAGTGCGGTGGCGCGGGATGCCACGGGTGTGCCGCAGGTCCCGGGGCATGCGTGAGCGCGTGCGGGAACCGCGGGATGAACGAGATGAGGGAGAGGAACGACGGAGGACCCGAGGGCCGTGACGTGACGGCGGTCCGCGGGTACGTCAGCCGGTGAGGCGACAACCCGTGCTGGTGACACGTCCGTAGTCGACGTGGCGGCGGCTCACGAGCGCGATCATGCGACCCAGGTAAACACAGGGCTCCCCGGCGCACCAGCGCCGGAGCGGGGATGACACGCAGCCGTCACAAAAGGGCTCCGCCCCGGCCGGCGGGATGCCGGTCGGGGCGGAGCGGTGAGGACCGTCGGGCCCGGCGGGGTGCCGGGGCCCGGGTCGGCTCAGAGGGCGGCCAGCGCCTCGTTCCAGGTGGTCGACGGGCGCATGACCGCGGCGGCCTTGGCCGGGTCGGGCTGGTAGTAGCCGCCGATCTCGGCCGGCTTGCCCTGGACGGCGATCAGCTCGTCGACGATCTGCTGCTCGTTGGCGGCGAGGGTCTCGGCGAGCGGCGCGAACGCCTTGGCCAGACCGGCGTCGTCGGTCTGCTTCGCCAGCTCCTGCGCCCAGTACAGGGACAGGAAGAAGTGGCTGCCGCGGTTGTCGATGCCGCCGACGCGACGGGTCGGGGACTTGTCCTCGTTGAGGAAGGTCGCCGTGGCCCGGTCCAGGGTGTCGGCGAGGACCTTGGCGCGGGCGTTGCCGGTGGCCTGGGCGTACTGCTCCAGGGACGGCACCAGGGCGAAGAACTCGCCCAGGGAGTCCCAGCGCAGGTAGTCCTCCTTGACCAGCTGCTGCACGTGCTTCGGCGCGGAGCCGCCGGCGCCCGTCTCGAACAGGCCGCCGCCCGCCATCAGCGGGACCACGGAGAGCATCTTGGCGCTGGTGCCCAGCTCCAGGATCGGGAACAGGTCGGTGAGGTAGTCGCGCAGCACGTTACCGGTGACCGAGATGGTGTTCTCACCGCGGCGGATGCGCTCCACGGACAGCTTGGTGGCCTCCTCCGGGGACAGGATCTTGATGTCCAGGCCCTCGGTGTCGTGCTCCGGCAGGTACTGCTCGACCTTGGCGATCAGGTTGGCGTCGTGGGCGCGGCCCTCGTCCAGCCAGAACACGGCCGGGTCGCCGGTGGCGCGAGCGCGGGTGACGGCCAGCTTCACCCAGTCCTTGATCGGGGCGTCCTTGGTCTGGCAGGCGCGGAAGATGTCACCGGCCGAGACGGTCTGCTCGAGCACGGCGTCGCCGGCCTGGTCGACCAGGCGGACGGTGCCGGTGACCGGGATCTCGAAGGTCTTGTCGTGGCTGCCGTACTCCTCGGCCTTCTGCGCCATCAGGCCCACGTTCGGGACCGAGCCCATGGTCGACGGGTCGTAGGCGCCGTGGGCGCGGCAGTCGTCGAGCACGGCCTGGTAGACGCCCGCGTAGCTGGAGTCCGGGATGACCGCGAGGGTGTCGTGCTCCTGGCCGTCCGGGCCCCACATGTGGCCGGAGGTGCGGATCATGGCCGGCATGGAGGCGTCCACGATCACGTCGGAGGGGACGTGCAGGTTGGTGATGCCCTTGTCGGAGTCGACCATCGCCAGCTCCGGGCCCTCGGCGAGCTCGGCGTCGAAGGAGGCCTTGATCTCGGCGCCCTCCGGCAGGTTCTCCAGGCCCTTGTAGATGCCGCCCAGGCCGTCGTTCGGGGTCAGGCCGGCCGCGGCGAACGCCTCGCCGTACTTCGCGAACGTCTTCGGGAAGAAGGCGCGCACCACGTGGCCGAAGACGATCGGGTCGGAGACCTTCATCATCGTGGCCTTCAGGTGCACGGAGAACAGGACGCCGTCCTGCTTGGCGCGGGCGACCTGGGCGGTGAGGAACTCGCGCAGCGCGGCGACGCGCATCACGGAGGCGTCCACGACCTCGCCCTTCAGGACCGGCACGGACTCGCGCAGCACGGTGGTGGAGCCGTCGTCGCCCTTCAGCTCGATGCGCAGCGCGCCGTCCTCGGCGATCACCGTGGACTTCTCGGTGGAGCGGAAGTCGTCGACGCCCATGGTCGCCACGTTGGTCTTGGACTCGGCGGTCCAGGCGCCCATGCGGTGCGGGTGGGTCTTGGCGTAGTTCTTCACCGAGGCGGGGGCGCGGCGGTCGGAGTTGCCCTCGCGCAGCACCGGGTTCACCGCGGAGCCCTTGATCTTGTCGTAGCGGGCGCGGATCTCGCGCTCCTCGTCGGTCTTCGGGTCGTCCGGGTAGTCCGGCAGCGCGTAGCCCTGGCCCTGGAGCTCGGCGACCGCGGCCTTGAGCTGCGGGATGGAGGCCGAGATGTTCGGCAGCTTGATGATGTTGGCCTCGGGCGTCTTGGCGAGCTCGCCCAGCTCGGTCAGCGCGTCCGGGATCCGCTGGTCCTCGGCGAGGTACTCCGGGAACACGGCGATGATGCGCCCGGCCAGCGAGATGTCACGCGTCTCCACCGCGACACCCGCCTGCGAGGCGTACGCCTGGACCACCGGCAGGAAGGAATACGTCGCCAGGGCCGGGGCCTCGTCAGTGTGTGTGTAGATGATGGTCGAGTCAGTCACCGGGTGCTCCGCTCCACGTCTGCAACATTGCTCGACATCAAGATATCTCGTGACGGCCCCCGGCTCGACAGGGGTCCGCCCCGGATCCGGAGGGTTGGCTCACTCGTCCCTGGAGGGTTGGCTCAATCGTCCCTGGGGGGCGGGCTCACTCGTCCGCGAACGAACCGTGCCGTCCCGCCCCGGCGGCGAACCGGGCCGCGCCCTGAAGGCCCTCGGCCAGTACGCCCCAGCCGCGCCGGAGCTCCCCGCGCAGGGCCGACACCTCGTCCAGTGACTCCTGGTCCAGGACCGAGGCGCGGTCCGCCCGCAGACAGGCCTGGGGGAAGCCGGCGAGCCGGGCGGCCAACCGCTCGGCCTCGGCGCGGGCACGACCGGTGGGGACGAGCCGGTTCGCCAGGCCCATCTCGTACGCCTCGCGGGCCGGGACCGGCCGTCCGGTCAGGATCATGTCCATGGCGCGGCTGGTGCCGATCAGCCGGGGCAGCCGTACCGTGCCGCCGTCGATCAGCGGCACGCCCCAGCGGCGGCAGAACACACCGAACACGGCGTCCTCCTCCGCCACCCGCAGATCGCACCACAGCGCCAGTTCCAGACCGCCCGCCACGGCATGGCCGGCCACCGCCGCGATCACCGGCTTGGACAGCCGCATCCGGGTCGGCCCCATCGGCCCGTCGCCGTCCTCCACGACCCGGTTGCCCCGCCCGGTGCCGACCGACTTCAGGTCCGCGCCCGCGCAGAACGTGCCGCCCTCGCCCCACAGCACCGCCACCCTGGCCTCCGCGTCGGACTCGAACCGGCGGAACGCGTCGGCGAGTTCGGCGGCCGTCGGGCCGTCCACCGCGTTACGGGCCCCGGGCCGGGACAGGACGACCGTGGTGACGTACCCCTGGCGCTCGATCCGGACCGGCATGGCGGCGACCTCCTGCGGCGATCTCCTGCTGCGTGGTGGGACGGCAGGTTACTCCTCGGTCACCTCGTGCGGGAGACGGAGCCGCGGGGGAGGGGGACGGTCAGATGACCTTCAGCCGTACCAGCGCCCCCAGCGTGAGCGCCCCCGGCAGCAGCGGCAGCCACACCGTGATGATCCGGTAGGCGACCACCACCGCCGTGGCGACCGCGGCCGGCCCGCCCGCCGCCACCAGCGCCACGACGAGCGCGGCCTCCACCGAGCCGAACCCACCGGGCGTGGGCACCAGCGCGACGGCGGTGGTGGCAGCCAGGTACGCCAGCGCCATGTACACGGACGGCACCGGGAGCGCCAGCGCGTGCCCCACCGCGACCAGTGAGACCGCCTGAAGGGCCGGGAAGGCCAGCGAGCCGCCCCACAGCGCGAGCGCCCGCGCCGGACGGGAGTGCACCGAGCGCGCCTCGCTCAGCGCGGTGCGCACGAAGGAGGCGACCGCCGCGCGCAGCCGCCGTACGCACAGCGCCGCGCCGGCCGCGGCGACCAGGACCGCGCCCACGGTGTACAGCAGCGGACCGGCCACGCCCGAGGGCAGCAGGCCGCCGAGCCGCAGCGCGTTCGGGAACGCGAGGAGCAGGGCGGCGAGCAGTGCCAGCCGGGCGATGCTCTCCGCGAGCATGTACAGCGCGAGCGCGGCCGAGGACCGGGCCAGGGAGACCCCGCACACCGTCAGGAACCGCAGGTTCACCGCGCTCGCCCCGAGGCCCGTCGGCAACAGGTGGTTGGCGGCGCCGGCCGCGAACTGGGTGGCGAGCAGCCGCCGTCTCGGCAACCGCTGGACGACCGCGCCCTGCCGGGTGACGGCCGCCGCGACCCAGGTCAGACAGGTCGTGCCGACCGCGGCCAGCAGCCACGGCCACTCGGCGCTCCGCAGGTGCGCGAAGCCCTCGGCCAGCACCGACCGGTGCTGCACCGCGGCCACCGCCACGAGCAGCACCGGCAGCAGGCACAGCACCTGGCGCAGGGGCAGGCGCCGCGGGAGCCGTCCTGGCCGCAGATCGCGAAGTTCGGCCGCTGTCACATCCTGGGTCACATCCGGAGAGGGTTTCCCCGCCGCGCCAACGGCGGGTGGCGGAACCGAGGACGGCGCCTTACGAGCGGAAAGCGGGTCGGGAGGAGGCGGAGCAGTCGGGGCCTTCGGGGTGCGCACATTGACCTCAACGATGCTTGAGGTTCTAGGTTCTTCTTTATGAGCATGGAAACCACCGCCTGGACGCAGCTGCACAGCGTCATGACCGCCCAGCAGGAGCGGCGTCCGCTCGCCCGCGCGACGCTGCGCCGCATCGGCGCGTTCGCCCGGCCCCACCGCCGCCGTATCGCGCAGTTCGTCGCCCTCGGGGTGGTGACCGCGCTGCTCGCGGTGGCGACCCCCGTACTCGCCGGGCGCGTCGTCGACGTGATCGTGTCGCGCGGCGATCAGGGCACGGTCATACGCCTGGCCCTGCTCATCGCCCTGATCGCGGTGGCCGAGGCGGCGTTCGGCATCCTCGGCAGACGCCTGTCGGCCACGCTCGGCGAGGGACTCATCCTCGATCTGCGCACGGCGGTGTTCGACCATGTGCAGCGCATGCCGGTGGCGTTCTTCACGCGCACGCGCACGGGAGCCCTCGTCTCCCGGCTCAACAACGACGTCATCGGCGCCCAGCGGGCCTTCAGCAACACCCTCTCCGGTGTCGTCAGCAACGTGGTCACGCTGCTGCTCACCCTCGCCGTCATGCTCACCCTGTCCTGGCAGATCACCCTGCTCGCCCTGGTGCTGCTGCCGGTGTTCGTGGTGCCGGCCCGGCGGATGGGCACCCGGATGGCCCGTATGCAGCGGGAGGCGGCCACGCTGAACGCGGCGATGGGCACCCGGATGACGGAGCGCTTCTCCGCCCCCGGCGCCACCCTGATCAAGCTCTTCGGCCGCCCGGAGCAGGAGTCGGAGGAGTTCGCCTCCCGCGCCGGCCGGGTACGGGACATCGGCATCCGTACGGCGACGGCGCAGTCCGCCTTCATCACCGCGCTGACCCTGGTGTCCTCGCTGGCGCTGGCCCTGGTCTACGGCCTCGGCGGGTACTTCGCCCTGCGGGGCACCCTGGAGCCGGGCGCCGTCGTGTCGCTCGCCCTGCTGCTGACCCGCCTGTACGCGCCGCTCACCGCGCTCGCCGGGGCGCGCGTGGAGGTGATGAGCGCCCTGGTCAGCTTCGAGCGGGTCTTCGAGGTGCTCGACCTCAAGCCGCTGATCGAGGAGAAGCCGGACGCCCGCCCGGTGCCCGAGGGCCCCCTCGCCGTGGAGTTCGACGGCGTCCGCTTCGGCTACCCGTCCGCCGACAAGGTCTCCCTCGCCTCACTGGAGGAGGTCGCCGGCCTCGACACCCGCGACGGCGCAGAGGTCCTGCACGGCGTCTCCTTCCGCGCCGAGGCCGGGCAGACCGTCGCCCTCGTCGGCTCCTCCGGCGCCGGCAAGTCGACGATCGCGCAACTGCTGCCGCGCCTGTACGACGTCGACGAGGGCGCCGTGCGCGTCGGCGGCGTCGACGTCCGCGACCTGACCTCCGCGTCCCTGCGGGCGACCCTCGGCATGGTCACCCAGGACGGCCACCTCTTCCACGACTCCGTGCGCGCCAACCTGCTGCTGGCCCGCCCCTCGGCGACCGACGCGGAACTGTGGGACGCCCTGCGCCGGGCCCGCCTCGACGACCTCGTGCGCTCCCTGCCCGACGGCCTCGACACCGTCGTCGGCGAGCGCGGCTACCGCCTGTCCGGCGGCGAACGCCAGCGCATGACCATCGCCCGGCTGCTGCTGGCCCGCCAGCGGGTGGTCATCCTCGACGAGGCCACCGCCCACCTCGACAACACCTCGGAGGCGGCCGTCCAGGAGGCGCTGGCCGAGGCCCTGGAGGGCCGGACCGCGGTGGTGATCGCCCACAGGCTGTCCACGGTGCGGGCTGCCGACCTCATCCTGGTCGTCGAGGGCGGACTGATCGTCGAACGCGGCACCCACGACGAACTCCTGGCGGCGGACGGCCGGTACGCGGAGCTCCACCGCACGCAGTTCGAACAGCGGGCCGAGGATGCGCGGGAGGCGGGGGAGGCGCCGGGCATCGAGGCGGTTGCGTAGGCGACGCCGGGGGGTGCGGCGCGGGGGCGGCGGGAGCCACACTCGGGCGACCGCCGCCCCCGCTCACTGTGGGGGCGGACTCACCGCGGCGGCGGTTGCCGGGCGTGCCGCGTACGCCGCGCCTGCACGAGCAGGGGCACCAGGGAGAGCACGATGAGCACGGCGACCATGATCAGGAGGTAGTCCCCGATGCGGGGGACCGACGCCCCCAGGGCGTACCCGGCCAGCACCAGGCTCTGGGTCCAGAGCACGCCCCCGACGGTCGCCCAGAGCGTGAAGGTCCGCGTGGGCACGCCGAGCGCCCCGGCCGCCGGGTGCAGCACGGACCGCAGCATCGGGATGAAGCGGCCGATCACGAGCGCCTTGCCCTGCCCGTAGCGGGCCAGGAGTGCCTGCGCCCGAGCCGCCCGTTCCTTCAGCCTCGGGTTGGAGGAGCGGGCCAGCAGGGTCCGCCCGCCCCGCCGCCCGAGCAGGAACCCCACCTGCCCGCCCGCCACCGCGCCCACGGCGGCGCAGACCAGAACCTGCCACAAGGCCATCCGCGGCGTCTGGCCGTCGCTCTGCGCGCACAGCACGCCGGCCGGGATCAGCAGCGTGTCACCGGGAAGGAAGAAGCCGACCACGATCAGACCCGACTCCGCGAAGGTCACGACCAGGACCCCCAGCGCACCGAAGGCGGCCAGCACCGAGGCGCTGTCCGTCGGGTTGACGGCGAACACCGTCATCGCCTCATGGCCCTCCTCACCGCGCGCTCGTCGTCGGGCCCACTGCTCCATGATGAACGCGGCTCGACGTATACCGCCTTTCGGCAGGCAGTCGAATACGCCGCCGCAGCCTGCGCCGGCCCGAAGTTGGAGCGGACGAAGGTGCCCCGCCCGACCTCGCCCCCCACCGGCGTAGGCGCGGGCGACGGTCCCCCCGGTCACACCGAGGGTCCGTGCCGGGTGCAGATGGGTCGGCAGCCGGTCACCGGAACGCAGCCGGTCACGCGCGATGTCCCCGGCGAGCACGCCGGCCGACCCCTGCCCCGGCTGGCCGTTGAACCGCGCTCAGCCCTCCAGCCTGCCGATCGCCTCGTCCAGCCACTTCCTCTCTTCGGCTCCGGTGGCACGGGCGATGCGCAGCATGCCCTGCCGGAACAGGTCCGGTGCGTCCTCGGCCCGTACGGGCTCACCATCGCGGTAGAAGAAGCTCGCCGGGGTGTCGAGGAACGTTTGACGGCGCCGCAGGACGGCCGCCTGCTCGGCACGGTCCGGAAGGTGTCGCAAGAACGCGAGCAGCGTGAAGAAGCGCTGTCCATCGGTGATTTCGACTTCCTTGGGGCTCCTCAAGCGCCCCAGAAGCTCGGTACGGCCCGACTCGGTGAGGGACAGCGTCCGGCGCTGCGCGGCACCACTTCCGGGTTCGGTGCGCTGTTCGACCAGGCCCGCCTTCACCAGTCGGGTGATGGCGGGGTAGAGCGCGCCGTCGCTCACAGGACGGATGTGACCGCTGAGGCCCTGGATGCGCGCCTTCAGTTCGTAGCCGTGCAGGGGTGCTTCATAGAGGAAGCCCAGAATCGACAACTCCAGCATCAACCGGTCCCCTTCGGCGCCATCCGCACGCTTGTCCACTCGACGCCAGCATGCTATCTCTTTTCGCTGTACCTCGAATCGAGGTACAGCGAAAAGAGGGGGGTGTGATGAGTGCAGCGCAGCACCGTCGCAGGCTGATGTCACTCGCGATTCCGGTCTACTTCGAACTCCTCGCCGGGGTCATGGCAGGGATCATCAACATGGTGTGGGTGGCCCGGCTCGGCGGGCACGCCGTCGCCGCGGTGGCGGTCGCCACGAATGTCGAGAACCTGCTGCTCGGCGTCATCCTTGTCGCCGGCTCCGGCACGACCGTGCTGGTCGCACGGGCCAGAGGCGCGGGGGATCCGGCGGCGCTGCGATCCGCCGTACGCGGTGGCTGGGCGTTGTGGGCACTCGTCACACCCGTCGTCGCCATCGGCGGATACCTCTGCCGCGAACCGCTGGCCCGTCTCGTGCTCGGCGGCGACGAAGGCCGTTCACTGTCCCTCGCCACCGGGTACTTCTCGATCGCGCTACCCGGGATCGCGGTGTTCTTCGCCATCAACGTCGTCGACGGCATCCTCAAGGGCACGGGCGACACCCGCACCCCGATGAAGCTCTCACTGCTCGCGAACGGGCTGATCCTCGTGCTGGATCCCCTGCTCATCCTCGGTCTCGGACTAGGAGTGCGCGGGGCGGCGATCTCCACCGTACTGGGGCGGGCGGCCGCGCTCGTGTGTGGCTTCCTCACGCTGCTCCGAAACGGCACACTCCCGCAGACTGGCGGAGGAACCTCGTCGCTCCGCATCAAAGAACTGGGCACCGACGCACGCAGGACGGCTGCGACCGGTCTGCCGATGTCCGCCGACTTCGTCGTCAGAATGGCCGGGACACTCGCGCTCGTTGCCGTGGTCGCCCGGATCGGTGTCAGCGCCGTCGCCGCGTACGGGATAGCGACCAAAGCGATGTACATCGCCACCATGGCCTTCTACGCGGTACGCCAGGCCGCCGCCATCCACACCGCCCATCAACTCGGCGCCGGTCAGGACGAACGCCGGAACATCGGACGCCAGGCGCTGCTCCTGGCCGGGGCGTTGGGGCTCACGACCTCTCTGGCTCTGCTCGGTACGGGCCCGTGGATCATGCGAATCTTCGGCGCCGACGGCGAGGTGGCCGAGGCGGGGGCGCTGTATCTGCGCTGCGTGGGGCCCTACTTGGTATTGCTCGCGTGCTTCATCGCGCTGGGCGGCGTGTTCGAGGGCAGTGGCGGCAGCCCGGCCCTTGCCCGGATCACCGCGTTCGGGGTGGTGCTGCAACTGGCCCTTGCGTACGGACTGTCGGGATGGGGCCTGCCGGGCATCTGCTCGGCCATGGCACTGTCGACGGCGTCGCAGTGCGCAGCCATCACCAGGATGTATCGGCGCACGAAACAGCCCGGGACGGCAGGAGACGCCGAAGGTCGGCCGAAAGCCACGGCCGTGGAACCCGACACCCCTACGTCGAGGTAGCAGGCCGTCGGACGGGCGGCATACTCTGAGCCCCGTCCGCACTGTCTGGGAGAGTCATGACAAGTAGGTTCACCGAGTTGGCCGTTGACTGCCGCGACCCGGAGAGGCTTGCGGCCTTCTGGTGCGAGGTCCTGGACTTCAAGGTGATCGACCGGAGCGAGGGCAAGGTCGAGATCGGCTCCTGGGTGCCGACCGTCGAGGATGTTCGGGCCCGCCAGATGCCGCCCACGCTGCTGTTCATCCAGGTGCCCGAGGGCAGGACCGTGAAGAACCGGCTTCACCTCGACGTCAGCCCGATCGACGGCAGCACCGAGGGCGAGGTGACCAGATTGCTCGGCCTCGGCGCCACCAAGACGGATGTGGGCCAGGGCTCAGGCCGAAACTGGGTGGTGATGGCAGACCCCGAGGGAAACGAGTTCTGCGTCCTGCGCACCCTGGCACCGCAGAACTAGGGGCGTTGCCGCGCCGGTGTGACCTGGTCCGGCGCGCCATGCCGCGGACGCGAACCGGGGATCCAGTCAGGTCGTGCTGTCCTGCTTCGTAGGCATCAGTGTCCGGTCCGCGTACGGAGTGAAGTGCGCCGGTGCGTGGTCGATGGGCGGCAGGTCGGAGCGCCAGGACGTGAGGATCTGGGCACTGCACACGAACAGTCCCTGCGGCAGCTCGTCCAGGGCCCACCACCGCCACTCGCCCACGCTTTCGTGCGGCTGGTCGGCGGGCTCGCCCTGCCAGGCCGTGACGACGGCGCCGACGGTGACGCGTACGACGTCGTCGACGTGGTCGATGAGCGTGCCCAGCAGAGTCACGTCCTCGGGGCGCGCGACGAGCCCGGTCTCCTCGGCGAGTTCGCGCACGACCGTGTCGTGGAGGGACTCGCCGGGCTCGACGGTACCCCCGGGCAGCTCTCAGGTGCCGTGCCGGTGCCGTCCCAGTGAGCAGGCCCCGCTCGCCGAACATGATGGCTCCGACGCCGATCGCGGCGTGGGGTACGGGCGGCCGGGCGGTCCGTGGACGACTTGTTACGCGGGGTGGGCTGGTCGTGCGGTGGCGTCGGGCCCGGACGAGTTGGAGTATCCCGGGGTTGTCCGGTTCCGGTGCGGTGAGGAGTTCGACCCCCTCCACCCGGAACCCGTGCTCGGTCAGAAGGTCTTCCCAGAGCTGCGGAGTGAGCACCCACATCTGGGTGGGGATGGGTTCCCCGTCGCGCAGTCGGATCAACTCCTGTCGTGGCACCACCTCGTTGGACGGCCCCTGTGCGTCGGCGTCGGTGTGGAGGGCGGAGAAGACGAGGGGCGCGCCGTCGACCAGCGCGTCCCGCAGGGCCGGCAGCAGGTGGTGCGGGTCGATGCAGGCGAAGGTGCGGATGCCATAGGCGGCCTCGTACGGTTCCGCGCGACGCAGATGCTCGGCGACATCACCGCACAGGAAGCGGACTCCGGGCTCGCTGCCGTGGGCGTTCAGTGCGCGCTGGTGCTGGGTGGCGGACAGGTCGATGCCGTCCACGAGGGCGCCGTACTCGCGGGCCAGGTGGACGGCGTGGTGCCCGGGACCGGATCCGACGTCGAGTATCCGCTTGCCGCGGATGTCTCCGAGGACCTCGGCTCCGGGACCCACACCCGGCCAGAATCCCCAGTCGATGCGGTCCGGTACCGGGGGCGAGTAGCCGTAGTCCAGTTGGCGTTGACCGCAGATCGTCCAGCTCTGTTCGTACGCGGGGTGTGCCGTCACAGAAGGACTCCAAGTCATTCGACGCAGCGATGGCCAAGCTCAAGAGTCTCAAGGATCGCCGTTCGTGACCGTAAGTGACGCCTTCGCAGCGTCCGTCCAGGCCGCGCGCATGCGGCCCCCGGCCGCCCGTACAGGCCATCCCGTACTGGTTGTAGCCGGGCCGGACACGTAACCCCTGCTCATGGTCGGGCCGTTGTACCCGTTGCAAGAGGTGACGCGGGTGTGACAAGGGGGTCGTCATTCATGGCAAGTGGCAGTGCGCTTGATTCGTCCGGCAGTATGAAGGCGTTCGGGGCGGCCCTGAAGGTCTTTCGTGAACGGGCCCTGCTGACGCAGGAACAGCTGGTCGAACGGCTCAACTACTCGCATGCTTCAGTCGCTTCTGTCGAGCAGGGTCGGCGGATGCCCACCGCGCTCTTCGTCGAACGGGCCGAGGAGGCGCTGGAGTCGTTCGGTGTGCTGCGCGCGGTGGCCCGGCACGTGGGGCGGCAGCGGGGGCTGGCGGTCTGGTTCCGGGAGTGGGCGCAGTTGGAGGAGACGGCGGTCAGCCTGTGCACGTACGAGTGCCGGGTCGTACCGGGGCTGCTCCAGACCGAGGCCTACACGCGGGCGCTGATGCTCAACGTGCCGCCTCCGCCGACGGAGGAGCAGCTCCAGGAGCGGATCGCCGCTCGGCTGGCGCGGCAGGAACTGTTGACGCGCAGGCCGCCGGTCGCGTTCAGTTTCATTGTCGAGGAGTCGGTACTGCTGCGGCACACGGGAGGTGAGGAGGTCACCCGAGGACTGCTCGACCACCTCCTCGTCCGCACGAAACTGTGGAACGTGGAGCTGCAGATCATGCCGCAGAGGCAGCCGCACCACGCGGGTACGGACGGACCCATGCGACTCCTGGAGACCCCGGAACGTCAGTGGTTGGGGTACTCGGAGGGGCAGAAGACCGGACAGTTGGTCTCCGACCGAGAAGCGGCGAGCGTCATGCAGATGCGGTATGCCAAGATGCGCTCGCAGGCCCTGTCCCCAGTGGACTCGGCGGAGTTGTTGCAGCGGATGAGAGGGGCTCTATGAACACCGCCGGTGAACTGGACTGGTTCAAGAGCAGCTATAGCGGATCCGAAGGTGACGACTGCGTGGAAGTCGCACACGCTCCCGGAGCCGTGCACGTACGCGACTCCAAGCAGAGCGACGGGCCGCGATTCGAGGTCGCCTCCTCGACATGGGCGGATTTCCTCGGTCTCGTGGTGTAGTGCGACGAGTCAGGACGCCGGAGGCGGACTGCATCAGACGACGAGCGGGGTTCGGTGGATGCGCTGCTGAACCCCTGGGTGTTGGCCCTGCTCGGCATCGGCGTGGCCATGTTGATCTGGGCTGCCCTGGCGGGAACGGTGACCCGGCCCCGCTCTTGGCCGAGGATCAGCCCAGGGTCCGGGCGAGGATGCGTGTCTACCCCGAGGCCGGCCGTTTGGGACGGATGATGACCTCGCTGCCCAGGGGACTGTAACCAGCCGCGAGGAAAGCTCGAAGGGATCGAGCGTTGCCTGGGGCGACAGCGGCGAAAACCGGCTCACCGGTGGGGAGCAGGGTGAGCGCGTCACGCAGCAGGGAGCGACCGAGCCCAGCCGCACTGCTACCAGGGTCGTTGAGTTCGATGCTCATCTCGCGCCGTCCAGCCAGGCCACCGGCCAGTGTGACAAGGCCGCGTTCATCTCCGTAGACACGGACGTCGGTACGCAGAGCCTGAGCATGACGAACGCGTGGGTGGTCATCGACATCGAGACGTTCAGGCAGGCGGCGAGGGGCCGGCGCGCCACGCGCAACGAGTGTCGCGTCGACACTGTCGATCCACCCCTCGCGACCTGCGAGGTAGCGCAGGAAATCAGGAGCCATTGAAGCCCCGTAACCGTCGGGTCCTTGAGCCTGGATGTCGGAAGTGAACAGGGCGGTGGCGACCACGGCGTGCCCGGTGAAGGCGACCGAGCACTCCAGCCCACCCGGCAGAGGCGGAAGAACTGTTACGCGGCCGTCTGCAGGCGGGAAGCGTCCGTCGGCAGCATCGAGGAACATGCCCAGCAGCGGGTGAGACTCGGCCATGACGGTCCACCCTACGAGGGGTTGTTCGTCGTGGCAGCCACACCCGTTGGGTGAAGCGCCGGTAGGCCGTGGGCCGGGTCGGCCCAAAAGCAGCGATGGCTCAGTAGTCGCCCAGGAGCGTCCGCACCCTCCGCGGGTGTCCCGGTCGAGCCGTCCGTCAAACCGGCGAGCGTCCGATCGGAGGCATGACGCCCCGAAGCAGAGTGCCGAGCGCGTGGGCTCGCCCTCCACGGGTACTCGTCACCGCGTGTGGCGGCCTGACGACCGCACGACGAAGAGCCGGGACGAACGCATGCCCGAACTGCCGGATGTCGAGGGATTCCGCGAGGTGCTGATGACCTGCGGCCGGCGCCGGTGTGTCACGGACGTCGAGGTGCGGGACGCAGGGGTTCTGCGCGGCGTCAGCGCGCAGCGGCTGCGGAGGGAGCTGGTGGGCAGGCGTCTGGGGGAGGCGTGGCGGCACGGAAAGTGGTTGTTCGTGCCGACGGACGACGGTGGTCCCACTCTTGTCTGGCACTTCGGCATGACGGGGTCGCTGCGGTGCTGTTCCCCGGACGAACCGATCGAGGCGCACGACCGCGTCCTGCTGACGATCGACGGCTCCCGACACCTCCGCTATCGCGACCAACGCAAGCTGCATGGCGTGCGGTTGGCCGACGACACGGAGATCGAACGGATCACGGACGGTCTCGGTCCCGACGCCCTCACCGTGCGCGCACCGGAATTCAGGGAGCTGCTCTCGGGACGACGGCGCGCCGTCAAGAGCGCGCTGATGGACCAGTCCGTGATCGCGGGTCTCGGGAACCTCCTGTCCGACGAGATCCTCTGGCGGGCCGGTGTCCCTCCGCGGACTCCCGCGCGGGACCTGAGCGAGACCGAGATCCGGCGTGTCCATGCGGGGATGGGCCGGGTCCTTGAGACGTCCGTGGTCGCCGGGTGCGTGCCGCCGAGGCGCTCCTGGCTCACCGGGCACAGGGACGACAGCGAGCCGATGTGTCCTCGCTGCGGGTGGCCTCTGTGCTCGAACCGCGTCGGCGGGCGCCGCACGGTCTGGTGCCCGCAGTGCCAGAAATGAACGAAGCGGGCCGTTCTCAAGTGAGCCGACAGCAAGTGGGATGATGATCGGCGACATAAGGCGACGGCGGTCCGAGGAAGCCGGTGAGAATCCGGCGCGGTCCCGCCACTGTGACCGGTGAGCGAGTTCCGGAAGGCCACTGCCCCGCCCGGGGTGGGAAGGCGGGACGAGTGAAGACCCGGGAGCCAGGAGACTCACGCGGTCGCCTCCTCGAGCGACACCGGGGCGGATCTCCCCGGGAGGGGAGTGGTGCGGCGTGCCCGAGAGGCCGACGGACGAGGCACCGGGCGGTGCCGTGACGGGGAGCGGTTCGGTGCCGTGCCGGGTCGTCGTGTGCCGGGACTGCTGCTGCGGCAGCCCCAAGGTGACCGGGGTCGATCACGCGGCGCAGACCGCGCGGCTGCGAGCGGAGGTGCCGGTGCGCATCTCCGACTGCCTCGACGTGTGCGAGCAGGCGAACGTCATCGTGGTCCAGCCGTCCACCGCGGGCCGGGCCGCCGGTGCGCGGCCGGTCTGGCTCGGACTCGTCAACGATGCGGACGCGACCGAGGACATCGTCGCCTGGGTGCGCGCCGGAGGCCCGGGCGTGGCTCCCCTGCCGGACATCCTCGACCTTTACGCCATCACACCGCCACGACGTGCCACGGATTCCTGAGGCCCGCACGCGCGAGGAGGCCCGGACGCGTGAGGAGGCCGGCCCGTCGTCACCGGCCGGGGAACGGGCGGGCCTCGGCCGATGTGACCGCCTCGCCGGCCGGCACACCGTGCAGGACCTGGGCGAGCACCTCCGCGCCGCGCACCACGCGGGGGCCCGGCCGGTTGAAGTAGGACGGCCCGTCCAGCACCCAGACGCGGCCGGACCGAACGGCGGGCAGATCCGTCCAGCCGGGCAGCCCGGTGAGCAACGCGGCTTCCCACAGGGTGCGTTCAGGTGGGAAGCCGCACGGCAGGACGAGGACCACGTCCGGCTGTGCGTGGCGCACCGCCTCCCAGGTCATCGGCTTGGTGTGCTCGCCGGGCGCGGCGAGGAGAGGCTCACCGCCGGCGGTGGTGATCTGCTCGGGCACCCAGTGCCCGGCGGGCCACAGCGGGTCGAGCCACTCGATCGCCACGACCCGGGGCCGGCCGAGGCCGGCGACCGCGCCGCGGACCCGGGCGAGGCGCGCCTGCAACTCGCCCCGGCGCCGCTGGGCGCGCTCGCGCACGCCGAGCAGGTCCCCGACTGTGACAAGACAGTCCAGTACGTCGTCGAGCGTGCGCGGCTCCAGGCTGAGGACTCGGGTGCCGGCGTCGAGCAGCCGCACGGTCCGGCTGACCCTTTCGTACGACACCGCGCACACGTCGCACAGGTCCTGGGTGAGCACCACGTCGGGGCGCAGGGCGGCCAGAGCCTTGGTGTCCAGCGTGTACAGCGACGAGCCGGAGTGCGCCGATCCGCCGACGGCGTCGGAGATCTCCCGGCTGGTGAGCGCGTCCTGGTCCAGGTCGGCCCCCGTCACCACAGGCACCGAGGCGACCTCGCGCGGCGGCCAGTCGCACTCGTGGGTACGGCCGGCCAACTGCTCCGACAGGCCGAGTTCGGCGACGATGTCGGTTGCGGCGGGCAGCAAAGAGACGATGCGCATACCTCGACTGTAGGAGGCTCCGGGACCCGCGGACCTCGCGGATCCGCCGATTCCGGCGCCCGGCGTGCAGGGCATGCACGGCGTGATCGCACGAACCGACACCGGCTACTCGGCCGCCGACCGGGTGCTCCAACTGCACGGCGGCTACGGCTACCTCGGCGAGTACGGCCTTGAGAAGATCGTCCGTGACCTGCGCGTCCATCAGATCCTGGAAGGAACCAACGAGATCATGCGTGTCATCGTGGCCCGCGGCCTGACGGAGGCGTTCGGATGACCGCCGCCGAGGAACCCGTCCTGTTCCACACCGACGGACGGGCCGCCCACATCACCCTCAACCGGCCGAAGGCCCTCAACGCCCTCACCCACGAGATGGTGCGCCGCATCGACGCGGCACTGACGGCCTGGGAGCACGACCCGGCCGTGGAGACCGTCGTCGTCACCGGCGCGGGGGAGCGCGGCCTGTGTGCGGGCGGTGACATCCGCGCCATCCACGACGACGTCCGTGACGGGGACGGCACCGCGTCGGCCGCCTTCTGGCGCGACGAGTACCGCCTCAACGCCCGTATCGCCCGCTACCCGAAGCCGTACGTCGCCGTCATGGACGGCATCGTGATGGGCGGCGGCGTCGGCGTCTCCGCGCACGGCAGCGTCCGCATTGTCACCGAGCGCTCGCGGATCGCGATGCCGGAGACCGGCATCGGCTTCGTACCCGACGTCGGCGGCACCCATCTGCTGGCCCTCGCCCCCGGGGAACTGGGCACCCATCTCGCGCTGACCGGTGCGCAGATCGGCGCCGGCGACGCCGTGCTCTGCGGGCTCGCCGACCACTACGTGCCGTCAGCGGCCCTGCCGGCCCTCATCGACGACCTCGCCGGCACGCCCGTACGGGAGGTGCTGGCGCGCCATGCCCGACCGCTGCCGCAAGGGGAGTTGGAGGGGCAGAGGGAATGGATCGACCCCTGCTGTGCCGCCGCGACGGTCGAGGACATCGTGAGCCGGCTGTTCGACCACGGCGAGCCCGCCGCCAAGGAGGCGGCCGAAACCCTGCTCACCAGGTCACCGACCGCCGTGAAGGTCACCCTGGCCGCCGTGCGCCGCGCCCGCCGTCTCGGATCGCTGGAGCCGGTCCTCGACCAGGAGTACCGCGTCTCCTGCGCCGCCCTGAGCAGCCCCGACCTGGTGGAGGGCATCCGGGCCCAGGTCATCGACAAGGACCGCGACCCGCGCTGGTCCCCCGACACCCTCGCCGAGGTGACCGACGCCGACGTGAACCGCTTCTTCGCCCCGCTCGGCGACCGTGAACTGGGCCTCGCCGGCTCTGGCACCACCGCGGAGGCGGCCTGGTGAGGAGGACCGTCGTGTTCCTCGGACTCGGACACATGGGCGCCCCCATGGCCGGGGACCTGGGCCAGGCCGGTCACCGTGCGAGTCGGGTCAAGCCGGCGGTAGCACGTCCACCAACCGCCTAGGCAGGTGCTGGGCAGCTGTCGTCGGCGACCGGGGCCTCCTCGTCCACCCCGGGGTGGAGCACCTGCGCCGAACCGAGCAGCGCCTCGACCACCTCCTCCAGGTCGAGGCGCTTCTCGACCGACCGCAGGTGCGGCAGCCGCGCCCCGGTGCTGACCCGGGGAGGGGCGAGCAGACTGCAGCAGTCCTCGTCGGGCAGGACCGAGATGCCGGCGGTGCCGATGGACCGGGCCTCGTCGATGATCTCCTGCTTCTCCCAGCCGATCAGCGGACGCAGTACGGGCAGCGCCGCCGCCTCGTCCACCGCGACCAGGTTGGCCAGTGTCTGACTGGCGACCTGCCCGAGGCTGTCGCCGGTCACCAGCGCCTGGGCACCGATACGGTCGGCCAGCGCGGAGGCGGTGCGCACCATCAGCCGGCGCTGGGCGACCACCTGGAGCCGCCCGGCCCCTGCCACGGCGAGTTGCTTCTGCGCCTTGCCGAGCGCGACGACGTGCAGGGTTCCGGGCGGCTGACAGCGGTTCAGCTCACGGGCCAGGGCGTACGCCTTGTACACGGACGACGGGTTCGTGTAGGGAGCGCCGTTGAAGTGCACGAAGTCGCACGCCAGTCCGCGCCGCATGGCCCGGTGGGCGGCGACGGGGGAGTCGTAGCCGCCGGAGAGCAGGACCAGGGCCCGTCCGCTGGCACCGACGGGCAGCCCGCTCAGACCGGGGAGGCGTTCACAGGAGAGGTACGTCTCCTTGTGGTCGATCACGACGTTCAGCGTCACGTCGGGCGCGGTGAGGTCGACCGTCAGCGCGGGCACGGCGTCGAGTACCCGGGCCCCCAGGAACACTTCCATGCGGGAGGAGGTCAGCGGGAACTGCTTGTCCCGCCGCCGCACCCGCACGGCGAAGCGGAGCCCCCGGCGCTCGCCGCTCAAGGCACGCAGGGCGTCGATCGCCGCCGCCGTGATGCCGTCGAGCGTGCTGGGCACCCGTACGGCCGGCTCGACGGAGTTGAAGCCGACGACGCGCCGGGCCCGCTCCACCAGGGCCTCAACGGGGACCTGCCCGCCCAGCACGGTGACGTTCTGCGCGGTCTTGATCCAGGTCGAGCCGCCGACCCCGCGCAGGGAGACGCGCAGGTTGTCGTGCAGCCGCTCGGTGAAGCGGTGGCGGTTGCGGCCCTTGAGGAAGACCTCGCCGTGCTTGAGCAGCACGCACGGGCCGTGGGAGACCGGGGCGGCACCGGAGGAGGCCCGGGGAGTGGGTACACGGAGATCGTCGGACATGTGAGCGAGCTTCTCAGAAGTCCCCGTGGCCGTCGCAGGTGCCCTCCGTGCTGCCGGGAGAGGTTCGGAGGCCGACCGCCTGTGCGGCAGCGGGTCTCCGTCCTGGTCCCGTCGTTGCGCCGACTCTGGCACGGCAACGGGTGTCCGGTCTCGCTCGTCAAGGCACCCCACCACGGCAGTGCGCAGAACGTGAGCGCCGGGCTGGTCGCCGCGGTCGAGTGCCGGGACTGGCTGTTCTCCACCGACGGCAGCCACGGCCACGCGAAGCGCACGCGGGCCGGCCGCTCGACGCATCCCGCCCCCGAGGCGGTCGCCCGGATCCTGCTGCGGAACGCCGCGGGCGAGGACCGCCCGCAACCACTGGATCAGCGTCGGGATGCGGGGACAGGACGTGACGCTGGATCGGCTCCGCGTCGACCGGCAACTCGGAGAGGCCTGTACTCAAAGGCCCCGGCCCGCTCCACGTCGCGGAGGTCGTCGGGCCCGGAGAGAAGACCGCGATGCGCTATGCGGACTCCGCATGGCTCTACTGGAACGGACCGGAGAGCGCTCGTCATCGCCGCCGGGAAAAGGGTTTGGCCCGGCTTGTGGGGACTTGAAGAATGACGGTCATGCAGACCCGACGGGCATGGCCTGACGACGCAGTGGCGGTCGCTGGTGTCTACGTGCGCTCCTGGCAGGCGGCGTTCGCCGGTCTGGTTCCCCAGGCCTATCTCGACGCCATGGAGCCAAGCCGCGAAGAGCCCAAGTGGAGGACGCGCATCGCGGAGGCACGGTGGCCGTCGTCGGGAGTGCTCGTAGCCGAAACCGAGGCGGGGATCGTCGGATTCGCAGGTTTCGGCCCGTCCGAGGAGAGCCCTGCCGTCGCGGAGATCGGCATGCTCTACGCGCTGCCCGAAGTCTGGGGAACGGGGATCGGGAAGCAGTTGATGCCGGCCACGTTGAAGACCTTGGGAAAGGCCGACTACACGCAAGCGACCTTGTGGGTCCTGGAAGACAACGAACGCGCCCGGCGCTTCTACGAAGCTGCCGGCTGGCGCGCGGACGGCGCAGCCGTGGAAGACACCACAGGCGGGGCCTCTCTCAACAAGTTGCGCTACCGCTGCGCTCTTGGCCAGCCCCATCACTCGCTTTTCTGGGGTGAGTTGGAGTCGAACGGCTCTTCGCAGGAGCTTCCAGTCGGCGGGGTACGGCGCCTGGTCCGTCCGGCGCAACTCGCCGACAGGGCGGGGTCAGCAGCCGCAGGCGCCCGTGACCGGGGCGGCCAGGGGGTCGGCGTCGCGGCGCTCCGGGCCCTGCCGGGTCTCGTAGGCGAAGCCCTCGCGTACCCAGTACTCGAATCCGCCGAGCATCTCCTTGACCTGGTAGCCGAGTTCGGCGAGGGCGAGGGCGGCACGGGTGGCGCCGTTGCAGCCGGGGCCCCAGCAGTAGGTGACGACGGGCACCGACCTGTCGAGCAAGTCCCCGGCCTGTTCGGGGATGAGCGCGGTAGGCAGGTGGACCGCGCCGGGGATGTGTCCCTGGTCCCAGGATTCGGTGGAACGGGAGTCGAGAACCACGAATCCAGGGTCGCTGCCGGCCGTGAGCGCGGCGGCGACGTCGGCCACGTCGGCGTGGAAGCGCAGTGAGGCACGGAAGTGGACGGCGGCCTCGGCGGGTGCCGCGGGGGCGACGCGCAGGATGGGGTTCGGGACGGTCGTGGTCATGAAACAGGGCCTTTCCTGATGCCGGACGACACGGCCCGGCTGCTGTCTACGCCCTCGAATCTACGGGCCGGAACGGGCACCCAGAAGGCATCATCCACGGCCTTTGATTGCTGAAGCCGTGGAATCCGTGCTACTTCTCGTGAATGACCACGATTTCCCTGGACACCATCGACTGGCGCATCCTCGACGTTCTCCAGCGCGACGGCCGGGTCAGCTTCACCGACCTCGCACGTGCCGTCTCCATGTCGGCCAGCGCGGTCACCGAGCGCGTGCGCCGACTGGAGGAGGCGGGGATCATCAGCGGCTACGCGGCGGTCGTGGACCCGGACATGGTCGGGCTGACGATCATGGCGTTCGTGCGGCTGCGCTACCCGAACAGCAACTACAAGCCCTTCCACGACCTGGTCAAGGCGATGCCGGAGATCCTGGAAGCCCATCACGTGACAGGCGACGACTGCTTCGTCATCAAGGTCGCGGCGCGTTCCATGCGCCACCTGGAAGAAGTCTCCGGCCGAATCGGCGGCCTGGGCTCCGTCACGACCAGCGTCGTGTACTCGTCTCCGCTGCCCCGGCGCCCTGTCGGCCACTGACACACCCGACGATCCGCCGGAGAGGCCGGGAATTCCCCGCAAGCCGACGTAGCGCGATCAGGTCCCGGCGAAGTCGTCCAGGAAGAACTGGAAGAAGAAGCCGGTATGAGTCCCGAAAAACCTGAGGAGAGCTGTCCGGACATACGACTGGCTGTAAGGTGTCGAGCCAGCCCTTGACCTGCAAGAACGCAGGCAGGGAGCCTAGCTTCAGGAGTAGTTCGATGCTGCGCACCATGTTCAAGTCCAAGATCCACCGCGCCACCGTCACCCAGGCCGACCTGCACTACGTGGGATCCGTGACCATCGACGCGGACCTGCTCGACGCCGCCGATCTGCTGCCCGGTGAGCTCGTCCACATCGTCGACGTCACCAATGGCGCGCGGTTGGAGACGTACGTCATCGAGGGCGAGCGCGGGTCCGGGGTCGTCGGGATCAACGGGGCAGCCGCGCATCTCGTGCACCCCGGAGACCTGGTGATCATCATCAGTTACGCCCAGGTCACCGACGCCGAGGCGCGGGCCCTTCAGCCGCGGGTTGTCCAGGTCGACGCGGACAACCGTATGGTGGCGCTCGGCGCCGATGCCTCCGAGCCGGTGCCGGGTTCCGACCAGGAGCGCAGCCCGCAGGCCGTATCGAGCTGACCGACCAGGAGCGTGACCGTGAGCGACATCGAGATCCGCGACGACCGGACGACGGGACGCCTCGAGGCGGTGGAGGGCGGTGCGGTCGTCGGCCGCATCGAGTACTTCGTCCTCGAACGACCCAGGCGCGCGATGGTAGCCGTGCACACGATCGTGGAGCCGACCCACGAGGGCCGGGGCATCGCGGGCTCGCTGGCGCGCGAGCTGTACGCCATCGCCGGGCGCGAGGGTGCCGCCGTGGCCCCGCTCTGTTCGTACGTCGTCAAGTGGGCCGAACGCCACCGCGACGAGGCCCCGGCGGCCGACCCCGAGCTGCTGGGGGCCGCGCGGGAGTGGCTCGCGGCGCATCCGGAACGGTTCTGAGCCATGCTCGCCCTGCTGCACACTTCGCCGGCGCATGTCCCCGTCTTCGACGGGCTGCGCGACGAGACCCACCCCGGCCTCCGGCTACGGCACTTCGTCGACGAGGAGCTGCTGCGCCGGGCCCGCCGGGAAGGTCCGGCGGCGGTGACGGACGCGGTGGCGGCGGTGCTCGGCAGGGCGGTCGCCGAGGGCGCCAGGGCGGTCCTTTGCACCTGCTCGACCCTCGGGGGCGTCGCGGAGGAGGCGGGGACGGCGCAGCTCGTCGTGCCCGTGCTGCGGGTGGACCGCCCCATGGCGGCCGCCGCGGTCGCCGCCGGGCCACGCGTGGTCCTGCTCGCGACGGTCGCGAGCACCCTCGCGCCGACCACCGCGCTCATCGAGCAGGAGGCACGCCGCGCCGGGCGCACCGTCACCGTCCGCCTCGTGCTCGTCGACGCCGCCTGGTCCCGCTTCGAGGCCGGCGACAACGAGGGATACGTGCGTGAGGTGGCCACCGTGGCCGACCGGGTCACCGACGCCGACGCGATCGTCCTCGCCCAGGCCTCCATGGCTCCCGCCCAGCACCTCATGACGACCCCGGTCCCCGTCCTCTCCAGTCCGCGACCGGGCTTCGAGGCAGCGGCACGCGCGGCACGACACGGCCCCGCCCGACCGCTCGACACCCCCACGTAGCCGAACAGGCCGCCCGCCACCCATGGGTCCGCCCGGCTGCTCGCCGTGCCCCCGTCGGGTGACTGGTGGCGCGGGGGTCGGGTAGGTGGGGGAGTAGTCCAGAGCCGATGTCGACCGACTGGCCGGAGGACGCCATGACCGACCCGTACCCGGACCCCACCTCGCCCTCACCCATGCCGGGTCCGGACCCCCAGCATCCGCAGCCGCAACCGCACCCCGTGCCCACACCGGAGCCGCCCCCGGCCCCGGAGCCCCCTCCGGCACCAGGGCCGCTGCCGGGCCCACCACCCGGTCCTGGCCCGACCCCGCCGCCCGCGCCTCCGCCCCCGCCGCCAGGCCCCGGCCCGATCCCGCCCACGCCCCCGGGCCCGATCCCCAGCCCGCCGCCCAGTCCTCTGCCTCCGGAGCCCCCGCCGTCCCCGATCCCGCCGGGCCCGGAGCCGGTCCCGAACCCCGAGCCGGGACCACCCCTGACCTGACGCCTGATCCGGCCTCGGGACGTGATCCGGCCTCGGGACGTGACCCGGCCTCGGGACGTGACCCGGCCTCGGGATCCGACCTGGCCCCCTGACCTGACGTCCGACCTGACCCGGGACCCGGTCCGCCCCCGGTATCGACCCGACCTCGCTACCGCCCAGGCGTACCCGCCCCTCGCCCCGCCCGCGACCGAAGGAAAACGAAGGAAGACGGTGGGCGGCTCCGGCCGCCCACCGTCTTCTGCCTGCTCCGCAGCTACGCCCGTACTCCCGGCCGAGGCGGCCGGCGAAGCGGAATCCCTAAGCCGTCACCTCCGACCGGTCCCCGCCCCACAGCGTGTGGAAGGAGCCGTCCTGGTCCACCCGCCGGTACGTGTGCGCCCCGAAGAAGTCCCGCTGCCCCTGGGTGAGCGCGGCGGGCAGCCGTTCGGCGCGCAGGGCGTCGTAGTACGCGAGGGCGGCCGAGAAGCCGGGGGTCGGCACGCCCTGCCGGGTCGCGGCGACCAGGACCTCGCGCCAGTCGTCCTGGGCCGCCGCGATCTCCTGGGCGAAGGTGTCGTCGGACAGCAGGCTCGGCAGGTCCGGGCGGGCGTCGTAAGCCGCGCGGATCCGGTCCAGGAAGGCCGCGCGGATGATGCAGCCGCCGCGCCAGATGGCGGAGACCGCGCCGAGGTCGATGTCCCAGCCGTACTCCGCGCTGCCGGCGGCGATCTCGTGGAAGCCCTGGGTGTAGGACACGATCTTCGAGGCGTACAGCGCCTGTTCCACCCGGTCGGCGAAGGCGCCCGCCTCCGACTCGCTCAGCGGCGACGCCTTCGGGCCCGCCAGCCCGCGCGAGGCCTCCCGCAGGTCGGCATGGCCCGACAGGGAACGGGCGAAGACCGCCTCCGCGATGCCCGAGACCGGCACGCCCAGGTCGAGGGCGATCTGGACCGTCCAGCGGCCGGTGCCCTTCTGCTCGGCCTGGTCCACCACCACGTCCACGAACGGCTTGCCGGTCGCCGCGTCCACGTGGGACAGGACCTCCGCCGTGATCTCGATCAGGTACGAGTCGAGCCGGCCCGTGTTCCAGGTGCGGAAGATCTCCGCGATCTGCGCGGGGGAGTACCCGGCCACGTCGCGCAGCAGCTGGTACGCCTCGCCGATCAGCTGCATGTCGGCGTACTCGATGCCGTTGTGCACCATCTTCACGAAGTGCCCGGCGCCGTCGGGGCCGACGTGCGTGACGCACGGCGCGCCGTCCTTCGCCTTCGCGGAGATCTTCTCCAGCATCGGACCGAGCGACTGGTACGACTCCTTCGAGCCGCCCGGCATGATGCTCGGCCCGTGCAGCGCGCCCTCCTCGCCGCCGGAGATCCCGGCGCCCACGAAGTGGATGCCCTGCTCGCGCAGCTCGCGCTCCCGGCGCCGAGTGTCCGCGAAGTGCGCGTTGCCGCCGTCGATGATCATGTCGCCGGGCTCCAGCAGCGGGGCGAACTCCTGGATCACCGCGTCGGTCGGATCGCCGGCCTTCACCATGATGACCAGGCGGCGCGGCCGCTCCAGGGCCGCGACGAACTCCTTCGCGGTCTCGGCCGCGACGAAGTCCCCCTCGTGCCCGAACTCCTCGACCAGGGCGTGCGTCCGGGCCACCGTCCGGTTGTGCAGTGCGACCGCGTAGCCGTTGCGCGCGAAATTGCGGGCGAGGTTGCGGCCCATGACCGCGAGTCCCGTGACGCCGATCTGGGCTGTAGTGCTCATACCGCCTGCTCCTCGAAAATCCGGTGAATCATCAAGTGGAACGCTGGGGCCCCGCCGCCGGTGCCGTCGGCCGGTCCGCCGCCAGTGCCGCCGTCGATGCCGCTGACGGCCGGTCCGCCGCCGGTTCCGCCGTCGGCCTTCCGTCCGTCGCGCCGTCCGTGCCCGCCAGTATCGCCGTTCATACCCTTTCGACCATCCTGACGTGCCGGTACGGCGCGCGCATATCCGGACCCGGCACCCTTCCATACGCGCGGCGGGGGCCCAGTGGCTCAGCGCACGGCCCGCGGATCCGGCCAATCAGGTGCCCCAACCGGTCAGTTGGAGTGACGAACCGGCCGATAGCCGTCTTGTCACGGCCTGTTCGCGGCGGTTACTTTCGCCCCTCCTGACGCATGTCGAGGGGGCTTGAGATGGCCGTACGCGGCCGGCACCGCCGGTACCAGCCGAACAGGATCAACCGCGCCTCGCTCACCGTCACGGCGGGCGGCGCCGGGATGGCCATTCCGCTCATCGGCGCCGGAGCCGCGCACGCCGCCGACGCCTCCACCTGGAACAAGGTGGCGGCCTGCGAGTCGAGCGGCAGCTGGCACATCAACACGGGCAACGGCTACTACGGCGGACTCCAGTTCACCCGGTCCACCTGGGAGGCGTACGGCGGGACGCGGTACGCGCCCCGCGCGGACCTGGCCACCCGGGACCAGCAGATCGCCGTCGCGGAGAAGGTGCTCGACGGGCAGGGACCCGGTGCCTGGCCGGTGTGCTCGACCCGGGCCGGTCTCGCCCGGGGCGGCGGCGCCCCCGACGTCCACCCGGACACGGCCGGGCAGCGGACCGTGCGCAGTGCCAAGAGCTCCGCCCGCGAGGTCGACGTACGGCCGCAGACCGCCCCGCAGGCGCGGGCCGGCAGCGCCGAGATGTACAAGGTGGTCCGCGGCGACACCCTCTCCGGCATCGCCGAGGAGCGTCATGTCTCCGGTGGCTGGCGGCAGTTGTACGCCGTCAACCGCACAACCGTGGGCGCCGACCCGAACCTGATCCAGCCGGGTCAGCGGCTCGCCGTGCCCAAGTCGCGTACGACGGCAGAGCCGCACCGCAAGCCGTCCACCGCCACGCGCCCCGCCAGAGAGGCCAAGCCCGCCGCCGGCACGGCCAAGTCCCGTCCCCACGCCACCCCGCACACCCTCGTCGCCCCCGTCGGCGGCGGCGTCGGCACGCCCTACCACGCGACCGGCGCCCACTGGTCGAAGGGCTACCACACCGGCGTCGACTTCGAGGTCCCCACCGGTACCTCGGTGAAGGCGGCCGCGGCCGGCCGGGTGGTCAGCGCCGGCTGGGGCGGCGCCTACGGCTACCAGGTGGTCATCCGGCACGCCGACGGCCACTACACGCAGTACGGCCACCTGTCGGCGATATCCGTACGGGCCGGGCAGTCGGTCGCCGCCGGACGCGGCATCGGACGCTCGGGGGCCACGGGCAACGTCACCGGACCGCATCTGCACTTCGAGGTGCGCACGGGGCCCGGCTTCGGCACCGACGTCGACCCGCTCGCCTACCTGAGGTCCTGCGGCGTCAGGATCTGACCCGCCGCAACAGGACCGGGGCCCGTATCCAGAGTTGGACCCGTATCCGCACCCGGACCCGTACCCGGGGCCGGGCGCCGGAGGTCAGGATCCGACGCGGGACTCGTGCCGGTCGGGCACGGGCACCGGGACGCAGGGGTTCGCGTAGATCTGCCCGCCGTAGCACGGGGCACCGTAGAACAGGCCGAGGATGAGCGGCGGTTCGCCCTGCGCGGGGTCCTCCTCCCGGGCCGCCGGTGCAACCGGGACGACGACCGCGTCCACCCGCACGCCCCGCCCGGAGGCCCCGGACGCCTCGGCGGACAGCGCCGCCTCGGCAGACAACACCGCCTCGGCGGCCGACGCCACCTCGGCGGGCATTTGCCCGGTCCCGGTCACCACGACCGGAGTCGTACGCTCGATGCGCTCGGTCGTCAGCAGGATGAGCCCGCCCGCGGCCACCACACCGCAGCCGAGGGCGAGCACGGTGCCCGTCGTGCCGTAGCTGAAGGTCTCGCCGAACAGCGTGAGCCCGACCGCGGCCGCCATCACCGGGTTCACCACCGTCAGCGTGGCCAGCGGCGCCGCCAGGCCACCGCCCCGGTACGACGCCTGCGACAGCAGGATGCCGGCCGTGGCCAGGACGCCTATCGCGGCCAGGGACGGCAGTTCCGACGCCGCGATCCCGTCGGTGAAGTCGACCGTGACGGTCTTGGTGAACACCGAGGACATGCCGAAGGCGATGCCGGAGCCGGTGGCGAGCAGCACGCTGCGCACCGCCGGATGCCGGTGCGCCGCCCGGCCCGCGACCGTGAGCGCCGCGACCACACCGGCGGTCACCACGGCCAGGCCCCCGCGCTGCGCGGTGGTCAGCGACTGGGCCTCGGAGGTGCCCACCAGGGACAGCAGACCCGCGAGCCCCACCGTCGCCATGATCGCGCCGCGCCAGGCGGCGGCGCCGGCCCGCCGGCCGACGAACAGCGCCGCCATCGGCAGCGCGAACACGATGGTCAGGGCACCCAGCGGCTGCACCAGGCTGAGCGGGCCGCAGGCCAGGGCCACCACGTGCAGCAGCCCGCCGAGACCGTTCAGCAGCAGCGCCGCCCACCAGGCGGGCCGGCGCAGCGGCGCGTACCGCTCGCCGGGGGAGGACACCGCGACCCGCTCCTGGACGATCGCACCGCCGGCGTAGGCCACGGCGGACACGAAGGACAGCAGCACGGACAGCGCGAGGGCGCTCATGAGCTGCACCTCCGCGTGGGGCTGGGGCGGCGACCCCGGCGCGACGAACGGTCGGCTTCCATGGTTGACCACCCTGCCGTGCCGATCGCCTCCCGTCGTCGTCCCTGAGCAGTCAATAGGTCCTACTGCCGATGGAGTACGCCCCGCCCGCCGTCCTCCCCTGGGTGGGCGACACAGGACGCGGAGTCCCCGCCGGAACCCCTTGCGCACCGCTCGACGGGCCTTGGTACTACTGCTTCCCGTGAACCTCGCCCCCGGCCTCGCCGCACTGAACGACCTCGGCGGATTCTTCGTCCTGCGCACGGGCGCCCCGCCGCACCGGCCACTGCCCACCCTCGCCCAGGCCTACGCCGCGCCCGCCGCCGACCCCGACCGGCATCCCCTAGTGGTTCGGGTCCGCCGGGTCGCCGACGGCATCGGCGCCCCCGAAGCCCGGGTCGCCGCCTCGGTCGCGCACCAGGCGCTCGCCGCCCGGCTCTGGTCGGCCGCGCTCGGCTGCGCCGTGCTGTACGGGCGGCTCCCCGACCTGGACGCCCACCTGATCCGCTGGGACCCCGCCGGCAGCGCCCCGGACGACCTGTGGCTCACCGAGGTGCGCGCCCGCCCGGCGGACCCGGAGACGGTCGCGCACGTCGTCCTGCACGGGCACCTCGACCCCCTGGCGGCCGCCCTGCGCGCCCGGTACCGCCTCGCACCCGGACTGCTGCGGGGCAACGCGGCCTCCGCGCTGGCGGCCGCGGCACGCCTGCTGGAGAGCCGGGCGCGCGACAGCGGTCGTACCGCGGCCGGCGACCACGCCCGGGAGCTGGCCGCCGGGCTCCTCGCTCATCCCCTCCTCGACGGTGCCGGCACGCTGACCGGCGCCGGCACCGGCTTCCGACGGCGCAGTTGCTGCCTCTACTACCGCGTCCCCGGCGGCGGCCTCTGCGGGGATTGCTGCTTCACCCGGGTGCCGGGCTCTTCCCCACGGGCCGCATCTGAGTGACCATGAAGGCGACCGGCCGCTTCGGACCAGGGGGTTGCGGGTGCGCGTGGGACTACTGACCCGGGAGTACCCGCCGGACGTGTACGGCGGTGCGGGCGTCCACGTCGAGTTCCTCGCGCGGGAGCTCGGACCGCTGGTGGACCTGGAGGTGCACTGCTGGGGCGAGGGCCGCGCCGACGGCGTCGTGCGCCACCGTCCCTGGACCGCGCTGGACGGCGCCAACGACGCGCTGCGCACCTTCTCCGTCGACCTCGCCATGGCCGCCGCGCTCCAGGACCGCGAACTCGTCCACTCCCACACCTGGTACGCCAACCTCGCCGGTCACCTCGGCAAACTGCTGTACGGCGTGCCGCATGTGATGACCGCGCACTCCTTGGAGCCCCTGCGCCCCTGGAAGGCCGAACAGCTCGGCGGGGGCTACGCCCTGTCCGGCTGGGCCGAGCGCACCGCGATCGAGTCCGCCGACGCGGTCGTCGCGGTCTCCGGCGCCATGCGCGAGGACATCCTCGGCTGTTACCCGGCGCTCGACCCGGACCGGGTGCACATCATCCACAACGGCATCGACACCACCCTCTACCGGCCGGACCACGGCACGGACGCCCTCGACCGCGTCGGCCTCGACCCGGACCGCCCGTACGTGCTGTTCGTCGGCCGCATCACCCGGCAGAAGGGCGTGCCCCATCTGCTGCGGGCGGTACGGGACATCGACCCGGCCGCGCAGGTGGTGCTGTGCGCGGGAGCGCCCGACACACCGGAGATCGACCGGGAGTTCCGGGACCTCTACCAGGAGTTGAGCCGGACCCGCGACGGCGTGCACTGGATTCCGCGGATGCTGCCGCGCCCGGACGTGATCCAGCTCCTCACCCACGCCGCCGTCTTCGTCTGCCCCTCGGTCTACGAGCCGCTGGGCATCGTCAACCTGGAGGCGATGGCGTGCGGCACGCCCGTCGTGGCCTCCCGGGTCGGCGGGATCCCCGAGGTGGTCGACGACGGCCGGACGGGGGTACTCGTGCCGGTGGACGACGATTTCGAGACCGGGCTCGCCCGCGCCCTCGACTCGGTGCTCGCGGACCGGGACGGCGCCCGCCGCATGGGTGAGGCCGGAAGACGGCGCGCGGTGGAGGAGTTCGGCTGGGACGCGGTCGCCCGGCGCACCGTGCGGCTCTACGAGGAGATCCTCGGACAGGCTTAGGGCTCTATCCCTCCTGCTCAGGTGCAGGGGGGAGGCAACCTGGTGAGGGGAGCGGCCATGCGTCGTGGTGGACCTTCGGTCCTCGGGATCGTCCTCGCGGGCGGAGAGGGCAAACGGCTGATGCCGCTGACCGCGGACCGCGCCAAACCAGCGGTCACGTTCGGCGGCACGTACCGGCTCGTCGATTTCGTCCTGTCCAACCTCGTCAACGGCGACATCCTGCGTATCTGCGTGCTGACTCAGTACAAGTCGCATTCGCTGGACCGGCACATCACCACCACGTGGCGGATGTCCAGCCTGCTCGGCAACTACATCACCCCGGTCCCCGCCCAACAGCGGCTCGGGCCCCGCTGGTACCTGGGCAGCGCCGACGCGATCCTTCAGTCGCTCAATCTGATCCACGACGAACAGCCCGAATACGTAGCGGTGTTCGGTGCCGACCACGTCTACCGCATGGACCCGCGGCAGATGCTCAAGGAGCACATCGAGGGCGGCGCGGGCGTGACGGTCGCGGGCATGCGGGTGCCGCGCGCCGAGTCGTCGTCGTTCGGGGTGATCACCCCCGGTTCGGACGGGCAGACCGTGCAGCGCTTCCTGGAGAAGCCCGCCGACCCTCCGGGGCTGCCCGACGACCCGCAGAGCGTCTTCGCCTCCATGGGCAACTACATCTTCTCCACCAAGGTGCTGATCGAGGCACTTCAGCGGGACGCGGAGGACGACCGGTCGGTGCACGACATGGGCGGCTCGATCCTGCCCCAGCTCACCGTCCGCGGCGAGGCCCAGCTGTACGACTTCGGCGCGAACCACGTGCCCGGCGAGACCAGCCGCGACCAGGGCTACTGGCGGGACGTCGGCACGCTCGACGCGTACTACGAGGCCCATATGGACCTGATCGCCGAGCGCCCCGCGTTCAACCTCTACAACCGCGACTGGCCGATCTACACCCACTCGGGTCAGCTCTCGCCGGCCCGGTTCAACGGGGGCGGGATCGCGGGCGAGTCGATCATCAGCGCCGGCTGCCTGATCCGTGGGCAGGTCACCCGCTCCGTGCTGTCGCCGGGTGTCCGGGTCGACCCGGGCGCGGTCGTCCAGGGCTCGGTGCTGCACGACAACGTCCGGGTGGGCCGGGGCGCGATCGTGCGCGGCGCGGTCCTGGACAAGAACGTCGAGGTGCCGCCCGGCGCGACGATCGGCGTCAACCCGGAGCGGGACGCCGAGCTGTACACCGTCTCCCAGGGCGGTGTGATCGCTCTCGGCAAGGGTCAGCTGGTCCCGTAGCCCGACGCGGCGCGTCCGGGGGCCCCGCACGGGGCGCCGATCCGCGACGCGTCGCGCGCGACACCCGCCGGTTGCCGGACTGACCGGCCTTCAGACCGGATCATGCAGGCAGTGACGTCTCCTTCGGAGGTCTTCCTGCATGAGATGGACCCGGCGCCTGCGCCTGTGCGCGGCGGGGGCGGTGGCAGCGTTCGCGCTGACCGCCGCTCCCGTCGCCGCACCGGCCGCCGAAGCGCGCGACGACCGGCTCACCGATCTGGTCGACCCGTTCATCGGCACCGCGAACGAAGGCAACACCTTCCCCGGCGCGGCCGTGCCCTTCGGCATGGTGCAGCTCTCGCCGGACACCGGCCACAGCACCGGTTACGACCATGCCCAGGACCGCGTCCGCGGCTTCTCCCTGGTCCATCTCTCCGGCGTCGGCTGCCGCATCGGCGGCGACCTGCCGGTGCTGCCGACCACCGGTGACGTCACTCGGACGGACTACGCGAAGTACGCGGCCGCCTTCAGCCACGACACCGAGCGGGCGAGCCCCGGCTACTACCGCGTCGGCCTGTCCTCCGGTATCGGCGCTATCGGCGCCGAACTGACCGCGAGCGCGCGCACCGGGGTGCAGCGCTACACCTTCCCGGCCACCGGCAAGGCCAACATCCTGCTCAACGTGGCCCAGGCGCTGCACAAGCCGGGCGCCGCGAAGGTGGAGATCCTGGACGACCGCACCGTGCGGACCGCGATCACGGGCCGCGGCTTCTGCCGGGACACCCGGCCCTACACCGTCTACACCGTCACCCGCTTCGACCGCCCGTTCACGGCGTACGGCACCTGGGACGGCACCCGGGTCACGGCGGGGTCCAGAACCGGACACGGCGGCGCCTACGTCCGCTTCGACACCACCGAGGACCGCACGGTGGAGGCGACGACCGCGCTGTCCTACGTCGACGCGGCCGGCGCGGCGGGCAACCTGGCGGCGGAGGGCGGCCGTTCCTTCGACGCGGTGCGCGGCGCGGCCCGGCGGTCCTGGGAGAGGCGGCTGGCCGACGTACGCGTCCGGGGCGGCGACGCGGTCCTTCGCCGCACGTTCTACTCGGCGCTGTACCACTCGTTCCTGGCGCCGAACACCGGCAGCGACGCCGACGGCCGCTACACCGGCTGGGACGGGCGGATCCACCGCGCGCGGGGTTTCACCTACTACCAGAACTGGTCGCTGTGGGACACCTACCGCACCCAGGCCCCGTTGCTGGCCCTGCTCGCGCCGCGCGAGTCCCGGGACATGGCGATCTCGGTGATCAGGGTCGCCGAGGAGAGCGGCTGGCTGCCCAAGTGGGGCTACGGCACCGTCGAGACGAACGTCATGACCGGCGACCCGGTCACCCCGTTCCTGACCAACGCCTACCAGCAGGGCCTGCTGAAGGGCTACGAGGAGCGGGCCTACCGGGCGCTGAGGCGGAACGCCGACGGGGTGCCGCCCGCCGACTCCCCGGCCGTGGGCCGCGACGCCAACCGCGACTACCTCGCCCGCGGCTACGTCCCGTACCTCAAGGGCCACGAGCCTGCGAAGCCCGGCCACTCCGACTACGCGTTCGGCGCGTCGGCGACCCTGGAGTACGCCCTGTCGGACGCGATGCTCGCCCGGATGGCCCGCGCCCTCGGCCACCACGGGGACGCCGCGCGGTACGCCGCCCGCTCCCGCGCCTACCGCGAACTGTTCGACCCCGCCACCGGCTTCTTCCGCGCCCGCGACACCTCCGGCGCCTTCACCGGACCGGCGGACCCGGCCCGCGGCGTCGGCTTCCACGAGGGCACGTCCTGGCAGTACCAGTGGCTGGTGCCGCAGGACCTGCCCGGCCTGGTGCGCCTGATCGGCGGCCGGCACGCCGCCAACGCGCGGCTCGACGCGTTCTTCGCCTACGCCGACCTGCTCAAGGACCCGGAGCGCACCGTCCGCGAGACCTGGGTCAGCGGGCCGTACGCCTACTACGGCGCCGACAAGTACAACCCGATGAACGAGCCGGACCTCGCCGCGCCGTACACCTACCTGTCGACGGGGCAGCCGTGGAAGACCACCGACGTGGTGCACGCCGCGCTGACCCTGTTCACCGACGAGCCGGCCGGGCTGAGCGGGAACGACGACCTGGGCACCATGTCCGCCTGGAACGTGCTGGCCTCCATCGGCCTGTTCCCCGTCCAGCCCGGCTATCCCACCTGGGGCCTGTCCACGCCCGTCTTCGAACGTGTCGACCTGCGCCTGGACCGCGGCTACTACCCGCGCGGCGGTCTCACCATCACGGCGCCGGGCACCTCGCGCAAGGACCGGTACATCCAGTCGGTCCGGGCCGGCGGAGCACCGCACGACCGGACGTATCTGACCACCCGCGCCCTGCGGTCGCTCGGCACCCTGAGCTACACCGTGGGACCGCGGCCCTCGGCGTGGGGCACGTCCGCGCAGGCCGCGCCACCCGCCCTGCGGTGACACCCGCGGCGGGTCGAAGTGACCTCAAAGGCCCCATGTGTCCCACCCCTTTCTTCATGGGTCCGACTTAATCTGTTGTTAACTGAGAGTAGCTTGATCGTACTTGACTGTAATCAGTCGAGGGCGGTTGACTGCGTACACACCCACCGCCGATGCGAGGCAAGCCATTGACTCCCGACCTGCTCGCTCCCCTCGACCTGGCGTTCTGGAACATCGAGTCCGCCGACCACCCCATGCACCTCGGCGCCCTCGGGGTCTTCTCCGCCCACTCGCCGACCGCCGGCGCGCACGCGGCCGACCTGCTCGCCGCCCGCGCGGCCGCCGTGCCCGGCCTGCGCATGCGGATCCGGGACGTGTGGCGGCCGCTCGACCTGCGCCGGCCCCTCGCCCAGGCGCTGCGCCCGCCGCTCGGCTTCGGCGGCGCCGCCCGCGAACCCGACCCCGGCTTCGACCCGCTCCACCACGTCCGGCTGCACGCCCCGGCCACGGACTTCCACGCCGAGGCCGGCCGGCTCATGCAGCGCCCGCTGGAACGCAACCGCCCGCCCTGGGAGGCGCACGTGCTGCCGGGCGAGGACGGCGTCTCCTTCGCCGTGCTGTTCAAGTTCCACCACGCCCTCGCCGACGGCCTGCGTGCCCTGACCCTCGCCGCGGCCATTCTGGACCCCATGGACATGCCCACTTCGCGGCCCCGTCCGGCCGCGCCCGCACGCGGTCCGCTGCCCGACGTACGCAAGCTGCCCGAGGCGCTGCGCGGTGCCCTGTCCGACGTGGGCCGCGCCCTGGACATCGGCGCCTCGGTCGCCCGCTCGTCCCTCGCCACGCGGTCCACCCCGGCGCTCACCGCCGAGCCCACCGGAACCCGCCGCACCGCCGGCGCGGTCGTCGACATCGACGACGTGCACCTGGTCCGCAAGGCCGTCGGCGGCACCGTCAACGACGTGCTGATCGCGGTCGTCGCCGGCGCCCTGCGGCGCTGGCTCGACGAACGCGGCGAGGGCACCGAGGGGATCGCGCCCCGCGCCCTGATCCCGGTCTCCAGGCGCCGCCCGCGCACCGCCCACCCGCAGGGCAACCGGCTCTCCGGCTACCTGATGGAACTCCCCGTCGGCGACCCGGACCCGCTGCGTCGGCTCGGCGCCGTCCGCACCGCCATGGACCGCAACAAGGACGCCGGACCCAACCGGGGCGCGGGCGCCGTCGCGCTGCTCGCCGACCACGTGCCCGCCCTCGGCCACCGGCTCGGCGGACCGCTGGTCGCCCAGGCCGCCCGGCTGTGGTTCGACATCCTGGTCACCAGCGTGCCGTTGCCCGGCATCGGCCTGAAACTGGGCGGCCATCCGCTGGCCGAGGTCTACCCCTTCGCGCCGCTGGCCCGCGGCCAGTCCCTGGCCGTCGCGATCTCCACCTACCGCGGCCAGGTCCACTACGGGCTCGTCGCCGACGCACGGGCCGTGCCCGACCTGAACCGGCTCGCCCGCGCCGTGACCGAGGAGGTGGAGACCCTGATCACGGTCTGCGGACCCTGATCACCGCGGTTTGGCCTACGGGCCCGGCGCTGCCGTAAAATCCCCGGTTCGAAAGCGGACGCGAGTCGGAGCGCCGCACGGGTGATCAGGGAACGGCAGCGCGATGACGGTGACAGACGAAGGCCCGACGGCCACGGACGAAGTGGTGTACGGGCCCGGTATCGACCCCGAACGCCTCGCCGTGTGCCTCGGCGTGCTCAAGGAGCTCGACGGGATCGAGGTGGACCACCCGGACGCCGTCGCTGTGCGCCGGGCCACCTCGCACATCTACCGCACGGTCAAGCAGCGCCGCCGCCAGGAGCGCCGGGCCGCCAAGACCGCGAACGACAAGGCGGTCACGGAGGCCACGGCCACCGGCTCCGCGCAGCGCATCGACGACGAGACCGAGGGCATCCTGCCCTCGTCCGCGACGCGGGAGGGGCAGATCGCGGGCATACTCCAGCGCCCGCGCTCCTGCTACGTCTGCAAGACCCGCTATGTCGAGGTCGACTACTTCTACCACCAGCTCTGCCCGCGGTGCGCCGACGAGAACCGCGACCGCAGGGACGCCCACGCCGACCTCACGGGCAAGCGCGCCCTGCTCACCGGCGGCCGCGCCAAGATCGGCATGTACATCGCGCTGCGGCTGCTGCGCGACGGCGCGCACACCACGATCACGACCCGCTTCCCCAACGACGCCATCCGCCGCTTCAAGGCCCAGCCCGACAGCGGCGAGTGGATCCACCGGCTGAAGATCGTCGGCATCGACCTGCGCGACCCGGCCCAGGTGCTGGCCCTGGCCGACTCGGTCGCCGCCGAGGGGCCGCTGGACATCCTGATCAACAACGCCGCCCAGACCGTACGGCGCTCCCCGCAGGCCTACAGCGAGCTGGTCGCCGCCGAGTCGGCCCCGATGCCGGCCGGTGAGCTGCCCGCGGCCGAGGTGATCGGCACGTTCGGCTCGGGGGCGGTCGCGGAGCTGCCGGTGGCGGGCGGCGGCGCGCTCACCGCCCAGGACGTCACCGACCTGGCGCTGGTCTCCGGCTCGGCGTCGTTGGAGCGGATCGCGGCCGGCACGGCCATCGACGCCGGCGGTCTCGTGCCGGACCTGCACGACACCAACAGCTGGATCCAGGCGGTGGAGGACGTCACGCCGGTGGAGCTGCTGGAGGTCCAGCTGTGCAACTCGACGGCGCCCTTCATCCTGATCAGCCGGCTGCGTCCGGCGATGGCGGCCGCCGCGGCCCGCCGCACCTACATCGTGAACGTCTCCGCCATGGAGGGCGTGTTCAACCGCGGCTACAAGGGCGCCGGCCACCCGCACACCAACATGGCCAAGGCCGCCCTGAACATGCTCACGCGCACCAGCGCCGAGGAGATGTTCCAGAAGGACCGCATCCTGATGACGGCCGTCGACACCGGCTGGATCACGGACGAGCGTCCGCACCCCGACAAGGTCCGCCTCGCGGAGGCCGGCTTCCACGCCCCGCTCGACCTGGTGGACGGCGCCGCCCGCGTCTACGACCCGATCGTCCGCGGCGAGGAGGGCGAGGACCTGTACGGCGTCTTCCTCAAGGACTACGCGCCGGGCAAGTGGTGAACCGCCGGGGCGGCCCTCCGGCCGTCCCCGTTCCGACGTCGTGTCAGTCCACGGTCCGCAGCCGGTAGTTGCCCGCCGCGAGCAGTTCCAGGACCGTGCGCCAGTCCTCCAGGACACCGGCGTCGAAACCGGTGGCGCCGGCCTCCTCGGCCGCCTGGCGCAGCGACAGCGCGTCCTCGTCGGACTCGTCGGGCAGACGGCCGTCGGCGGACGCCGCGTGCCGCCGTACGAGGCGGGAGACGCGCTCGCCGAGCAGCGCGTGCACCGCGTCCGCCGCCGGGTCGGACGCACCGGTTCCGCCACCCGGCCGCAACAGCCGGCCGATGCCGTGGACCAGGCCCGCCACCTGGAGCTCCTTGTCGGCCGGATGATGCCGGCGCAGCAGGGCGGCGGTGCGCAGGGCGTGGGCGCGGGCATCGGGCGGGCAGGCGTACAGCAGGTCCATGAGCTCCTCGGCGCTGCGCAGCTCCATGCGTCGGTCCTCCTGCGAGAAAGCCGTCGTGGTGGGTCAGCAGATCATGGCGAGCTTGCGGCGCGGCCAACGGAACCTGAACGGTCCCGCGGGTGTGCCGGGTAGCCCTCAGGGATGAATCCCGCCCGGCACATGATGCGACAAATCGCCCTGTAAGTGGTCCAATCAACACGCGCGACGTCAGATAGTTACCAGCTCTTTGCAGCCCCATCGAGCAGGGGGCCGCTCATTTGGTTAATCTGGGGTGGACGGACAGCGACTAGGGGTTCCATCCACACCCATGGTCCGTCCCGGGGCAAGCCGGTGCACCACGGCCTGCTCGCACCTCAGTTGCCGACGCCACCGCGTCCGAGATGCATACCAACCAGACCCGAACGGGCTTGGGCGGCGCGGTGCGTACCGGCCGCATGCCCCGAGGGTGACCGACACATAAGGAGTGCGCGGTGACACCGGAGAAGACGAATCGCGAGCAGCGCCCCAACGAACGCACGGAGCGCGCGGGCCGACGGCCCGCGGATCTGGGCAGCCTCGACGTGTGGGCCCGCTCGGCCCCGATCCGCCTGGCGGGCTACGAGGACGACCTGGCCGAGCCGCACATCCTGCCCAGCGTGGACTGACCGGCGGAAACCCGTCGCGATCGCCGACCGCATGGGCGTGCCAGACTCACGCCCATGCTGATCAGAGAAGCCGCGGCCGAGGACTGGCCGCGGATCTGGCCCTTCTGGCACCGGATCGTCGTCGCCGCCGAGACCTACGCCTGGGGCCCGGACACCTCCGAGGAGGATGCCCGGGCCCTGTGGATGAGCCCCGCCAAACGCGTGTACGTCGCCGAGGACGACACCGGGGCGGTCGTCGGCTCCGCCTACGTCACCCCCAACTACGGCGGTCCCGCGGCCCGCGTCGCCAACGCGGGCTTCATGGTCGACCCCGACCAGGCCGGACGCGGCATCGGCCGCGCCCTGGCCGAACACGTCATCGAGGCCGCGACGGCCGCCGGCTACCGGGCGATGGTCTTCAACGCCGTCGTGGAGACCAACCCCGCCGTCGGGCTGTGGACCTCGCTCGGCTTCCGGATCCTCGGCACGGTGCCGGAGGCGTTCGAGCACCCCCGGCACGGCCTGGTGGGCCTGCACATCATGTACCGGGCCCTCTAGAACGGGCCCCTCCAGAACGGGCCCTGCGAGCCCGGGGCGGCCCTACGCGTCCGGCGGCAGGTCCGCCGTCCGGGTCCACGGGCGCAACCGCTCGATCTCCTCCGCCAGGTCCAGCAGGTCCGCCTCCGAGCCCGGACGGCCCACCAGTTGAACGGCGCACGGGGCGCCCGAGGGCAGTGCGCCGAACGGCACCGCCATCGCGGGCCATCCGGTCAGGTTCCACGGCGGGGTCATCGGCGAGTAGGCGGTGTCGGCCAGTACGTTGCGCAGCCAGCCCCGCTCGTGCCAGGGCCCGGCCTGCGGGGAGCGGCGGGCCAGCGCGGGGGTGAGCAGCATGTCGTACTCGGCGAAGAACGGCTCCATCCGCCGCCGCAGCGCCTCCCGTCGCGTATCCGCGCGCACCCCCTTCAGGAACCGCCGCCCCACGGCGGCATGCACCCGGGTGCGCCGGGCCAGCCGCCGCGGGTCCAGGCCCGCGGCGTCCACGGCCGTGCCCGCCGTCCAGTGCCGCAGAGACGTCACGCCCAGCGACATCGGATACGGCGGCTCGGCCCGGCGCACCCGGTGACCGGCCCCCGCCAGCAACCGCGCCGCGTCCCGGGTGGCGGCGGCGTAGGGCGTGCTCACGCCCACCCCGGCGAGCGGGCTGCGCACGGACACGGCGATCGTGCGCGGGGCCGCCTTCCGACCGCGTACGGCGTCGGTGCCGGCCAGCACGGAGAGCATCAGCCGCGCGTCCTCGACGGTCGTGGCGAGCGGCCCGTTCTCGGCCATGGCGAACCAGTCGCCTTCGCCGATACCGGCGGGCACCACCCCGTGACCCGGCTTGATGGTGACCAGGCCGCAGTTGGCGGCCGGGATGCGCAGCGAGCCCATGCCGTCGTTGCCGAGGGCGATCGGGACCATGCCGGCGGCGACCGCCGCCGCGCTGCCGCCCGAGGAGCCACCCGCGTTCCGGGTGGTGTCCCACGGGTTGCGGGTGGTGCCGTGGACACTCTCCGTGGTGCCGAAGACGCACAGCTCGGGCACGTTCGTCAACCCGACGACCACCGCGCCCGCCGCCCGCAGCCGGGCCACCGTGACATGGTCGTCGACGGCCAGCGTGTCCGAGGTCGCGGCCGAACCCACGCGGCTGGACTCGCCCCGCACCGCCAGGTTGTCCTTGATGGCCACCGGCACACCCGCGAGCGGCAGTCCGGCCAGATCGCCGCGGGCCGCCACCTCGTCGGCCTCCTCGAGCGCGGCCTCGGCACGGACGGTGCGGAAGGCGCCGACGCGGCCGTCCAGCCGCTCGATACGGGCGAGGTGCTCGGCCACCACCTCGCGGGGAGTGGCCCGCCTCTCGCGTACGGCGGCGGCGATCTCGGCGGCACTGCGGCCGGCCCAGCTGGTCACGGGCGCTCCTCGGATGGGGGACGGGCGGTTTCGTACTCACGGGTACGCAGGGAGAACTGTGCCCGGCGGCGGGTGCCGCGTCGAGAGGCCGCCCGCCGCGGAAAGGCCGGTGCAGCGGCGTATGCGGCCCGTCGGAGTGGGTCTAAGGTCGAAGGCAGAGGACGCGTACGAGGGGAACCGGTCGGCGATGGCACAGGACGAGGCCGTGATCGGCTGCACGGGGGAGCTTCTCATCGGAACGCGCGGTTCCGCCGGTCCGGGCGAGATCCTGGTACGGGTCAGAGGCGGTTCCGAGACCTTCCTCGCCTGGTCGCAGGAACCGCTGCCGATCGGTGCGACGGTGCTCGTGGTCGAATCACGCGGATGCCGTGAGGTCGACGTCATCGCGTGGGGCGACCCCTTGGAGAGATTGCGGGACGATCCTGTGGATCGGGGCTGATCCGGGCTGATCCGGACTAAGGAGAACAAGACCATGTTCGGTTACCGCGTTCCCGCCCCCGACGAGGCGATGCTGATCTCCGGAGGCAGGCGGGGACTGGGGGGCGCGCCGTTCCGGGTGGTGACGGGCCACGGCAAGTTCGTGCTCCCCGTCTTCCGCAAGGTCCGCTTCCTCACCCTGTCGATGTGCGAGTCCGAGGTCGTCGAGACCTGCGTCACCAGGCAGGGCATCGCGCTCCACGTGCGCGCCGTCATCGCCTTCAAGGTCGGCAACGACACCGAGAGCATCATCAACGCGGGCCAGCGGTTCCTCTCCGACCAGGACCAGATGTCGGTCCTGACCGGCCGGATCTTCGCCGGCCACCTGCGGGCCATCATCGGCTCGATGACGGTCGAGGAGATCGTCACCGAACGGCAGAAGCTCGCCGCCGAGGTGCTGGACACCTCGAAGACCGAGATGGCGAAGATCGGCCTGATCGTGGACTCGCTGCAGATCCAGTCGATCGACGACGGGGACACCGGCTACATCGACGCGATGTCCGCGCCGCACAAGGCGGCCATCCGGCGGCAGGCCCAGATCGCCCAGGCCCAGGCCAACCAGGCCGCCGCCCAGGCGGAGCAGGAGGCGGCGCGCAAGCAGGCCGAGTACGCCCGGCAGACCGCGGTGGTGAAGGCCGAGTACTCGGCCGAGGTGGACCGGGCCCAGGCGCGGTCGGCCCAGGCCGGCCCGCTGGCGCAGGCACACGCCCGGCAGGAGGTGCTCGACGCCCAGACCGAACTGGCCCAGCGGCAGGCCAAGTTGCGCCAGCAGGAGCTGGTGGCCGAGATCGTGAAGCCCGCCGAGGCCGAGGCCGAACGCGTCAGGGTCCTCGCCGCCGCCGAGGCGCAGCGGATGAAGATCCAGGCCGAGGCCGCGGCATCGTACGATCGTGTCGCCCTGGACCGGATGCTGATCGACCAGCTGCCGCTGATCGTGAAGGAGGCCGCGGGAGGCCTCTCCGGGGCCAACGTCAACGTCCTGAACGGCGCCGACGGGCTCGGCGAGATCGCGGCCGGCCTGGTCGCCCAGGGCCTGACGATCCTGGACTCGGTCCGGCAGAACCTGAACGGCCACGGTGACCGGAACTCCGGCGGAGCCCGCCCCGAGGAGGGCGACGGCCGGCTCGCGCTGCGGGGCCCGAGCGCACCGCGGCCGGACACCGAGGGAGCCGAGCCGCGCGAGGGCTCGGCCGACGGGGAACGGCCGGACCCCCGAACCCGCTGATGCCCGCCCCGGGCCCGGACCGCCGCCCGCCCACCCCACGGAGCGTCCCTCATGCATGACGACCGCGGCCTGGTCGAGGCCCGCCTGCGGCGGGTGCTCGGCGAGCGCATCCGTCCCGCCGTGTATCCCGAGTCCGTCCCGCTGGAGGTGGCGGTGTGGCACGCGCCTGGCGAGCCCGTACCGGTCGCCGAGGGCCTGGCCGCCGAGCCCGAGCCGATCGAGGTGGGCACCCGGTGGGGTGCGCCGTGGGGCACCAGCTGGTTCCGGGTGACCGGCACCGTGCCCGAGGCATGGGCCGGGAGAACCGTCGAAGCCCTGCTCGACCTCGGCTTCGACGAGAACATGCCCGGCTTCCAGTGCGAGGGCCTGGTCCTCCGGCCGGACGGCACCCCGGTGAAAGGGCTCAACCCGCGCAACCAGTGGGTCCGCGTCGGTGCCCCCGCCCTGGGCGGCGAGGAGGTGCGCCTGCACATCGAGGCCGCCTCCAACCCCGTCATCCCCGGCTTCCTGCCCACCCCGCTCGGCGACCGCGAGACGGCGGGCGACGAGCCGCAGTACACGCTCACACGCATGGACCTCGCCGTGTTCGACGAGAACGTGTGGCAGCTCGTCATCGACCTGGAGGTGCTGGGCGAGCTGATGGCCGAGCTGCCGGCGGACTCGCAGCGCCGCTGGGAGATCCTGCGCGCGGTGGACAGGGCGCTGGACGCGGTCGACCTCCAGGACGTGAACGGCACGGCGGAGGGGGCCCGCGCCCGGCTCACCGAGGTGCTGGCCGCGCCCGCCGCCGCCTCCGCGCACCGGATCAGCGCGGTCGGGCACGCCCACATCGACTCGGCGTGGCTGTGGCCGCTGCGGGAGACGGTGCGCAAGGTGGCCCGCACCGCGTCCAACATGACCGCTCTGCTCGAGGACGAGCCGGACTTCGTCTTCGCCATGTCCCAGGCCCAGCAGTGGGCGTGGCTCAAGGAGCGGCGGCCCGAGGTGTGGGCGCGGGTGAAGAAGGCCGTGGCGGACGGGCGGTTCGTGCCGGCCGGCGGCATGTGGGTGGAGTCCGACACCAACATGCCCGGCTCGGAGGCGATGGCCCGGCAGTTCGTGCACGGCAAGCGGTTCTTCCTCGACGAGTTCGGCATCGAGAACGACGAGGCCTGGCTGCCCGACACGTTCGGCTTCGCCGCCGGACTGCCGCAGATCATCAGGGCGGCGGGCTCCACCCGGCTGCTCACGCAGAAGATCTCCTGGTCACGCACGAACGCGTTCCCGCACCACACCTTCTGGTGGGAGGGCATCGACGGCACCCGGATCTTCACCCACTTCCCGCCCGTCGACACCTACAACTGCTCCATGACGGGCGGTGAGATCGCCCACGCGGCACGCACCTTCAAGGACAAGGGCGCCGCCCGGCACTCCCTCGCACCCACCGGCTGGGGCGACGGAGGCGGCGGCACCACCCGGGAGATGGTCGCCAAGGCGGCCCGGCTGCGCGATCTGGAGGGCTCCGCGAGAGTGGTGTGGGAGACACCGCGGGCCTTCTTCGACCGTGCCGAGGCCGAGTACCCGCAAGCCCCCGTCTGGGTCGGTGAGTTGTACCTGGAGCTGCACCGCGCCACCCTCACCAGTCAGGCCGGGACCAAGCAGGGCAACCGGCGCAGCGAACACCTGCTGCGGGAGGCCGAGCTGTGGGCGGCGACGGCGGCCGTACGTACTGGGTTCGCCTACCCCTACGAGGAGTTGGACCGGATCTGGAAGACGGTGCTGCTGCACCAGTTCCACGACATCCTGCCCGGCTCCTCCATCGCCTGGGTGCACCGCGAGGCACGGGCCACGTACGAGCGGATCGCCGGGGAGCTGAACCGGATCGTCGAGTCCGCGCAACGCGCGCTGGCGGGTGAGGGCGCCACCCCGCTGGTCTTCAACGCGGCCCCGCACGCGCGGGCGGGCGTCCCGGCCGGCGGCGCCGCCACCCCGGCCACCGGGGGAAGCACGGAGCTGAGGCCCCGCGCGGGCGGCGGACACGTACTGGACAACGGTCTGCTGCGGATCGGGATCGACGACCGGGGCCTGGTCGTCTCGGTGTACGACATCGAGGCCGGCCGGGAGACGATCGCTCCGGGCCGGGCCGCGAACCTCCTCCAACTGCACCCGGACCTCCCGAACATGTGGGACGCCTGGGACGTGGACGAGTTCTACCGCAACACGGTCACCGACCTCACGGACGCCGAGTCCGTCACTGCCGGCGAGGACGGGGCCTCGGTGCGGGTCGTACGGGCCTTCGGGAACTCCCGGGTCACCCAGGTGCTGTCGCTTCCGGCGGGGGAGCGGCGGCTGGTGCTGGACACGGAGGTGGACTGGTACGAGACGGAGAAATTCCTCAAGCTGGCCTTCCCGCTCGACGTGCACGCCGAACGGTACGCGTCGGAGACGCAGTTCGGGCACTTCCACCGGCCCACCCACACCAACACCTCCTGGGACGCGGCCAAGTTCGAGGCCTGCAACCACCGCTTCGTGCACGTGGCCGAGCCCGGCTGGGGCGTCGCCGTCGTCAACGACTCGACGTACGGCCACGATGTGACCCGCACGGTCCGCACCGACGGCGACCGGGGCACCACCACCACGGTCCGGATGTCCCTGCTGCGCGCCCCGCGCTTCCCCGATCCCGAGACCGACCAGGGCGCGCACCGCTTCCGGCACGCCCTGGTGCCGGGCGCGGACATCGGGGACGCGGTCCGCGAGGGCTGGCGGATCAACGTGCCCGAGCGGCGGCTGACCGGTGGCGGGGAGGTGGCTCCCCTGGTGGCGGTGGACGAGGACGCGGTGGTCGTGACGGCGGTGAAACTGGCCGACGACGGCAGCGGTGACGTGGTGGTCCGCTTCCACGAGGCCCACGGCGGCCGGGCCAGGGCGACCTTGACGGCCGGGTTCGAGGTCGCGGACGTGACGGTGACGGATCTGCTGGAGCGGGCCCTGCCCGAGGCGGCCGAACCGGAGCGGGACGGCGGCCGGATCGCCGTGCGGCTGCGCCCGTTCGAGCTGATGACACTGCGGCTGCGGCGCGCGTGAGGCCCTGAACCGGGGGCGGCGCGGCGGAATCGGGCCGTGCCGCTCTTTCCCAGTGAGCCGTGCCGCTCTTTTCCGGTGGGGTGCGCGGCCACGATGATGTGGCGATGACACGAAGAGCGGTTCCCGACCACTCCTGGGCCGCCCAGCCGGATCCCCTGCTGGCCCTGGCCGAACGGGAGTTGACGTTCTACACCCGGTCCTGCGACCGGGCCAGACGGCTGCACCGCGGCACGGAGCTGGGCGCCCTCGCCACCACTTCGATGACGGTCGTCGCCGCCGGTCTGCACGCACCGGCCTGGCTGACCGCCATGATCGCGGGCGGTGCCGTGTTCTTCACCGGCATGCGGCAGTTGTACGATCCCGGCTCCCGCTGGGTGCTCACCGCGCGGGCACGCGAGACCCTGCGCCGGGCCGTCGACCGGTATCTGCTCCTGCCCGAACCGGAACGCGACGCCGTGGCCCGGCAGACCCTGCGGACGGTGATCGAGGAGGTCGGCGCCGACGAACTGCGCGAATGGTCGGAGTCCCGGACCCGCAGCCCGGAACCGCCACTGCCGGCCCCCGGGCCCTGAGCACGACCGGAATCCAGGCCCGCCCGCGCGACTTCCCCCGCCACCGACCGAAAGGCCATCCGTGTCCGCGACGCCCGCCCGCATCACCGCGGTCGACACCCACGTCATCCGCCTCCCCGCCTCGCGCGAACTCGACGGCTCCGACGCGATGAACCTGCGCCGGCCCGGGCCCGAGAAGGGCGTGATGCACATGGCGGTCGGCGCGGTCGTCAAGGCGGTGTGGGGCCTCGCCGCCGAACGCGTCGGCGCGTCCCTGCGGCGCCTGCTCGCCGGGGCCCACCCCGAATGGCTGGTGCCCCAGGCGATCCGCCGGACCAGGGCGCTCGCCGAGTTCGACCCGTACTGGATCGAGGGACCCACCAGCCCCGACTACGTCCTCGGCCACGCGGCCGTCCGGGAGGACGTCGCCCCGGTGCGGGTCGCCACCGACGTGGCGAGCCATCTGTCCGGCGCCGCCACCGGCACCGGCCTCGCCGTCGACGGCGGCCTGCGGGGCCCGCGGCCGCGCAGGAGGCCCGATGAGGACGCTGGGCGGGAGCGGGGTCGAGGTCAGCGCCCTCGGCTTCGGTGCCGCCGCCATCGGCAACCTCTACACCGAAGTGGACGAGGGGCAGGCGCGGGCGGCCGTGGCCGCCGCCTGGGAGCAGGGCATCCGCTCCTTCGACACCGCCCCGCACTACGGCCTCGGCCTGTCCGAACGCCGCCTCGGCGCGGCCCTGCGAAGCCTTCCGCGGTCGGCGTACACGATCTCCACGAAGGTCGGCCGCCTGCTGGAGCCCACGGACCAGGGCGGGAGCGACCTCGCCCACGGTTTCGCCGGTGAAGGTGCCCGTAGCTCTCATGCCCGCGACCGTACCGGCCGGGTCCGACAACGGGGGCCGGTCACGGCTCCTCGGTGCCGGCCGCCAGCCGGGTCGGCGGCAGGAAGTCCCGCACATAGGTGCGGTCCCAGCAGGCGCCGGTCGCGCGCAGCTGCCGCCGCGTCGTGTAGTGGTAGCGGAAGAGCCGGGCGCGGACGTAGCGCGGGGGCTCGTCGGGCGTGAAGGGGGAGCGGCGCAGCAGCCGGAGGGTGTCGCGGTCGTTCTCCAGGAGCCGCTCCACCAGCGCGCCGAACCAGACGCCCGCGTAGGCCGGGGACAGCGCGGCGAACCACATCATCCAGTCCAGGCGCAGATGGTAGGGCGCGAACTGGCGCGGCCAGTGCCGGGGATCACCGGGCTTGCCCCGGAACTCGTACTCCCGCCAGTCCGCTTCCTCGTCGTCCTCGTCCCGCACCTCGTCCAGCGTGCCCTCCACCACCACCTCGTAGCGGACGCGGCTGACGCTGCCGAACGCGCCGTAGGTGTTGACCAGGTGCAGCGGGTCGAAGGAGCGGTTCATGACCTGTCGGCGGGAGACCATGTTCACCACCGGGCGGTAGCTGAGGAACACCACCAGCGCGGCCACGGCGACGACCACGACCTCGTACCACAGCGGCGCGGCCGGCACGGATGGAGCGTTCCCCGGGAAGCGGACCGCGGACAGCGCCAGCACGATCGTGATCCAGTTCAGCCAGGCGAAGTTCCCGGACAGCACCAGCCACAACTGGGTGACGATCATCAGCGCGGCGCCGGCCGTGGCGATGGGCTGCGGCGTGAACAGCAGGAACGGCACGATCAGCTGTGTGACGTGGTTGGCGGCCACCTCCGCCTTGTGCAGCGGCCCTGGCAGATGGTGGAAGAACCAGCTCAGCGGGCCCGGCATCGGCTGTGTCTCGTGGTGGTAGTGCAGACAGGTCAGCTTCCGCCAGCAGGCGTCGCCGCGCAGCTTGATCAGCCCGGCGCCGAACTCGACGCGGAAGAGGATCCAGCGCAGCAGGAACAGCACGACGACGGGCGGGGCCACCTCGTCGTTGCCGAGGAAGACCGCGAGGAACCCGGTCTCCAGCAGCAGCGACTCCCATCCGAAGCCGTACCAGGTCTGCCCGACGTTGACGATCGACAGATACAGCGCCCAGGGGACGAGCCACAGCAGCATGCCCGCCCACAAAGGCACCAGTGAGTCCGCACCCGCTGCCAGCGCCGCCGACACCGCGCACCCGGCCCAGGCGACCGCCGCGAAGAGCTGGTCGGAGTAGCGCAGGTGGAACAGGCTCGGCGCCCGGGCGAACGGCACCCGCTCGAGGAAACGGGGGATCGGCAGCATGCCCCGCTCGCCGAGCAGCGCGCGGAACTGGAGGGCCGCCGTCAGGAACGCGACGAGATACACCGCGGCCAGCGCCCGCTGGAAGACCAGCCGGCTCAGCCAGTACTCGGGTGCGGTGAACCAACCCACGGTCGAGCGCTCCTCTCCTCGCGTCCCCCGGGAAAGTCACGGGCCCCGGCTACCCCACCCCCGGCTCGAAGAATCAGTCAATCCCTGGCAAGGTGTCCCCATGGCTGAACAGGGAGCGCCTGCCCTGTCACTCCCGGAGGACTGGCCCGCCCACCCGGAACCCATTCTGGCGCTCAACGGCATGGGCACCTTCGACTGGGACCTGGACGCCGGGCTCGTGCACATGGACGCCCAGGCCCACCGGATCTTCGACATCACCCCCGAGGAGAACGACAGCCGTCCGGACACCGTGGGCGAGCGGCTGCCGCGGTCCGAGCGCGAGCGCCTGGACGCGCTGGTGGCCCAGGCGATGAAGGAGGGCCGCGAGAACTACGGCACCTACGTCCGCCTGCGCCGCCGCGGCGGCGGCCTGCGCTGGGCCCACATCCAGGGTTCCATCCGCCGCGACGGGACGGGCCGGCCGCGCAGGATCATCGGGATCATCCGGGACGCCTCCGAGGAACTCAACGACATCGCGGCCCGCCGGGAGCGGGCCGCCCAGGCCGCGGCCCGGCGCAAGCAGACCAACGTCGTGGAGACCGCCACCGCCGCCCTCGCCCACGCGCGCACCGTGCAGGACGTCATCGACGTCGTCAAGGACTCCCACGGGCTGGCCCTCCTCGGCTCCAAGAGCCTGGTCCTCGGCCTGGTCGAGGCCGGCCGCATCCGGCTCGTCGCCGAGGGCCCCGAGGGCTCCTCCGTGCCCGGCACCCGCGTCACCCGGATCGACGAGCCGTACCCGATGAGCGAGGCCGTGCGCACCCTCAGCCCCCGCTTCATCGAGTCCCCCGAGGACTTCGCCGAGCGCTACCCCATTCTGTGGCCGCACATCACCGGACTGGACATCACCTCGGCGGCCTATCTGCCGCTGATAGCCCAGGCCCGCCCGATCGGCGGCATGGGCCTGCTCTACAGCGACCGGCGGGGCTTCACCTCGGAGGAGCGCAACGTCCTGATCGCCCTCGGCAGCAGCATCGCGCAGAGCCTCCAGCGGGCCATGCTCTACGAGCAGGAGAAGGACCTGGCCCAGGGCCTGCAACAGGCCATGCTGCCGCGCACCATCCCCAGCGTGCCCGGCGCCGACGTCGCCGTCCGCTACCGCTCCGGATACGCGGGCGGCTCCCTGGGCCGGGACATCGGCGGCGACTGGTACGACCTGATCCCGCTGCCCGGCGGCCGGGTCGGCGCCGTCATCGGCGACGTCCAGGGCCACGACACGCACGCCGCCGCCGTCATGGGCCAGCTCCGCATCGTGCTGCGCGCCTACGCCGCCGAGGGCCACGCTCCGGCCACCGTGATGGCCCGCGCCTCGGTCTTCCTGCACGAACTCGACACGGACCGCTTCGCCACCTGCCTGTACGCGGAGGCGGACCTGTCCACCGGCGTGGTCCAGCTGGTGCGGGCCGGGCACATCGACCCGCTGGTCCGGCACAACGACGGAAGCTGCCGCCGGGTCGCCGTCGACGGGGGGCTGCCGCTCGGCCTGTCCGCCGAGTTCGGCAGCCTGGAGTACCCGGTCGGCACCATGGAGCTCGATCCCGGGCAGTCCCTGGTGCTGTGCACCGACGGCCTGGTCGAACAGCCCGGCGCCGACCTCGACGACGGCATACGGGCCCTGGCGCGGTCCGTCGCCGCCGGACCCGGCGACGTACGGGACCTCGCCGACCGGCTGATAGCGATGGCCGAGGCACGGGGCGGCGACGACGACGTGGCCCTGCTGGTGCTGCGCCGCCGGGTGCCGGCCGAGCGGCAGCCCGTCGGCCGGCTCCAGCAGTACGTGGCCCCCGGCGACCCCGAGGCCCTGACCCGGGCCCGGCACATGATCCGCACGGCGGTACGGGACTGGGGCGCCGGGGAGGACTCGTACGAGATCGAACTCGTGGCCGACGAACTGATCACCAACGCCCTGATCCACACCGAGGGCTCCGCGATCGTCACCCTGCGGGTCCTCAGCGGCCCGGCCCGGCGGCTGCGGATCGAGGTCGAGGACTCCTCCAGCGCCCTGCCGCGCCGCCGTGAACCGGGAGAGGACGGCGTCTCCGGCCGGGGACTGCTGCTCGTGGACCGGCTCACCGACGTGTGGGGCGTGGAGGCGCGCGGCGGCGGCAAGTGCGTGTGGTGCGAGTTCGCGGTCCCTGACCAGAGCTGAGAGCCGGGAGCCGAGGCGTCCGGCACACCGCATGGCGCCCGGGGCCTCCGGTGGCACTCTGGACCTATGCCGGAACTGCCCGAGGTCGAAGCGCTCAAGGACTTCCTGACCGACCATCTGGTCGGCCACGAGATCGTGCGCGTACTGCCCGTCGCGATCAGCGTGCTGAAGACGTACGACCCCCCGGTCACCGCCCTCGAAGGCCACGAGGTCACCGCGGTGCACCGGCACGGCAAGTTCCTGGACCTGAGCACCGACGGCGGCCCCCACCTCGTCACCCACCTGGCCCGCGGGGGCTGGCTCCAGTGGAAGGACCGGCTGCCCGACGGCGCGCCCCGCCCCGGCAAGGGCCCGCTCGCCCTGCGCGTCGCCCTGGAGAACGGCGCGGGGTTCGACCTCACCGAGGCCGGCACCCAGAAGCGGCTCGCGGTCCACGTCGTACGGGATCCGCAGGAGGTGCCCGGTGTGGCACGCCTCGGACCCGACCCGCTGGCCGACGACTTCGACGAGGAGCGGTTCGCCCGGCTGCTCGCGGGGGAGCGGCGGCAGATCAAGGGTGCACTGCGCGACCAGGGCCTGATCGCGGGTGTCGGCAACGCCTACAGCGACGAGATCCTGCACGCGGCGAAGATGTCCCCGTTCAAGCTGGCCGCCTCCCTGACGCCGCGGGAGACACGAACCCTGTACGAGGCGCTGCGCACCACCCTGACGGAGGCGGTCGCGCGCTCCCGGGGCCTCGCGGCCGGACGGCTGAAGGCGGAGAAGAAAGGCGGCCTGCGCGTGCACGGCCGGACCGGCGAACCCTGCCCGGTGTGCGGGGACACCATCCGCGAGGTGTCCTTCAGCGACTCCTCGCTCCAGTACTGCCCGACCTGCCAGACGGGCGGGAAGCCGCTGGCCGACCGGCGCCTGTCCCGGCTGCTCAAGTGACGGCTCAGCGCGCGTCGAGGGTCACCAGGGGCCGCCCGTCCGCGGTGCGCACCTCGAAGCGGTCGATCTGGCCCGGATGCATCGTCGTGCCGCCCGCCACCGTGCTGGGCCGCGCATCGTGCGGGGGGACGGTCCAGGTGGTCACGGTCTGCTCCGAGCCGTCCCGGCCGACCACGACGAGCCGGCAGGAATAGGGGCCCGCGCCGTCCTTGACCCGCACCTCCACGTCGCTGCCCCAGTCCCGGTCGGCGGCCCTGACCTCGGCCCACACGCCCGTGGTCGCGTCGGTCGCCGAGTACCGGGCGGGCCCGTCGTGGTGCCCGGCGACGGCGGCGACCGCGGGTCCGCCCACGGCGAGCACCACCGAGGCGGCCAGCCCGTAGAGGACGCGCCGGCGTCCGGCCCGGCGCCGCCGTGTCACCTCGCCGAGCAGCCGGTCCAGCAGCGCGGAGCCGGGCCGGGTCATGGGGTGCACGAAGCGCGGCGTGGCCCGGCGGTACAGCATCAGCTGCCGTGCCGTGGGCCCGAACTCGGTGACGTGCGCCGCGCAGCGAGCGCACTCCATGAGGTGGTCCTCGAAGCGGAAGGCGTCCGCCTCGTCCAGCATGCCGAGCGCGTACGCGCCGACGTCGCGATGCCGTTCCAGGGACCTCATGCCGAATCCTCGTGCCTGTGAGTGCGGGTGGGGTTACTCCTTGCTCCCACCCGTACGCACCCGGCACCGGAATCACTCAGCCGCGTTCCGAATCGTAATCAAGACGTTCGGAGCGGCCGGCCCCGCGGATTGGTCGGATTCCAAGAAAGATCTAGAAGAGGTGGATCGCCAGATGCCCGAGGGGCAGTCCGAGTCGCCAGGCGGGCGTCCACACCTTCGGTCCCTCGTCCTCGCCGACCACGCCCGCGCCGCCCGGCACCGCGTCCAGATCGGGCGCGAGCAGCTCGGTCTCCTCCAGCCAGCGCCAGGCCGCCTCGGCCAGCGCCAGGTCCGGCGAGGGCACCCCGCGGGCGTCCGCCTCGGCCGCGAGGCAGGCCATCCGCTCGCACACCCAGTCCTGCCACGGCTGGTCGTACGCGGTCAGCGACAGCCAGGTCTCCAGCTGGGAGACCACCCGGACACGGGACAGCTCGCCGCCGGTGTCGGAGAGGAAGATGGTGAGCGCCAGCGCGTCCCGCCCGGCGCGGAACTCGAACGACGTCGGCGGCATCAGATCGCCGGTACGCAGCAGTTCGTCGGCGATGTACTCGGCGTACAACCAGGCCATGGGGACGGCCAGTTCGCCGCCGCCCTGGCCGTCCGTGCTCTCGTGACCTCTGTGCAGCATCCCTTCCTGCCTTCCTCCGGTGCGCGCTCCTCGCCCGACCCCGGGTCCCGGGGGCGGGCCCCCTGTCGGAACACGGATGAGGACAGCCGATTACTCAATAGCGGTCCACGGCAAGGCGCTTTACGGAGGTTTGACTCGACAGTCGGTTTCACCGCAGGTCGGCCGCGTATCCCGGAAGCATCCGGCGCAGGGCGCGCAGCGCGTAGTACGCGCGGGACTTCACGGTACCGGGCGGGATGCCCAGGGTTTGGGCGGCCTCCGCCACACTGGCCCCCCGGAAGTACACCAGCACCAGGACTTCACGATGCTCGGGAGTGAGTGTCTTCACAGCCTCCCGGACGTCGAGCGTCGCGGCGGACCGCTCGGCGTGGTCGGCGATGACCCGCGCGTTCTCCAGGTCCGCGTCCCCGACCTCGGGCGGGCGGGCCTGCCGGGCGCGGCGCGCGTCGATGGCGAGCCGGCGCGCCACGGTCAGCAGCCACGGCCGCACCGAGTCGAAGGCGTCGGCGCGCAGCGCCTCGGGGTGCTGCCAGGCGCGTACGAGCGTCTCCTGGAGCAGGTCCTCGGCGCGCTGGCGGTCGCCGTCGCACAGGCGCAGCAGCAGTGCGAAGAGTGGTCGGCCGTGCTCGCGCTGCAGTGCGGCGAGCTCGTGCTCGGCGGTCGTCGTCCCGTGCGGGAGGGTGGTTCCGGCCGTCATGGCCGTATGGCATCGCAGGGGGCCGCACGGGGACAGGGCGCGCACACCGCTGTGCGACGGACGGTCGATCGCGTCGGCGAACGGTACGACGAACGGTCCGTCAGGCCCCTTGTCACACACGAACGGGCTAACGAAGCCCCGATACCGTTTGCGAAAGCCGTCAGATTCGTACCCATTTGTCTGTCCATACGACCGCCTTGGGGTGAACTGATGATCGCACGCAGACAGCAGGTGTCCCTGGTCGTGACGGCCCTCCTCACCGCGGCCGCCGCCTGCCAGGCTCACCAAAGGGAAGAGCAGCACCCTCCGCCCGGACGAGCCGCCCCGGCCCCGGACTCCGCGACCGTGCCCAGCGCTTTCACGCTCGTCGCCTCCGGCGGCATCCTGCCCGAGCCCCCGGTGCTGGAGCGGGCAGCCTTCGACGCGGGCGGCTCAGGCCACGACTTCCGTCCGATGCTCGAAGGCGTCAAGGACATCGTCTCCCGAGCCGATCTGGCGCTGTGTCACCTGGGCACCGTCTTCGGCGCGAACGCGCCCTACGCCGGCACCCCGCGCTACAAGTCCCCGCCCGAGCTGGCGCCGTCCCTCGCCGCGGCGGGCTACGACAGCTGCGCCACCGCCTCCGAACACGCCCTGGACGACGGCGCCGACGGCGTCCGGCGCACCCTGGACGCCCTCGACCAAGCCGGGGTGCGGCACGCCGGTACGGCGCGCGCCGAGAGCGAGTCACGCGGCACGCTCCTTCAGGCCGGGCGGGCCGTGGTCGCCCACCTCGCCTACACCTACGGGACGAACGAGGACCTTCCTCCCGATCAGTCGTGGGCCGTCCGTGTGATCGACGAGAAGCGGATCATCGAGGACGCCAGGGCCGCCCGCCAGGGGGGTGCCGACGTCGTGGTCGTGTCCCTGAACTGGGGCCGGGCATGGCAGGACGCACCCGATGCGCAGCAACTGGACCTCGCCCGGAAGCTGACCGCCTCGCATTCCGGCGGCCGGCCCGACGTCGACCTGATCCTCGGCAGCCACGCCCATGTCCCGCAGGCCTACGAGAAGGTCAACGGCACCTGGGTGGTCTACGGCCTCGGTGACCAGATCACCGGTGCCACGACCGACGACAGCGGCGCGCGGAACCCGCGCGCCAACCAGAGCACCCTCGCCCGCTTCACCTTCTCCCCGCCCGCCCGGCCCGGCGGGCGATGGGAGGTGGCCCGCGCCGAGTTCGTCCCCGAGGTGTTCGACCTCGACGCCGGCCGGGTGCTGAACGTGAGCAGGGCCATCGCCCAGGGTGCCGACCTCCGGGGCGTGCGCGACCGGATCCGCACCGCGGTGCTCAGCCGGGGCGCGGCGAAGGACGGGCTCGTCATGGGGGAGTGAGGCCGGTCAGTCGACGTCCACGTGCTCGAAGAGGTCGAGCATCTCCCCGAGCACGCGCAGGCAGGCCCGTACCTCGGACTCCGTCAGATCGCCCCCGACCCGGCGCAGCAGCAGGTGCTCACGGGCCAGCACCGCGTTGATCGCCGCCCGGCCCGCGTCCGTGAACCGGATCAGCGACGAGCGCTGGTGCGCAGGGTTCGGGACGCTGCGCACCAGGCCGCGGGCCGCCGCGTCGTTCACCATGCGCTGAACGAACTGGCGGCTGATCGCCTGCGCGCGCCCCATCTGCGGAACGGTCATCGGGCCGTGCTTGTGCAGCAGGTCGAGCACGGCCCGTACGCCGACGGACAGCCCCTCGACGGCCTCGCCCTGCTCGACCTTGCGCTGCACGCGCCGGTACAGCGGGCCCACCAGGTCGAACACCTCGGTGAGGCGGCGGCCGAGTTCGTCCGGCGGGAGGGGGGTCTCGGGACTGTCGTCGATGTCGCTGTCGATGTCGCTCATCGCACCATCATGACACCTAGGTTGCCAAACTCCGCCGTGAAATGACACCCTGGTTGTCATGACTGCTCCTGCGGATCTGCGTTTCCTCCCTTCCTCCGACGGCGACCTCGCCTACCTCGACACCGGCAGCGGGGACCCCGTGGTCCTGCTGCACTCCGGCTGGGTCGACCACCGCGTCCTCGACGCCCAGATCACGGCCCTCGCCGCCGAGTTCCGGGTCATCGCCCCGGACGTACGCGGCCACGGCTTCTCCGCCAACGCGACCGGGCCGTTCCGCTGGGCCGACGACCTTGCCGCGCTGCTGCGCCACCTCGACGCCGGCCCGGTGGTGCTCGTCGGCGTCTCGATGGGCGGCGCCATCGCCACCGACACCGTGCTGGAGTACCCGGAACTGGTCCGCGGGGTCGTGGCCTGCGGCGCCGTCACCAGCGAGTTCCAGTACACCGACCCGTGGGCGCGGCAGACGCAGGCCGAATCGGCCCGCGCCCTGGGCGCCGGCGACATCGAGGGCTGGCTCGCGTCCTTCCTGCGCTTCGCGCCCGGCCCGCACCGCACCCCGGACGACATGGACCAGGACATCCTGCGCCGGCTGCGCGACATGGCCCTGCACACCCTGTCCAAGCACACCGCCGACGAGAAGAACTGGCACGTGCCCCTGACCGGCACCTGGGACCGCGTGCCGAAGATCGGCGTCCCCGTGCTCACCGTCAACGGCGCCCTCGAGACACCCGACCTCATCGCCGAGGCCGAACGCCTCGCCCGCACCGTCCCCGACGGCCGTTCCGTGACGATCGAGGGCACCGCCCACTACCCGAACCTGGAGAAGCCGGAGGAGTTCAACGAGGTCGTCGCGGACTTCGTCCGCGCCCTCCCGGCCCGCTGAACCTCTCCGCGGCCACCTGGCCCGGCAGGTCCCCGGCCGGGCCTAACGCCCGGCCAGCGCCGAGCGTTTGTACGAGTACCCGAAGTAGATCACGCACCCGATCAGGAACCACACGGCGAACCGCACCCAGGTCTCCCACTTCAGGAACGTGATCAGCCAGAGCGAGAAGACCACACCCAGCGCCGGCACGAACGGCATCCACGGCGTACGGAAGCCGCGCGGCAGGTCCGGCTGCCGGTAGCGCAGCACGATCACCGCCGTGCACACCACCACGAACGCCAGCAGGATGCCGATGTTGGTCAGTTCGGCCGCTTCCGCGATCGGCAGGAACCCCGCGATGACGGCCGACGCCACCCCGACGATCCACGTCACCCGCGTCGGCACGTGCCGCGTGGGGTGCGTCTTCGCGAACCACTTGGGCAGCAGCCCGTCCCGGGACATGGCGAACCACACCCGGGTCACGCCCAGCATGAACGTGAACATCACGGTGAGGATGCCGATGATCGCGCCCACCGCGATCACGTCCGCCAGCCGGCTCAGCCCCACCGACTTGAACGCGGTGGAGAAGCCGCTCTCCTTGTTGATCTCCTTGTAGTTCTGCATGCCGGTCAGCACCAGACACGCCGCCACGTACAGCACCATCGCGATCGCCAGCGAGTAGATGATCGCCTTCGGCATGTGCCGCTGCGCGTCCTTGGACTCCTCGGCCGCCGTCGACATCGCGTCGTAGCCGAAGACCGCGAAGAACACCGTCGCCGCACCGGTGAACGCCCCGCCGACCCCGTAGGGGAAGAACGGGTGGTAGTGGGCGGTGTTGACGTGGAAGACGCCGACCACGACCACCACCAGCACGACCAGCACCTTCAGCCCCACCACGAGCGTCTCGAAGCGGGCCGCGCTGCGCATGCCGAGGTTCAGCAGCCAGGCGATCAGCAGGCACAGGATCGCCGCGAACAGGTCGACCCTGTGCCCGGCGCCGGTGCCGGGTGCGCCCAGCATCCAGGCGGGCAGATGCGCGCCCATGTCCTGCACCAGGAAGCTGAAGTAGCCCGAGATGCCGATCGCGACCACCGCCACGATCGCCGTGTACTCCAGGAGCAGGTCCCAGCCGATGAACCAGCCGGCGAACTCGCCGAGCACCGCGTAGCCGTAGGTGTAGGCCGAGCCCGCCTTCGGGATCAGGCCCGCGAACTCGGCGTACGACAGGGCCGCCGCCGCGCTGGCGACACCGGCGACGAGGAAGGACACCAGCACCGCGGGACCCGCCGTACCGTTGGCCACCGTGCCGGCGAGGGTGAAGATGCCCGCCCCGATGATGCCGCCCACACCGATCGCGGTCAGCTGCCACAATCCGAGGGTTCTTTCCAGCCGCGGTCCCTCGGCGGCTTCTGTCTCCTCGATGTGTTCGATGGGTTTGCGGCGGAGAATGCCCTCACCCATCCGGAGCCCGGCCATGCGTCTCACCTCTTCACAGACGGCAAACGGCTGACGGCGGATCATGATGGCCCAGCACCGCCGGGTACGGAAGACACCGCGCACGGTCCGGGCGGCGGCCCCCGGCCGCCCGCCGCGCGGTTTGAACGCCGGGAACGGGCCCTACGGAACCACCGTCACCGGCCAGCGTCCCGCCTTCACCAGGCGGATCGCGACCGAGCCGATGATCCGGTGGCCGGCCTGCTCGGAGGCGCCCACCACCACCGCGTCCGCCCGCAGCTCGTCGGCGGCCTTCACCAGACCGTTGTACGGGTCGCCGGGGAAGGTGTGGAACTCCCAGCGGACCTCGAATATCCCCTTCAGCCGCTCCGTGGACTCCCGGATGTACTGCACGAGGTCCTCGGCGATCTCGTCGGTCGTCTCCGCCACCGGCGCCCCGAGTGCCGCCCCCGCCGTCATCACCGGCTGCACGTACACGAGGGCCAGCAGCGCGCCCTGCCGGCGGGCGAGACCGGCGGCGTACGCGGCGGCCCGCATCGAGGAGTCGGAGCCGTCCACGCCGGCGACGATGACCTTCGGCCCGTCCGTGCCCCGCTCGAACCGGTGAGCGTGCCGCTCGTGCTGCTCGTGCTGTTCCGTCACATGTGCGAGGCTATCGGAATCCCCGGTTCCCAACGCCGCGCGGGTCACGTCTCGACGGGCGCCCCGCGCGCCCAGTTCCTACAGTCGGAACCATGAGCGCCACCACACCAGAGCCATGACCGCCGCCACCGGTGCCGCCCCCTCCCGGGGCGCCGCCGACCCCGCCCCGCCGCCGCGCAGGAACGGACTCCTCAGCAGGGTGCCGCAAGGCTTCGCCACCTTCTTCGGTGCTCTGGCCCTGCTGTGCGCGCTGCTGGACCTCATCGCCCCGCTGCGGGTCCTGCTCCACCCCGTCGTCCGCGTCCTGGACCTGCTCCTGGTCCCGGTCAGCGTCAACCTCGCCTACGCCGTCTTCCTCGTCCTGCTGGCCGGCGCGACCGCGGCCCGCAAGAAGGTCGCCTGGTGGCTGGTCGTCGGCTACCTGGGCCTGGTGATCCTCGGCGACGTACTCGGCCTGGCGGCCGGCGACTACGCCGAGTCCGCGCCGTCCCTCGTGCTCTGCGGTCTGGCACTGGTGCTGCTGATCACGGCCAGAGGCGAGTTCTACGCCGCCTCCCGCCGCGGCTCCTGGTGGCGGGCGCTGGCCGTGCTGGTCGCCGGACTCGCCGTGGCCGTCCTGGCCGGCTGGGGCTTGGTCGCGCTCTTCCCCGGCACCCTGCCCTCCGGCCTGCACCTGGCGTGGTCCGCCAACCGGGTCATGGGCGGACTGGTCTCCACCCGCGACTTCGACGGCCGCCCGCCGCGCCCGGTGACCTTCCTGCTCGGCCTGTTCGGAGCGCTCGCCCTGCTCAATGCCGCCGCCACACTGTTCCGTTCGCAGCGCCTGGAGGCGGCCCTGCACGGCGACGAGGAACCCCGCATCCGCGCCCTGCTCAAGGCCTACGGCGAGGACGACTCCCTCGGCTACTTCGCCACCCGCCGCGACAAGGCCGTCGTCTTCTCGCCCAGCGGCAAGGCTGCCGTCACCTACCGCGTCGAGGCCGGCGTGTGCCTGGCCAGCGGCGACCCCGTCGGCGACCGCGAAGCCTGGCCGCACGCCATCGCCGCCTGGCTGGACGCGGCCCGCCGCTACGCCTGGGCGCCCGCCGTCATGGGCGCCTCCGAGGAGGGCGCCCGGGCCTACGCCCGCGCCGGACTCGGCGCCCTCCAACTCGGCGACGAGGCGATCGTGCACGTCGCCGGCTTCGACCTCGACGGCCGGGACATGCGCGTGACCCGGCAGGCGGTGCGCCGCGTCCGCCGCACCGGCGCCACCTGCCGCGTCCGCCGGCACGCCACCCTCACCGACGCCGAGATGGAGGAGATCGTCGACAAGGCCGACGCGTGGCGCGACACCGAGACCGAGCGCGGCTTCTCGATGGCGCTGGACCGCCTGGGCGACCCGGCCGACGGCGACTGCCTCCTGGTCGAGGCCCTCGACACGGAGGGCCGGCTGCTCGCCCTGCTGTCCTTCGTGCCCTGGGGCCGCGACGGCGCCTCCCTGGACCTGATGCGCCGGGACCGCGCCGCACCCAACGGCGTCATGGAGTACATGGTCGCCGAACTCTGCGCCGCCGCCCCGAAGCTCGGCGTACGCCGCATCTCGCTGAACTTCGCGGTGTTCCGCTCGGTGTTCGAGGAGGGCGCCCGCATCGGAGCCGGGCCCGTGCTGCGGCTGTGGCGCGGCCTGCTGCTGTTCTTCTCCCGCTGGTGGCAGCTGGAGGCCCTGTACCGGTCCAACGCCAAGTACCACCCCGAGTGGTACCCGCGTTTCATCTGCTACGGCGAGACCGGCTCCCTCGCCCGTATCGGCCTGGCCTCCGGCATCGCCGAGGGCTTCGTCGCCGTACCCTCGCTGCGCAAGCTCTGGGGCAAGGGGCACCCGGCCCACCCCGCCGCCGGACCGCGCCCGGCCACCACCGAGGGCCTGCCCCCGCTGACGGCGCTCGGACGCGACGAGGAGGCCCGGACCGAAACCGGCGGACCCCTCGCCGGCCTGCCCGAACAGGTCCGCGTCCGGCACGCCAGGCTCGACCGGCTGCGCGCGGCCGGCACCGACCCCTACCCGGTGGGGACGAAGGCCCGCACCCGCGACCTCGCCGAGGTCCGCGAAGGGGAGCAGCTCACCGTGGCCGGCCGGATCCTGCTCGTCCGGGACTTCGGCGGCATCGTCTTCGTCGTCCTGCGCGACTGGTCCGGCGACCACCAACTCGCCCTCACCCGCGACCGGACCGGGCCATCCGCGCTGAAGCGCTTCACCGCCGACACCGACATCGGCGACCACATCACCGCCACCGGCCGGGCGGGACGGAGCGACACGGGCGAGCCGACCGTCTTCGTCACCTCCTGGCGGCTGCTCGGCAAGTGCCTGCGCCCGCTGCCCGACAAACGCCGGGGCCTGGCCGACCCCGAGACCAAGGTGCGCCTGCGCTACCTCGACCTGGTCACCAGCCCCGAGGCCCGCGAGGTCGTCCGCATCCGCTCCACCGCCGTACAGGCCCTGCGCCAGGGGCTGCTGGACCGCGGCTTCCTCGAGGTCGAGACGCCGATGCTCCAACAGATCCACGGCGGCGCCAACGCCCGCCCGTTCACCACCCACATCAACGCCTACGACCTCGACATGTACCTGCGCATCGCACCCGAGCTGTACCTGAAGCGCCTGTGCGTCGGCGGTCTGGAGAAGGTCTTCGAGATGGGCCGCACCTTCCGCAACGAGGGCGTCTCCCACAAGCACAACCCCGAGTTCACGATGCTGGAGGCCTACCAGGCCTACGCCGACTACGACGTCATGCTCGACCTCGCCCGCGAGCTGATCCAGGGCGCCGCCACCGCCGCCTTCGGCCGACCGGTCGCCCACCAGGACGGCACCGGATACGACATCTCCGGGCCCTGGCCGGTCAAGACCGTGCACGGCGCGATCTCCGAGGCGCTCGGGGAGGAGATCGGCCCCGGCACCGGCCCGGAGGCACTGCGCCGGCACTGCGACCGCGCCGGCGTGCCGTACACCGCGGACGACACCCCCGGCGAGATCGTCCTGGAGATGTACGAGCGGCTGGTGGAGGAGCGGACCGGACCGCCCGTCTTCTACAAGGACTTCCCGACCGAGGTCTCCCCACTCACCCGGCAGCACCGCACCGACCCGCGGCTCGCCGAACGCTGGGACCTCGTGGCCTTCGGCACCGAACTGGGCACCGCCTACTCCGAGCTCACCGACCCCGTCGAACAGCGCCGCCGGCTGACCGCCCAGTCCCTGCTCGCCGCCGGGGGAGACCCCGAGGCGATGGAACTGGACGAGGACTTCCTCGACGCCCTCGAGTACGCCATGCCGCCCACCGGCGGCCTCGGCCTCGGCGTCGACCGGCTGATCATGTTCCTCACCGGCCTGACGATCCGTGAGACGCTGCCGTTCCCGCTCGTACGCCGCCGCTGAGGCACCCGCGCACAACTGCCGCCGGGCGCTGGGCCGGGCGGGTGCTTTCGTGGCGTCGTGCCGGTGGAGAGGCGGAACGCCCGGACACTGATGAATCATGCAGAAGGATCAGTTGCTCACGCGGCGCCGGGCGTTGTTCGCCGGGGCCGTCGCTCTCGGAGCGGCGGGAGCGGCCGGCACGGCCGGTCTGCTGCTCTCCGGTTCCTCCGACACTCCGGTACCGCCCGCCCCCGCCGCGGGCCCCGAGGCGCGCAGCGTCCTCAAGCCCTCCGCCTACCGTCTGACACCCCTGGCCGGTGACGTCCCGCAGCGGGCCGCGCCGCTGCCCGCCAGGGTGCGGACCACGCCGATCCTGCGTTTCTCCGGCCGCGGCGACACCATCATGCTGTCGTTCGACGACGGACCCCACCCCGAGTTCACCCCGCACGTCCTGGACACCCTGGCCAAGTACGACGTCCGGGCGACGTTCATGGTCTGCGGGGAGATGGCCGACTGGAACCGGGACCTGCTGGCCCGGATGGCCGACGAGGGACACGTCGTCGGCAACCACACCTGGAGCCACCCGCTGCTCACCCAGCTCGGCCGCCGCGGCATCCGCCACGAGATCGAGCGCACCAGCGACATCATCGAAAAGGCCTACGGCGAGCGGCCGTTGTGGTTCCGTGCCCCCTACGGTGCCTGGAACCGCGACGTTTTCAAGATCAACGCCGAGCTGGGCATGGAACCGCTGGCCTGGAGCGTCGACAGCCTCGACTGGACCACCCCCGGCACCGGCGCCATCGTCCGCCGGATCGAGCACGGCGCAGCCCCCGGGGTCGTGGTGCTCTCCCACGATGCCGGGGGCGACCGCTCGCAGACCGTCCGCGCGCTGCGCGACTACCTCCCCAAGCTCCTCGACGACGGCCACCACTTCACCGTGCCGCGCCGGGAGTACACCTGAGCCGGGCCGCGCGCACCGCCCGGCGCCCGCCCGGCCGGGGTCCTGTCAGCGGACCTCGACCAGGCGGGCGAACACGACGACGTTCCCCTGATATCCGTTCTGCTTCGTGTAGCCGCCGCCGCAGGTGATGACCCGCAGTTCCGGCGTGCCCTTCGAGCCGTACACACGGTCTCCGGGGAAATCGTTCTTCGCGAACACCTCGACGCCGTACACCTCGAATACGGCCGTCTTCCCGTCCTGGCGGTTGATTTCGACGCGGTTTCCCTTCTGCAGGGCGCCGAGTCCGTAGAACACGGCGGGTCCCGCAGCGTTGTCCACATGGCCGACGACGACCGAAGTGCCCTTTTCCCCGGGCGTGACCGCGCCGTTGAACCAGCCGGCCAGATTCGGATCTGCGGGCGGCGGCGCGGCGACCCAGCCGTCGGCGTCCACACCCACCGGTGTGATGGGCGCGTTGATCTGGACGACGGGGATTTTGATCCGGTCCGGCACCGAGCGAGACAGAGGCTGCAGGACCCCGCCCGAGGGGAGTGGCTTGTGCCTGAGGTCCGGTGCCGCCGCCGTCGCGGGCTGGGGCGGGCCGACGTCGAACTCCCCGGAGCCGTTGCGGATCAGGGCGAGTCCGGTCAGCAGGGCAAGCGCTATCACACCCCACGGTGCGCGCTTCCTCGGGGCCTCCCGCTCCTCCTCGACGAATCCGGGCAGCTCTCTCGCAGGCATTCGGCATCCCCTCTCGACACGGCCGTCGCCGCGTCAATCGCGCATGCGAGAAACGCTAAGTCCCGAGCGCGCAACCGGCGACGGGACGCACGCGAACGGGTGGTGGCGCCGTTTTACCGTGCGCCATCCGAGGCGGTCCGGAAGGGTCATTTCTGACGGTCCGTGACCTGCGTCGATATTCAATGGGGTGAAGGTCCTGGCGGATTCGCTCACCGAGACGGACCAGCCCCGAAATGCGCCCGCGTGGAGTGCGTCCGAGGGTCGGTGGCGGGAGGTGCTTTCTCACCGATCGACCGGGTACGGGTCCCCGGGGCGCCTTCCGCGGAGGATCACATGCGTACTACTCGTACCCTTATGGCCCGCACGGCCCCCTCGGTCTCCTTGGTGGTGCTGGCCGCGGCGGTCGCCGCGGTCGGGCTCGCCTCCCCTGGGGCCGTGGCGAAGGGCGCCGAAGTCCTCGGCATCACACGGGACGGCGGCGTGGGTGGGGGCACGGGGGTTGCCCCAGGCGGCGGCCCAGGTGGAGGTCTAGGAGTGGGTCCGGGATTCGGGACGGGAGTGGGGCCGGGAGTGGGTCCGGGATTCGGGACGGGAGTGGGGCCGGGAGCGGGTCCGGGATTCGGGACGGGAGTGGGGCCGGGATTCGGGACGGGAGTGGGGCCGGGGTTCGGGTTCGGCCCCGGATTCGGGCCCGGCATTGGAGGGGGCGGCCGCTTCGGTGAGTTCCGTGGCTTTGGTGAGTTCCGCGGTGGCGGCCGGGGGGACCGGTTCGGTGAGTTCCGTGGCTTTGGTGAGTTCCGCGGTGGCGGCCGGGGGGACCGGTTCGGTGAGTTCCGCGGGTTCGGTGAGTTCCGTGGTGGCGGCCGGGGCGACAGGGACAGGGACCGGGACCGGGACCGGGGCAGGTTCGGCGAGTTCCCCGGTGGTGGCCCTGGCGTTGGCGGCTTCGGCGGGAACTTCGGCGGGGACTACGGCCTCGTCGGCCCCGGTGGCTTGGGGGGTTTGGTTGACAAGGGAGGCGAGGGCGCGGGTGTCGGCGGTCTCGGGGGCTTGGTCGACAAGGGAGGTGAGGGGGCGGCACCCGGCGTCGGAACGGGTGGCGGTTCCGGGGTCGGTCCGGGTGCCGGTCTCGGCGGTGCGCCCGGCCGCGGCCCGGGCGGCGTCAACAGCATCGTGCCCTCGCCCGGCGTGATCGCCCGCGGCGGTCAGCTGGTGGTCACGATCGACGGCTGCCGCAACGGCGGGACCATGTCGTCGACCGTGTTCTCCCAGTCGACGCTGCGGCCGTTCGACGGCGCCGGCGAGCGCGCGAGGGGTGTCGTGACGATCCGCGACGACGCCCGTCCCGGGACGTACGACATCACGGTCGACTGCAACGGCCGGCGGCTGACCCGGCCGGAGGCCTTCACCGTAGTCGGCGGTGTCCTCGGCGGAGTGGGCGGCGGCACCATCACCGGCGCCACCCCGGCCGACATGGCCATCGGCGGCGGGCTGATGGCGGCGGGCGCCGTCGGCGGCGGCGTGCTCTGGATGCGGCGCCGGTCCGACAAGCGCTCCTGACGGCTCCGTACGCCTGATCCGGCCCCGCTCCCGTGTGCGGGGCCGGATCTCTTCCTGTCGGCGGGGTTTTCGCCCCTGGTCCGCCTACGCCGCCCCTGGTCCGCGTACGCCGAAAGGCCTTCGCCCCGGACCTGGAGAGGTCCGGGGCGAAGGCCAGTCCCGAGGAAGAGGACACGGTCAGGCGGTGCCCTCCTCGCCGGTGCGCCGGCGGGAGAGGCAGTACGCCGTGCCGATGGAGCCGCCGATGAGCGCGGTGCCCAGGCCGATCTGCTTGAGGTCGAAGCCGGCGACGGTCCCGCCCACGCCCGCGCGGACGCCGTGCCGGAAGTGCTCCGAACCGCCGCCTCCGCCACCACCGAAGCTGCCCTCGTCGTCACCGCCGTAACCGGAGCGGCCGTTGCCGCCATAGGAGTTGCCGCGCCCGCCGCCGCCCCCGCCCCCGCCGCCGCCGTAGGAGTTGCCGCCGCCGCCGTAGCGGTCCTCGTTACCGCCGCCTCCGCCTCCGCCTCCGCCTCCGCCTCCGTAGGAACGGCTGTCGCCGCCCCCGTTGCCGTAGGAGCGGCCGTCACCGCCGCTGGCGACGGCGGCCGGCGCGCAGAAGGTGAGGGCGCCGACGCCCACTAGTGCGGCCGATACGACACCTATTACGCGCATGGTGGGTCCTCCGGTCCCCGAGGAGCAGCAGCGGACCTTTTCCGCTTGTGCCGGGTATGCGCCTCGCTGACCAAAACGCTAGGGAGGTGTGCACTCCGGCGCGATTGGACCCGGGCGAACGGGGCAACGGTTGGGCCGCACAGGGGATTCACACGGGGCCGTCAGTGTGTCAGATGGGGGAACAGGTCCAGGAACGGCCCGGCGGTGGCCGAGACTCCGCGGCTGTAGGGGGCGTCGAAGTCCCAGATCAGGAAGAGGAGGAAGGCGATCAGCGCGGAGAACAGCCCAGCGAGGATCAGCTCCCGTTTCGTGCGCCGGATCTGGAGCGCGAACACCATGCCGATGGTGACGACGCCCCCCGCGATCAGACCGAACCACACCACACCGGGCATCGTCGCCCCCATGGAGCCGGCGCGTGCGGTGCGGGCCTGGGCGGCGGCGGCCACTTGGTCCACCAGCGGCTGGTAGGCCTGCGCCTCGAAGTCCGACTTGGGCTGGTAGTCGGTGACGTCGGCGCGGACGCGGTCGAGCAGCTCGTCGCCCCGCTTGGTGACATGGCCGTGGTCGGCCATGGTCTTCCACTCGGTGGTCACGACGTGTCCGGCGTAGGCGTCGACGTCGGCGCGGATGCGGTCGCGGACGTCGGCCGGATAGACGCGGACACGCTCGGAGACCTCGTGCAGCGCCTGGGCCTCCGCCTGCACGTGGTCCTGGGCGGCGACGCGCGCCTCCCAGACACCGGCGATGGCCAGCCCCAGCACGATGGCGTAGACCACGCCGATCCACATGGTCATGTACTCGATGACGTCCGGGGTCTCGGTGGGATCGTCGTCCACGGCCTTCGTGCGGTGCCGCAGGAGGGTGATGACCACGACCACCGCACAGGCGGCCAGCATCGCGAGAACGAGAACAAGCCATTCCGACAACGGGTTCCTCCAGGGGTCAGCGCGGGCGGAGCGCGGCCACGGCGGCCAGGGCGGGTACCGCGATGAGCAGGACGAAGGTGAGGGGTGAGGGGCTGCGCCGGGGTGTCGGCCGGTGCGGCTGGGTGTGGTGGCGCGGGTAGGTCACCGGGGCCACGGACGGGCGGGGACGGGGCTTGGGGGCCGGCTTCGGGGCCGGCGGCGGGGGTGGTGCGGGCGGTGGGGGCGGTGGGGGAGTGGGCCGGGGCTGCGGGGCGGCCGGGGCCGGGCGCGGGGGCGGCGGGGGTTTGGGTGTGGGGGTGGGCCTCGGCTTCGGTGGTGGTGCCGACTTGGGCGGCGGAGGCGGCGTGGGCGTCGGTGTGGGTTCGGGTGTCGGCGTCGGGGTGGGGCTCGGGCTGGGCGGTGGCGTCGGCCGCGGGCACGGCGGTGGAAGGGGCGGAAAAGAGGGCAAGGGGCCGCTGCCGGCCACCGCCACCGCTTCCGTGCCGTCCGGGCCCGTGGAGGCGTACGCGCAGGCGTCGGCCGCCGCCGGGGCGGCCCCGCCCACACACGTCCACGCCAGCAGTGCCGGCGCCAACACCCGCAGCACCAGGGCGGATCGCGTCGGTTCGGGTCGTTGCACGAGCAAGATCATGAGCTGTCGTGGACCAGGGCACGCCGCGGTGGGCGCGGATTGCCCCGAAGGTGGGATGTGGCAGGTCGGAGCGTTTGATCGGCGGGCCGGTGCGGCGCCGCCGATGGGTACGCGCGTACGGGGTGGCGCGAAACGTGTCACGGATTCCGGAAAGAAATCTTCGCCGCGGTTGAACACAACCACCGGTGCCGTGCGTACCCAGTGTCGTGCGGCGGCGCAGCAGGGCGCTGCAACACCCTTTTGATTATGAGGAGTTGACGATGAACACCTCCTGGCGAAGCGCCTCACTCGTGGCGGCGGCCGCGGCCGTGCTGGCGCTGACGACGGCGTGCGGTCAGGAAAGCGCCCCTTCGGCGGGCAGCCAGAACGTGGGCGCGACCGCCGCGGCCGGCGGATTCGGCAGCGCCGGGACGAGCGCCGGCGCCGGTGCCGACAGCGCCCTCGGCAACGGTTACGGCGCCGACGGTCAGCAGAATGCCGCGAAGGCCGCCGGGCAACTCGCGGTCTCCGCCAACGCGGAGCTGGGCAAGGTGGTCACCGACAGCGCCGGGATGACCCTGTACCGCTTCGACGCGGACACGGCCAAGCCCCCCAAGTCCACCTGCGACGCCGACTGCGCCACGGCCTGGCCGCCGGTTCCCGCCGACGACGCCACGGCCGGCGCCGGTATCGACAAGGCCCTGCTGGGCGAGGTCACCCGGGCCGACGGCACCAAGCAGCTGACCATCGCCGGGTGGCCCGCCTACCGCTACGCCAAGGACACCAAGGCCGGCGAGACCAGCGGCCAGGGCGTGAACGGCAAGTGGTTCGCGCTGGCGCCCGACGGCAAGAAGGCCTCGTTGGTGAACCTGCCCGGCCTGTCCGTGAAGAAGACCGAACTGGGCGACGTCGTCGTCGACAAGAACGGCATGACGGTCTACCGCTTCTCGAAGGACCAGGCGTGGCCGAAGTCGGTCTCCGCCTGCACCGGTTCCTGCCTGGAGAAGTGGCCGGCCGTGGCGCCCGTCGCCGTCAGCGACACCAAGGGCGTGCTGAAGAAGGGCATGATGCCCTTCACCCGGCCCGACGGCGTCAAGCAGATGACCATCAACTGCTGGCCCCTCTACACGTTCTCCGGGGACGAGGCGCCCGGCGACGTCAACGGCCAGGGCGTCGGCGGCACGTGGTTCGCCGTCTCCCCCGACGGAAAGGCGATCGGCGCGCCGCAGTAGGGACCACCTCCCCCCACGCCGGACCGCCCCCTCCGCCCCACGCGGAGGGGGCGGTTCGCCGTGTGCGCGGATCGTGGCAATTCACCGCGATGCGGGTGCGAGGAGCGGGCCGGAAGCGCAGGTGGTGACCGGGAACGGATGGTCAATTTCCGTTTCCGCTCGCCCGTTCGGCAGGCGATCAGTAGCCTCAGCTCGAACACCGGATCGCCTACGCAGTGGAGAGATGGATGGAGCGTCCCGCCTGGGCTCCGCGAAGCATCGACATCTCGGTGCCGAGCGTCGCTCGCATCTACGACTTCTACTTGGGCGGTTCGCACAACTTCGAGGTCGACCGGGAAGCGGCCCGCAGGGCCATGGAGTTCATGCCGGGGCTGCCCAAGATCATGCAGGCCAACCGGGCGTTCATGCGCCGGGCCGTGGACTTCGCCCTGGAGGAGGGCGTCACCCAGTTCCTGGACATCGGGTCCGGCATCCCCACCTTCGGCAACGTCCACGAGGTCGCCCAGGCCGCCCGGCCCGGCGCGCGGGTGGTGTACGTCGACCACGACCCGGTGGCCGTCAGCCACAGCAAGGCCGTTCTGGCGGGCAACGAGGACGCCGACGTGGTCGCGGCCGACCTGCGCAAGCCCGGGGAAATCCTCGCGAGCCCCGAGTTGGGGCGGCAGATCGACCTGAATCGGCCAGTCGCGCTGCTTCTCGTTGCCATACTGCACTTCGTGGAAGACGCGGACGACCCCTACGGTGCGGTGGCCGAGCTGCGCGACGCGCTCGCGCCGGGCAGCCTGCTCGTCCTCACCCATGCCGCGTACGAGGGAATCCCGCTCCCCGAGAAGCGGAGCCGGTCCCTGGTCGACGTGTACAAGGACATTCGCAACCCGCTGATCATGCGTTCGCGCGAGGAGATCGCGCGGTTCTTCAAGGGGTACGACATGGTGGAACCCGGGCTGGTGCCGATGCCGAACTGGCGGCCGCGTACGGCGCCGGAGGACGAAGACCCGTACGCCTACTCCGGTTTCGCGGGCGTGGGGCGTACGGCGTGAGCGCGGAACCGGACGGGCCGGAGGGCAGACTGCGCCGGCTGACGACGATCTGGAGCCGGGCCGTCTTCCCGGTGACCTCGACGTCGCTGACCCGCCCGGAGTTCGAGGAGCAACTCCTGCCGCTCGCCCGCCGGTTGAGTACGGCGCTACGGGACCGGACCTTCGCGGCGGAGGAGGGCGAGGCGGTCGGCGCGGCCCTGGTCGACGCGCACTGCACCGCACCCGAGGCGCTCAGCCGCTCCCTGGACTGCCTCGACGCCTACCTCGTGCTGTACTGCGGCGAGGACGGCGACCAGGAGGACCTGCGGGCCCGCTCCGCGCGGTTGCAGCACTCGATGGCGGCCGGGTTCGCGCGGGCGCTGCGCGAACGCACGCTGGCCGAGCAGGAGGCGATAGCCCAGGCGGCGCTGCGCGCCCAGGGCGTGGTCGCCCAGGCCCTGCACGCCAGCGAGGCCCGCTTCCGCGCCGTGTTCGAAGGCGCGGCGATAGGCATCGCCATCGCCGACCTGGAGGGCCACGTCCTCCAGGTCAACAGCGCGCTGCTGCGCATGTTCGGCGGCTCCGAGCAGACCGTGCGCGGCCGCAACGTACGAGAGTGGACCCACGCCGACGACGCCCCGCAGATGTGGCGGCTGTACGAGGAGCTGGTGCGCGGCGAGCGCGAGCACTACCACGTGGAGAAGGCCTTCTACCGGCCGGACGGAACGGTTCTGTGGACCAACCTGACCGTCTCCCTGCTCCGCGACGCCGACGGCAACCCGCAGTACCAGCTCGCCCTCATGGAGGACACCACCGAGCGGCGGCTGCTCAACCTGAGACTGCGGTACGAGGCCACCCACGACGCGCTCACCGGCCTGCCCAACCGCACCCTGTTCTTCGAACGCCTGGAGAAGGCGCTGAACGCGGGCGAGGACCAGCGCTTCGGCCTGTGCTACCTCGACCTGGACGGTTTCAAGACCATCAACGACAGCCTCGGCCACGCGGCCGGCGACCGGCTGCTCGTCGAGGTCGCCGACCGGCTCCAGGCGTGTGCGACCGCGCCCGGCGAGATGGTCGCCCGGCTCGGCGGTGACGAGTTCGTCGCGCTGACCACCGGCCCCGGCACCCGGCACGAGGTCGACGAGCTCGCCGGCCGGATCATGAACGCGCTGGTCGCCCCGATCCGTATCGACGGCCGGGAACTGGCCGTACGCGGCAGCATCGGCATCGTCGAGGGACCGGCGGGCGAGCGCAGCGCGGCCGAGGTGCTGCGCAGCGCGGACATCACCATGTACCGGGCCAAGTCGGCCGGCGGCAACCGCTTCGAGCTCGCCGACCCGGAGGCCGACGCCCGCGCCATCACCCGGCACGGACTGACCACGGCGCTGCCGGCCGCGCTGGACCGCGGCGAGTTCTTCATCGAGTACCAGCCGCTGGTGCACCTCGGCGACGGCAGCGTGCGCGGCGCCGAGGCGCTGGTGCGCTGGCTGCATCCGCAGCACGGCGTCCTCGGCCCCGACCGGTTCATCCCGCTCGCCGAGCACACCGGGCTGATCGTCCCGCTGGGCCGTTGGGTCATGGAGCAGTCGGTGCGCCAGGCCCGCCGGTGGCGGGAGACGCACCGGGACGGCGCCGAGGGCCCGCTGCGCATCAACGTCAACCTCTCGCCGTGCCAGCTCACCCACCCCGGGCTCGTCCAGGACACCGTCGACATCCTGGAGCGCGCGGGCGTGCAGCCGGACGCGCTGTGCCTGGAGGTCACCGAGTCGGCGCTCATCGGCGCCGACGACGACCTGCTCAAGCCGCTGCGCCGGCTCGCCGAGATGGGCATAGACATCGCCCTGGACGACTTCGGCACCGGCTACTCGAACCTGGCCAACCTGCGCCGGCTGCCGGTGAGCGTGCTCAAGCTGGACCGTTCCTTCACCGAGGGCATGCAGCGGTTCCCGGCCGACCCCGTCGACCTGAAGATCGTCGAGGGCATCGTCGCGCTCGCCCACAGCCTGGACCTCGCGGTCACGGTGGAGGGCGTGGAGACCGGCGCCCAGGCCGAGCAACTGCGCGTCCTGGGCTGCGACACCGCCCAGGGCTGGTACTACGCCCGCCCGGGCCCACCGGAACGCCTGCACGAACTGGCCCTGGCGGACGCGACGGGCTGAACGGGAAGCCGGGCGCGGATCCGAGAACGGCCGAGGGGCCTGCCGACACACCGTCGGCAGGCCCCTCGGCCGTCGCTCTCAGACGCGCGGCACCGCCGCCGCGCCCACTCCCGGCTCGTCGTGGGGAGCGGCCTCCGCCTCCGCCCGTTCCTCGCTGAAGCTCATCACCGGAGGCTTCCGCCGGAACGCGCGGGTCAGGAACAGCAGGTACAGGAACCCGGCCAGCATCCAGCAGAGCCCCACCTCGAAGGTGATGCCCTCCAGGCTGGTCCACAGCCAGACGGTCAGGGCGAATCCGACGATCGGCAGCAGCCCGTAGGAGAGGAGGTCGCGCCCGCTCCGGCGGCCCCGGTCGATCAGATAGTGCTTGACCACGCTCAGGTTGACCATCGAGAAGGCGATCAGGGCACCGAAGTTGATCATGACCACGGCGTTGTCGAGGCTGATGAACAGGGCGACCAGCGAGACCGCGGACACCAGGCCGGTCGCGATCACGGGTGTGCGGAAGCGGGGGTGGAGATAGCCGAACACCCGCTTGGGCAGCACCCCGTCGCGTCCCATCGAGTACAGGATCCGGGACACGCTCGCCTGCGTGGTGACCCCGGAGCCGAAGGAGCCCGCGACGTAGACGGCCACGAAGAACGAGGTGAAGGCCGAGCCGCCCAGCGTCCGCATGATGTCCAGGCCCGCGCTGTCGGGATTGCTGAACGTGGAGCCCGGGTGCACCAGCGCGCCCATCCAGGACACCACGATGAACAGCACGCCGCCGATGGCCGTGGTCAGCACGATGGCGCGGGGGATGGTGCGCCGCGGGTCCTTGGCCTCCTCCGACATGGTGGAGACCGCGTCGAACCCGAGGAAGCTCAGCGCGAGGATCGCGGCCCCGGAGAACGCCGCCGAGGTCCCGGAGCCGCCCGGCAGGAACGAGGCGAACGGCTTGGGAGTGCCGTGGCCGAGCGTGTGGTGGACCGACAGGGCGACGAAGAGCACCACGAGCACCCCGGCCAGGCCCACCACCAGGACGCTGAGCCGGCTGATGGAGCCCACGCCGAGCACGTTGACGAGCAGCGCGAGCAGCAGCGCGGCGAGCACGAACACCCGTGCGGGAACCGACGGGAACTGGCTGTGCAGATAGATGCCGATCAGCAGGAAGTTGATCATCGGCAGGAAGAGGTAGTCCAGCAGCAGGGTCCAGCCGACCATGAAGCCGACATGCCCGCCGAAGGACTGCTGGGTGTAGGTGTACGCCGACCCCGCGGTGGGGAACGCCCGCACCATCCGCCCGTAGCTGACGGCGGTGAAGAGCATCACCACGAGGGCGATCACATAGGCGGCCGGCAGATGGCCGTTGGTCACGCCGGTGACCGCCCCGTAGGTGGTGAACACGGTCACCGGGGCGAGATACGTGAGTCCGAAGAGGGTGAGCCCCGGCAGCCCGAGGACTCGCTTGAGTCCTTTTTCCGCGGGGATGTCGGTATCCGTCATGAAGCGTTCCTTCCGCAGAAGAATGAGGCATTGCCGGGTGATCCGGCAAGGGCGGCGGCTGGGGCGGGGCGTGCGGCGGCGCCCCGCCGTGGGGTCACCCCTGGGTGCCGTGCGTGCGCTCGCCGGCCAGCCAGGTGCCGAGCACGGTGATGGCGGGCACGTCGTGCGGGTCGCAGTCGCGGGGGTCCCGGTCGAGCCAGACCAGGTCGGCGACCCGTCCCTGGGCCAGGACGCCCCGGTCGTCGGCCATCGCCTGGTGGGCGACGCCGGCCGTGTAGCAGGACATCGAGGTCTCGATGTCGATCCGCTCCCGCGGCAGCCAGCCGCCCTCGGGGCGGCGCTCCGGCGTCTGCCGGGTCACCGGGACCGGAAGGCCGGTCAGCGGCCGGTGGTCGGTGACCGGCCAGTCGCTGCCGAACGAGACCCGGGCGCCGCTGCGCAGCAGCGAGCCCAGCGGGTACTGCTGCCGGGACCGGACCTCGCCCAGACGGGGCATGGTGAGGTCGGTCATCGCCGGGTCGGGCTGAAGCCACAGCGGCTCGATGTTGGCGATCACGCCCAGTTCGGCGAAGCGGGGCAGGTCCTCGGGGTCGACCATCTGCACATGGGCGATCACCGGACGGCGGTCCCGGGGGCCGCGCGCTTCGGTGAGGTGGGCGAGGGCGTCAAGGGCGGTGCGGATGCCGGCGTCGCCGATCGCGTGCAGATGCGGCTGGAGTCCCAGCCGGTCGATCTCCACCAGGGCCTCGCGCAGCTCGGCGGCGGCCCAGACCGGCATGCCCCGGGTGCAGGGGTCGTCGGCGTACGGTTCGAGCAGCGCCGCGGTGCGGTTCTCGATGATGCCGTCGACGAAGAACTTGACGGTCTGCACGGTCAGCCGGTCGAGCCCCTCCGCCCGGATCCGGTCGCGGTCGGCCGCGAACTCGGCGAGCTGCTCGCGCCACCGCGACGGGTCGGCGCGCAGGGCGAGGTTCACCCGCGTGGCCAGGACGCCTTGCCGGGCCGCCGTCAGATAGGCGTCGACGGCCTCGTGGTCCACCCAGGCGTCCTGGATCCAGGTGACCCCCGCCGCGGCGTAGGTGCGGGTGGCGTGGGTCAGGGCCCGTACGCGTTCGTCCAGGGTGCGCGCGGGAGCGGCGCCGAGGACCGCGTCGACCGCGTCCCACTCGACCATGGTGCCCATCAGGCTGCCGTCGGGACGGCGTACGAACCGGCCGCGCTCGCTGTCCTCGGTGGAGCCGTCGAGGCCGGCCCGGCGCATGGCCTCGGTGTTGCACCACAGCGTGTGGTAGTCCCAGGCCCGCAGGGCGACCGGGCGGTCGGGCACGACGGCGTCCAGCCAGCGGGCGTCGAAGAGGCCGTCGGGGGCGAGCGTGGAGTCGTAGCTCCCGCCGAGGATCCAGTCCGCCTCCGGGTGCTCGGCGGCGTACCGGCCGACCTCCGCGACCAGCTCGCCCACGCTGGTACAGGGTCTGATCCGCGGCCCGAGCGCTTCGAATCCGCCCTGGTCGGGGTGGCAGTGACCGTCTCCGAACGCGGGCATGAGCAGACCTCCGCCGAGGTCCAGCAGCTCGTCGGCGGCGCCGGCGAGCGCCTCGGCCGCGGCGCCGACGGCCTCGACGCGGCCGTCCCGCACGGCCAGCGCGGTCGGCGGCTGCCCGGCGCCGGACGGTACGGGCAGACCGGTCCACACGGTGCCGTTGCGGAAGACGGTGAGGGGCATACGTACTCCCAAAGCGAATGCCGTTCGTTTTAGTGGACGCAGGTTAGACTCACGCGACGACGCTTGGGAAGAGGGGCGGGGACACCTGATGGGCGCCGGGACACGAAGGTCGGGACGGCCGAGCACGCCCGTACTCGATCGCGAGGTGATCGTGCGCGGCGCGCTGGACCTGATCGACGAGGTCGGCGCCGAGGGGTTCTCCATCGCCCTGCTGGCCCGGCGGCTCCGGGTCCGGCCCTCGTCGCTCTACAACCACGTCAAGGGCAAGGGCGACATCCTGGCCGGAGTGCGCGAGCTCGTGGCCGACCCGATCGACGCGAAGGTCTTCGACACCCTGCCCTGGGACGAGGCCCTGGTGAGCTGGGCCCGGCTCTACCGGGCGGCGTTCGCGGCGCATCCGCAGACCATCTCGCTGCTGGCCACCATGCCGGTGTCCGGTGCGCACCGCACCCTGCGGATGTACGAGTCGGTGGTGGGCGGGCTGGAGCGCGGCGGGTGGCCGACCGCTTCGGTCATCCCCGTCATGGTCGGCGTGGAGTCGTTCATCCTGGGTTCGGCGCTGGACCTGGTGGCACCGGCCGCGATGCTCGACCCGGGGCCGGACTCGCCCCAGGTGCCCAGGTTCACCGCCGCGGTGCACGCCCGGGACGAGGCCTCGGCCGCGCGGGGACGGCCCGCCGCGGACCTCGCCTTCGAGGTCGCCCTCGCGGCACTGGTCGACGGCCTGCGCGCTCGCCTGGCCGCGGAAACCGCCTCTGGCGCACGGTAATTGACGTTAAATCAAGCTGATGTGCCGTCAGGGTGATGGGCAATCAAGTGCGGGTCTGGAAGCGCGGGGTGCGCTCAACGGTCACCGTTCCAGCAGCATCCGCTGAAGTTCCCTCGCGGCCCTCGGCGGAGCCACGTCGCTGCGGTGGGCCAGCGCGATCGTGCGGTGCAGTCCGGGCCGGGCGAGCGGGGTGACCCGCAGGCCGTGGCCGGCGCGCGTCGCGACCATGCGCGGGACGACGGCCACCCCGAGCCCCGCACGTACGAAACCCAGCACCGCGTCCATCTCCCCGCCCTCGACGGCGAGGTCCGGCTCGAAGCCCTCGGCGCGGCACGCGGCGACCGTCAGCTCCCGCAGGTCGTAGCCGTGCCGGAACATCACCAGACGCTCACCCTCGAGATCCGCGATGCCGACCGAGCGCCGCCCCGGACCACCGGGCGCCGGCGCCTCCGGCGAGGAGACCACCGCCAGGTCCTCGCGCAGCAGCTCCACCGTGGTCAGGGCGGGGGAGGGGGTGGGCAGTGGGAGCACGACCAGCGCCAGGTCCAGGGCGCCGCGGGCCAGCTCCCGTACCAGGTCGTGGGAACCGCCCTCCTCGACCAGCAGCCGGATGCCGGGGTAGCGGTCGTGGAAGGCGCGCAGCACGTCCGGCAGCAGGCCGGTGCACAGGCTCGGGGTGGCGCCGAGTCGCACCCGGCCCCGGCGCAGCTGCACCAGTTCCTGCACCTCGTGCCGTGCCGTGTCGGCGTCGGCGAGGATGCGCCGTGCCAGCGGCAGCAGCGCCTCACCGGCGTCGGTGAGCGTGATGTTGCCCCGCGCCCGCAGGAACAGATCCGCGCCCAACTCCCGCTCCAGCGCCTTGATCTGCTGCGAGAGCGACGGCTGGGCGACATGGACCAGATCGGCCGCCCGGGTGAAGTGCCGGGTCTCGGCGACCGCCACGAAGTACTGGAGCTGCTGGAACTGCACGAGACCAGCATAGCCAATCCCTATCGAAACGAGCCGGACCATGTCTTGGACCGATGGGGTCCTTCGGCCCTAGCGTCCTGAGACATGGCACTGGCAACGCGGACGGACCGACGGCCGTCCATGGCACGCACCGTGTGGGGCTCGACCGTCGGCAAGAAGACCGTGATGGCGGTCAGCGGCCTGATCATGCTGCTGTACCTGGTCGTCCACATGATCGGAAACCTGAAGATCTACTTCGGGGCGGCCGAGTTCAACCACTACGCCCACTGGCTGCGCACACTCGGCGAGCCGTTCATGCACTACGAGTGGACGCTCTGGCTGGTCCGTGTGGTGCTCGTGGCCGCCGTCGTCGCCCACGCCGTCTCCGCCTACCAGCTCAGCCGCCGCGACATCAAGGCGCGGCCCAGCAAGTACGTGCACACCAGGCCCCGGGCCAGTTACGCCACCCGCACCATGCGCTGGGGCGGGATCATCCTCGGCCTGTTCATCGTCTGGCACATCCTCGACCTGACCACCGGCACCGTGCACTCCGGTGGATTCCAGCCGGGCCACCCGTACCAGAACGTCGTGGACACCTTCTCCACCTGGTACGGCAACGTCATCTACATCGTCGCCATGCTGGCGCTCGGCCTGCACATCCGGCACGGCTTCTGGAGCGCCGCCCAGACCCTCGGCGTCGGCAGCCGCACCCGCGACCGTGCCCTGAAGACCGCCGCCAACGTTCTCGCACTGCTGCTCACGGCCGGCTTCATCGCCGTCCCGGTGGGCGTCATGACCGGAGTGGTGAGCTGACATGACCTCCTACGCCGACTACGCGACCGGTGCGCCGGTCGCCGACACCAAGGCCCCGTCCGGCCCGATCAACGAACGCTGGGACAAGCGCCGCTTCGAGGCCAAGCTGGTCAACCCCGCCAACCGGCGCAAGCACACGGTCATCGTGGTCGGCACCGGCCTCGCGGGCGGCTCGGCCGGCGCCACCCTGGCCGAACAGGGCTACCACGTCGTCCAGTTCTGCTACCAGGACTCTCCGCGCCGCGCCCACTCCATCGCCGCGCAGGGCGGCATCAACGCGGCGAAGAACTACCGCAACGACGGCGACTCCGTCCACCGCCTGTTCTACGACACCGTCAAGGGCGGCGACTTCCGCGCCCGCGAGTCCAACGTGCACCGCCTCGCGCAGATCTCGGTGGAGATCATCGACCAGTGCGTGGCCCAGGGCGTGCCGTTCGCCCGCGAGTACGGCGGCCTGCTCGACACCCGCTCCTTCGGCGGCGTCCAGGTCTCCCGCACCTTCTACGCCCGCGGCCAGACGGGCCAGCAACTCCTGCTCGGCGCCTACCAGGCGCTGTCCCGGCAGATCGCCGCCGGAAACGTCGAGATGCACCCGCGCACCGAGATGCTCGACCTGATCGTCGTCGACGGCCGGGCCCGCGGCATCGTCGCCCGCGACCTGATCACCGGCAAGACCGACACGTACTTCGCGGACGCCGTCGTCCTCGCCTCCGGCGGCTACGGCAACGTCTTCTACCTGTCGACCAACGCCATGAACTCCAACGCCACCGCGATCTGGCGGGCACACCGGCGCGGCGCGTACTTCGCCAACCCCTGCTTCACCCAGATCCACCCCACCTGCATCCCGCGCACCGGCGACCACCAGTCCAAGCTCACCCTGATGAGCGAGTCGCTGCGCAACGACGGCCGCATCTGGGTCCCGAAGGCCAAGGGCGACAACCGCCCGCCGAACGAGATCCCCGAGGACGAGCGCGACTACTACCTGGAGCGCATCTACCCCTCCTTCGGCAACCTCGTCCCGCGTGACATCGCCTCCCGCGCCGCGAAGAACGTCTGCGACGAGGGCCGCGGCGTCGGCCCCGGTGGCCAGGGCGTCTACCTGGACTTCGCCGACGCGATCCGGCGGATGGGCCGGAAGAAGGTCGAGGAGAAGTACGGCAACCTCTTCGACATGTACGAGCGGATCACCGCGGAGAACCCGTACGAGGTGCCGATGCGGATCTACCCCGCCGTGCACTACACGATGGGCGGCCTGTGGGTCGACTACGACCTCCAGACCACCGTCCCCGGCCTGTTCGCGGTCGGCGAGGCCAACTTCTCCGACCACGGCGCCAACCGCCTCGGCGCCTCCGCCCTGATGCAGGGCCTGGCCGACGGCTACTTCGTCCTCCCGGCCACGATCAACGACTACCTGGCCCGCAACCCGCACCAGGAGGCCGTCACCGAGGACCACCCCGCCGTCCAGGAGGCCGTCGCCGAGACCGAGGACCGCCTCAACCTGCTCCTGTCCGTCGACGGCGACCGCACCCCCGACTCCTTCCACCGCGAAGTCGGCGAACTGATGTGGGAGTTCTGCGGCATGGCCCGCACCGAGGCGGGCCTGCGCAAGGCACTGGACCGCATCCCGCAGATCCGCGAGGAGTTCTGGCGGCGCATCAAGGTGCCCGGCACCGGCGAGGAGTTCAACCAGTCCCTGGAGAAGGCCAACCGCATCGTCGACTACCTGGAGCTCGCCGAGCTCATGTGCCTCGACGCGCTGCACCGCGCCGAGTCCTGCGGCGGCCACTTCCGCGAGGAGTCCCAGACCCCCGACGGCGAAGCGGCCCGCAGGGACGAGCAGTTCACCTACGCGGCGGCCTGGGAGTTCACAGGCACGGGCGAGGCCCCCACCCTGCACAAGGAAGACCTGGTCTTCGAGTACGTCCACCCCACCCAGCGGAGCTACGCATGAAGCTCACCCTGCGCGTCTGGCGGCAGAAGAACGCCGACGCCGACGGCGCCATGTCCACCTACGAGGTGGACGGCATCTCGCCCGACATGTCCTTCCTGGAGATGCTGGACGTCCTCAACGAACGGCTCATCCTCTCCGGCGAGGACCCGGTCGCCTTCGACCACGACTGCCGCGAGGGCATCTGCGGCGCGTGCAGCCTGGTCATCAACGGCGACGCGCACGGCCCCGAGCGCACCACCACCTGCCAACTGCACATGCGGTCCTTCGAGGACGGCGACACGATCGACATCGAACCGTGGCGCGCCGCCGCCTTCCCGGTGGTGAAGGACCTGGTCGTGGACCGCTCGGCCTTCGACCGGATCATCCAGGCCGGCGGCTACGTCACCGCCCCCACCGGCTCCGCGCCCGAGGCCCACGCCACCCCCGTACCGAAGCCGGACGCCGACTTCGCCTTCGAGCACGCCGAGTGCATCGGCTGCGGCGCCTGCGTCGCCGCCTGCCCGAATGGCGCGGCGATGCTGTTCACCTCCGCCAAGATCAACCACCTCAACGTGCTGCCGCAGGGCGCCCCCGAGCGCGAGACCCGCGTCCTGGACATGGTGGCCCGCATGGACGAGGAGGGCTTCGGCGGCTGCACCCTGACCGGGGAGTGCGCCGCCGCATGCCCCAAGGGCATCCCCCTCGTGTCGATCACCAGCATGAACAAGGAGTGGCTGCGCGCGACCCGCAAGGCGTCCAAGCGGTAGCCCATCACAGAACGTTCGCCGAGGGGGCGGACGGGCGGGGCCGGGAGTGGTGCTCATCCCCGGCCCCGCCTCGGTTTTCTCCACGAGGACCCGGCCGCGGGCGGCCGGCCCGGTCCTCGAACGGGTCCTCGACGCCGAGGGGAGTGTCAGGTGGGCCGGCCGGACGCGGCGCCGCCCGCGCCGTTCAACATCCCCACATCCGTTCTCCCGGCACAGGTCACACGGACGCCAACCGGCATCGGAAGAACAGGGACGACGGACCGCACCGCCGGTCCGCCGTCCCTCTTCCGTACCGGGTCCACGACCAGGAGAGAACATGACCGGCGTCTCCACGCTCGAAAGCCCCCCGCAGCCCGCGCCGCCCACCCGCTACACCGTCGCCCTCGCCCGTGACGAGGCCGACGTGCGGGCCGCGCAGCGGCTGCGGTACGACGTCTTCGCCGGGGAGATGGGCGCCCTGCTGTCCACCCCGCAGCCGGGGTACGACGTCGACCCCTTCGACGCCTACTGCGACCACCTGCTGGTGCGCGACACGACGACCGGGCAGGTCGTCGGCACCTACCGGCTGCTGCCGCCGGAGCGGGCCGCGATCGCCGGACGGCTGTACGCGGAGAGCGAGTTCGACCTCACCGCGCTGGCCCCGATCCGTCCCGGCCTGGTGGAGGTGGGACGCTCCTGCGTGCACCCCGACCACCGTGACGGCGCGGTGATCGGGCTGATCTGGGCCGGGCTGGCCCGCTACATGGTGGACCGCGGCCACGAGTGGCTGGCGGGCTGCTGCTCGATACCGCTCGCCGACGGCGGCGCCCTCGCCTCCGCCACCTGGGAGCGGGTGCGCGAGAAGAACCTGGCACCGCAGGAGCAGCGGGTGCACCCGCTGCTGCCGTGGATCCCGCGGACCGACCTCCCGGCCGCGCCCCGCACCGAACTGCCCGCCCTCCTGCGCGGCTACCTGCGGCTCGGCGCCCAGGTCTGCGGCGCGCCCGCGCACGACCCCGACTTCGGGGTCGCCGACCTCTACGTCCTGCTGTCGATGCGCCGGGTCAGCCCGCGCTACCTGCGGCACTTCCTCTCCCTCGTACCGGCCTGATGAGCCTCTGGCTGCCCAGCGCGCCCTGCACCCCGAGGGCGTGCGTGGAGACGACGGGGTCCGCGGGGTCCACGGGGGCGGCCGTACCGCGCGCCGTGCTGCGGCTGACGCTGGTCGCGATCCTCGTGCTCGCCGGGGTCGTACTGTCGCCGCTCGGCGCGCGGATCCCCGCCGGCTGGGTCCGGCGCTGGTGCCGGGCGGTCGTCAGGGCCTCGGGGGTGCGGGTCCGGATCACCGGCACCGCCCCGCCCACCGGCGGCCTCCTGCTGGTCGCCAACCACATCTCCTGGCTGGACATCCCGCTGCTGGCCGCCGTCCGTCCGGCCCGGATGCTCGCCAAGACGGAGATCCGCGCGTGGCCGGTGGCCGGTGCGCTCGCCGCGCGAGGCGGCGCCCTGTTCATCGAACGGGACCGCCTGCGCGCCCTGCCCGCGACGGTGGCGCACATCGCCGGGGAACTGCGCGCCGGCGCCGCGGTCGCCGCCTTCCCGGAGGGCAGCACCTGGTGCGGTCGCGCCCAGGGCGCCTTCCACCGAGCCGTCTTCCAGGCCGCCCTCGACGCCGGGGTGCCCGTCCAGCCGGTCCGCATCCGCTACCTGGGCCACGCCGGGGGAGCGGCCAGCACGGCCCCGGCCTTCGTCGGCGACGACTCCCTGCTCGCATCCCTGTGGCGGGTGGCGACAGCACGCGGCCTGGTCGCCGAGGTCGACGTGCGCCCCGTGCTTCCTCCAGGCACCTACCCGGACCGCCGCACGCTGGCCCGCGCGGCGGCGCAAGGCCTGCCCGAGGGTTGCCACCATGGCGCCGACCCGCACGCGAACGGGACCTGCGATCACGCACCCGCTGCGCACGCTTCCGCGGGAGACGTTCTCGCGGGTGCGGCTTCAGCCGGTCGTGTCTCCGCGGGTGAGGTTTCCGCCGGGCGGGCCTCTGCGGGGCAGCTCTCCGGGGCTCACGCTTCTGTGGGTGACGTTTCCGCGGGTCACGCTTCTGTGGGTCAAGTTTCCGTGGGTCAACCGTCCGTGGGGCAGCCCTCCAGGGGTCACGCTTCCGAGGGTGACGTTTCCGCCGGGCGCGCCTCCGCGGGTCAGGTTTCCACGGGTCACGCCTCCGCGGGGCAGCCTTCCGGGGGTCACGCTTCTGCGGGTGAGGCTTTCGCCGGGCGCGTCTCTGCGGGTGAGGCTTCCACGGGTCACGCCCCCACCGGCCACGCCCCCGCCGGGGCGACCGCCGGGCCGCCCCGGCCCCATGCGCCGGCTCAGACGCGGCGCACGGTGTGCAGGGACTCGGCGTAGAGGCCCGTGCCGTCGAGCAGTGAGGCGCCGGCCAGGTCGGCCATGGTGGGCCCGTTGACCGTCTTGCGGCTGGACAGGAAGCGCCGCTTGCCGACCGCGTCCCGTCCGAGGTAGATCTCCACATGGTCGACCGTGACGGTCGGCGGGTCCCCGTCGTCCCCGGAGTCGGCGTTGAACAGCACGAGGTCACCGGGCTGGAGGAGGGACGCGGCCGTCGGGCGGACACCGTCGGTCCGGTCGATCAGCAAAGTTTGCCGACCTGCTTGCTCGACGTACAGGTGACGCCCCGCCGTACGGCCCGCGCCAGATAGGGAGCCGTGGCGCTCCCCGCCGCCCGCGCGACCTCAGCCGGCGGTCCCGCCGCCACGATCCGGCCGCCCGCGTCGCCGCCGCCCGGGCCGAGGTCGACGACCCAGTCGGCGCCGGCCACGACGGACATGTCGTGCTCGACGACGATCACGGTGTGCCCGGCGTCGACCAGGCCGTGCAACTGCCGCATGAGCACCTCGACATCGGCCGGGTGCAGTCCGGTCGTCGGCTCGTCGAGGAGGTAGAGGGTGTGGCCGCGGCGGCCGCGCTGCAACTCGCTCGCGAGCTTGATGCGCTGCGCCTCACCGCCGGACAGTTCGGTGGCGGGCTGACCGAGTCGCAGATAGCCGAGGCCGACGTCGAGGAGCGTGCCGAGACTGCGGGCCACGGCCGGGGTGTCGGCGAAGAACTCCGCCGCGCTCTCCACCGTGAGGTCCAGCACCTGGCCGATGTTCCGCCCGCGGTACGTCACTTGAAGCGTCTCGGGGTTGTAGCGGGCCCCGCCGCAGTCCGGGCACGGAGCGTACGTACTCGGCAGGAACAGCAGCTCCACGCTGACGAATCCCTCGCCCTGGCAGGTCTCGCACCGGCCTCCCGCGACGTTGAAGGAGAACCGCCCGACCCCGTAACCGCGCGTCCGCGCCTCGTCGGTGTCCGCGAACACCTTCCGTACGACGTCGAACAGCCCTGTGTACGTGGCCAGGTTGGAGCGCGGAGTGCGCCCGATCGGCTTCTGGTCGACGCGGACCAGCCGCCCGACACCGGACTGCTCCTCCGTGATCTCACCGATGAGCGTGGACTTCCCGGACCCCGACACCCCGGTGACCGCGGTGAACGCACCGAGCGGGAACTCCGCCGTCACCGCGAGCAGGTTGTGCCGGGTGACCGGCCCCACCGTCAACTGCCCGCGCGCACGCCGCACTTCCCGCACCGGCCCGGGGGAGCCGTCGAACAGGAACCGGCCCGTCGCCGACTCCGCGACCCCCGCCAGCTCGGCGACCGGCCCGCTGTGCAGCACCTGCCCGCCGTGCTCCCCGGCCCGCGGACCGACGTCGACGACCCAGTCGGCACCGCGCACCACGTCGAGGTGGTGCTCCACCACGAACACCGAGTTGCCGGCCGCCTTGAGCCGTTGCAGGACCGTGAGCAGGGCCTCGGTGTCCGCCGGGTGCAGCCCCGCCGACGGCTCGTCGAGCACGTACACCACCCCGAACAGCCCCGACCGCAGTTGCGTGGCGAGCCGCAGCCGCTGCAGCTCGCCCGCCGACAGCGTGGGCGCCGCCCGGTCGAGGCTGAGATAGCCCAGGCCCAGTTCGACGACGGGCACGATACGGGACTTCAGGTCCGCGGTGAGTACCCGCGCGGCCTCGGAGGTGCCCCGCAGGTGCTCCGCGAGTTCGGTCAGCGGCAGCGCGGCCAGCTCGGCGATGGTGCGCCCCGCGAAGGTCACGGCCAGCGCCTCGGGCCGCAGTCTGCTGCCGCCGCAGGCCGGGCAGGGGGCGGCAGTGAGGAAACGCTCGGCCTTGGCCCGCAAAGTCGAACTCTTCGAATCGGCGAACGTCTTCATCACATACCGCTGGGCACTCATGTACGTGCCCTGGTACGGCCGTTGGATCCGCTCGGCGTCCCGCACCGGGTGCACGGTCACCACCGGCTGCTCGTCCGTGAACAGGATCCATTCCCGGTCTCCGGCGGGCAGTTCACGCCACGGCCGGTCCACGTCGTATCCCAGCGCGTCGAGGATGTCCCGCAGGTTCTTGCCCTGCCAAGCACCCGGCCAGGCGGCGATCGCGCCTTCACGGATCGACAGTGAGGGGTCGGGTACGAGCAGCGCCTCCTCCGTGCGGTGCACCTGCCCGAGACCGTGGCACTGGGGGCATGCCCCGGCGGCCGTGTTCGGCGAGAACGCGTCCGAGTCCAGCCGCTCGGCCCCCGGCGGATAGTCCCCGGCCCGGGAGAACAGCATCCGCAGCGAGTTCGACAGGTTGGTGACGGTGCCCACCGAGGACCGCGACGTCGGCGCCGCCCGCCGCTGCTCCAGCGACACAGCCGGCGGCAGCCCGGAGATCTCCCCGACCTTCGGCGCCCCCACCTGGTGGATCAACCGCCGCGCGTAGGGCGCCACCGACTCGAAGTACCGCCGCTGGGCCTCCGCGTAGATCGTCCCGAACGCCAGCGACGATTTCCCCGACCCCGACACCCCCGTGAACACCACCAGCGCATCCCGCGGAACATCCACGTCCACCCCTTGGAGGTTGTGCTCACGAGCACCACGGACGCGGACGTACGGGTCGTGCGGGCTGTGCATGGAAGGGCTCCGTACGGGGTGCGGGCGGGAAGGGGCAAACCCTGAAATTCTACGCGAGCGGTCCTGCCGGCCACCGGGCCTGGCGGATGGGCTCTTGCTCAGGGGGTGGCGGGGGCTCGCAGTGAGGTGGCGAGCAGTTCGATCATGCGGCCGTAGCGGGCGGGGAAGTCGACATGCGCGGCGAGGAGCGCGGGGTCCTCGACGGCCGCGACGACGGTGGGTCCGGGGTGGGCGAACGGCCACAGGCCGGCGATGAGCACGATGGTCGCCGAGGCCAGTTCCTTCGCGGCCGCCTCGTCCAGTTCGGGGAGGCGGGCGTGGATGATGCCCGCGAGCCGGTCGTTGTTTGCCAGCGCCTGGCGCTTGTAGGCGCGGACCGTCTCCACCGAGACCGTGCGTTCCAGCACGCTGGCCAGCACGCTCGCCAGCTCGCACATCGCCGGCCGGGCGGCGAGTGAGGCGGCGTAGGCCTCGGCGAAGCCGCGCACCCGTGCTGCCGGCCCGGTGCCGTCCGCGTCGGCGCGCGCCAGCTCGGCCGGGAGCGCGTCCAGCCAGGCGTCGTAGTCCCGGTTGAGGAGCTCCAGGAAGACCGCCTCGCGGTTCTCGAAGTACCGCAGCACGTTCGAGGTGGCGATCCCCGCCTGCCGGGCGATGTCGCGCAGGGTGATGTCCGCGACCTGCGACTTCTCCAGCAGATGCTCGGCCGCGTCCAGGATCGACTGCCTGCGCAGCTCCCGGTTCTCGGGGCTGCGCGCGCGGATGAACCCCTGCTTCGACTCGCTCATGACCCTCTCTTCGCTAGCGGTGTCCCTGCGGTCAGGATATCGACCGCCCTGGTTAACAGAACGCGATTCTGTTACAGTCGGAGAAGAGTTAAGAGAACGCCGTTCGGTTAACTCGGCCGGACCGGTTCCGTACGGATCAGGGAGGACATCGTGATCACGTTCGACAAGCTGCTGGTGGGCGGCGTCTGGGCTGCCCCCGCCACCTCCGACGTCCTGGAGGTCCGCTCCCCACACGACCAGTCCCTGGTGGGCGTCGTGCCCGAGGCGTCCTTCGCCGACGTCGACCGTGCCGTGGCGGCGGCCCGCGAGGCCTTCGACCACGGCCCCTGGCCGCGGCTGGCGCCCGAGGAGCGGCGACGGGTGGTCGCCCGGTTCAACGAGCTGCACGCGGCGCGCGCCGACGAACTGGCCGCGCTGATCACCTCGGAGAACGGCTCGGCGATCTGGTTCACCGGCTGGCTTCAGCGCAGCCTGAAGGACTTCAACGACGACTTCCTCGACGTCGCCGCCGGCTTCGACTGGGAGTCCGAGCTGCCCGGCCGGGACGGCCACCGCACCGTGGTGCGCCGAGCCCCCGTGGGAGTGGTCGCGGCGGTGATCCCGTGGAACGCGCCGCACCAGTCCGCCCTGGTCAAGCTGGTCCCCGCGCTGCTCGCGGGTTGCACGGTGATCCTCAAGCCGTCGCCCGAGACGGCCGTGGACGGCCTGCGGCTCGCGGAACTCCTCGCCGAGGCGGGTTTCCCGGAGGGCGTGATCAGCGTGCTGCCCGCCGACCGCGAGGTCAGCGAATACCTCATCGCCCATCCCGGCGTCGACAAGATCGCGTTCACCGGCTCGACCGCGGCCGGGCGCCGTATCGCCGCCATCGCCGGTGAGCGGTTCAAGCGCGTCAGCCTGGAACTCGGCGGCAAGTCCGCCTCCATCGTCCTGCCGGATGCGGACGTCGCCCGGGCCGCGGTGGCCCTGAAGGGCCTGTCGCTGGGCAACAACGGCGAGGCCTGCGTCGCCCACACCCGCATCCTGGCCCCGCGCAGCCGCTACGACGAGGTCGTCGAGGCGATCGCCGCCATGATGCGGGGCGTCACCGTGGGCGACCCCATGGACCCGGACACCTGGATCGGTCCCATGGTCAAGCAGGCCCAGCAGCAGCGCGTCCAGTCCTCCATCGAGGCCGGCATCGCCGAAGGCGCCCGCCTGGTCCTCGGCGGCCCCGGCGCTCCGGACACCGCGGGCCTGGAGAAGGGCTTCTACGTGCGCCCGACCCTCTTCGCCGACGTCGCCAACACCATGAGGATCGCCCAGGAGGAGATCTTCGGCCCGGTCCTTGCGGTCATTCCGTACGACACCGAGGACGAGGCCGTCGCCATCGCCAACGACTCCGCCTACGGGCTCGACGGCGGTGTGTGGACCGCCGACCCGGAGCACGGCCTCGAAGTAGCCCGCCGCATCCGCACCGGCACCTTCGGCGTCAACGGCGCCTCCCGCGACATGCGCGCACCGTTCGGCGGCTTCAAGGCCAGCGGCCTCGGCCGCGAGTTCGGCCCGGCGGGCCTGAGCGCCTACACGGAGTACCAGTCCATCGCAGTGTGATCACCCCGAGGTGCCCGGCCCTCCCGAACAAGACGCACACCTCCCGCAAGAACCGCGCCTACCGACTTCCGGGCGACACCGCCCCTTCCACCGCGTAGCCGGGCACGGACGGCCACCGAACGGTCAGCACCACCGACTCCTCCTCCGCGCACCACGAGTGGTCCACTCCGCGCCCCCACACGACGTAGTCCCCCTGCTCCTTCAGAAGAACGCTGCGACCCGGGAGTTCCACCCGGAAGCGCCCACTGATGAGCACCAGCAGAGCCGTACGTTCCTCCCCCTCCACCCACCGCAGCCGCGCGTCGCCACGACGATGGACCCCCCACTTGATCTCCACGGCCTCACTGCGACGCGGATCGCCGACACCCTTGAAGTGCCCGAGCAACCACCCCCGATCCAGCGCCGCGTCCTTGCCCGCGTTCCCCACATACACACTGTCACCCACGCGGGCGGACGCTAGCAGTTGTTGTGACGACTCCTCATGAACGGCGCACGCCCGCTTCCCGGTTGGTTCAGTTCTCCAGGCGGACCGGCATCAGGAGTGAGAGCGTGTGCTCGTCGTCGGGGCGGCGGATGGTGAGGGGGGCCGTGGGCGTGGTGAATTCCAGGAGGAGTTCGGGGCGGGCTCCGGCGGTGAGGGCGTGGTGGAGGAAGTCGCGGTTGACGGCGATGTGGTGCTGGTCCTCGTCGCCGTCGCCGCGGACGGTCACCGTGCCGTCGTCCGCGAACTTCAGCACGCTCAGGGCGCAGGGCGGGCCGTCCTGGTTCCGTGGCTCACTCGTGCGGACGGGGCCGGTCGCCAGGGACTCCCGGAGGGCGGCGACGTCGACGAGGGTGCGTCGGCGGTCGGGCAGGTGGACGAGGCGGCGGTAGTCGGGGAAGTCGTGGTCCAGGCACTGGCCGGCCGCCTGGCGGTCGCCGGCCTCCAGTGTCACGCGGCCGCCCTCGACGGTGAGTTCCACGGCTTCCTCTCCGTCCAGCAGTGCCCGCATCGCGTCGGCGAGGGGAAGGGGCACGATGATCTGCACCCGTCCCGCGTCGTGTCCGGTGGTCCGGGCCCGCGCTACGGCCAGCCGGTACCGGTCGGTGGCCACCGCGCGCAGGTCTTCGCCCTCGATGTCGAACAGGAGCCCGCAGAGCATCGGCAGTTCCGGATCGGTACTGGCCGCGAAGCGGACCGCGTCCAGCGCGGCGGCCAGTACCGGGGCGGGGACGGACAGCCGGACTGTTGCGGTGCGGAGCGAAGTCATGGGGTTCTCCCTGTGGTCGAGTACGGCTCGAAGTGCGGAGAGCTCGCTGCGGGCATCGGACAGGCCCCGTTCGAGACGGCGCAGGTGCGCCTGAAGGAGCCGCCGCACCAGGTCGGTGTCCGCGTTGGACCAGCCGGCCAGCACCAGCCGGATGTCCGCCAGCGGCATCCCGGCTCGACGCAGCCGGGCCAGCAACCGGGCCTCGTCGAGCTGACCGGGCTCGTACCAGCGGTAGCCGCTCACCGGGTCCACCCAGGCGGGGACCAGCACCCCGGACCGGTCGTAGAACCGCAGCGCGCTCACGCCCAGTCCGCTGTCCCGGCCCATCTCCCCGATACTGCGCATCTCGCTCTCCACACCCGGAACCCTGAGGCCTCGACCAGGTCGAGGGTCAACTGGGCGCGGGATCAGCCTTGGATCAGCCCTTGTCCGCCTCCCGTGCGGTGTGCTCCAGCCGGCGTCGGTGGTTCTCCCACCAGGCGCGATCGCCCGGAGGGATGTTGCCGGCGCCCTGTGACAGGCCTACGGTCCCGTCGATGAGTTCCCGGACGATGTCGGCGTGGCCTGCGTGCCGCTGGGTATCGGACAGCACGCGGACCAGGATGTGGTGCAGGGTCACCTCTCGCCGCTCCTCCGGCCACCACGGGACGTGACCGGTCGCGTCGAGCGGCAGCTGCGCGATCGTCCCGTCCGCGTGCTCCCAGGCCTGCCGGTAGAGCCCGACGATCTCCTCACGCGACTCGTCCGCGGTGGCCCACATGTCCGCGTTGGGCTCGGCGTCCTCCGTGTACCACCAGGGCGGCGGATCCCCCTTGAAGAACGGCCGTCCGAACGTGTCGCCGAAGTAGCCGAGTTCCACGCCGGCGGTGTGCTTGACCAGCCCCAGCAGGTTGGTGCCCGTGGGGGTCAGAGGGCGGCGTACGTCGTATTCCGAGAGCCCTTCGAGCTTCCACAGCAGGGCGTCACGGGCGTCTTGCAGATAGCGGAGAAGGTTCGCCTTCGGGTCTGCTTCGATCATGCCGGGCAGTCTTCCAGCCGCCACTGACAACGGGGCCCGCCTGTCCCCCGGGTGCGTGGGGCGGATGCGGGCGACAAGCTGAGAGTACGGATCCAGGGCAGGTGAGTCATGAGCGACCTGACGGCGTCCGCCGCACGGATCGTGGTCGGCGTCGACGGCTCCGAGCCGTCGAAGGCCGCCCTGCGCTGGGCGGCGCGGCAGGCCGCCCTGACAGGTGCCGTGATCGAGGCGGTGACCGCGTGGGAGTACCCGCTCTGGTACGGCACCAGTCCCATGGCCGCCGGTTTCGATTTCGCGGACAACGCGGCGAAGATCCTCAGCCAGGCGCTCGACGAGACCTTCGGCCCCGACCGGCCGGTCGAGATCCGGTCCCGGGTCGAGCGCGGACACCCGGCGGCCGTGCTGCTCGAGGCCTCCCGGGAAGCGGAACTGCTGGTCGTGGGGAACCGGGGGCACGGCGGATTCACCGAGGCGCTGCTCGGGTCGGTCGGCCAGCACCTCGTTCAGCACGCGGCGTGCCCGGTGGTCGTCATCCGCGGCCCCGTACCGAGCGCCGCCCAAGGGGCCAACGGCGTGCGGTGAGGCCATGTGGCCCTATGACACAGGGCGTCGGCCGGGCGAGTGTGGAAGGGCGCGGGACCCGAGCGCGGGAGCAGGAGAGAAGGGTGACGTCATGGCCTGGGCATCATGGACCACCCCCGGGGTCTTCACCGGCCGGGGCGGCGTACGGACCGACGAGGCGGGGGTCGTCACCGGCAACCTGACCGTCCACACCACCTGGGACGGCAACAACGCCGACGTGACGGTCGGGTACACCGGCACCTCCGAATGGTTCACCCTCACCGGAAGCCCCGTGCCCTGCCGTTCCGAGCGGCGCAGCCGGGAGCTGCACCAGGCCGTGGTGGCCGCCGTCGGCGCGGGTGGCGGAGCCACCATCGAGCAGACGCGGGTGAGGGAAACGACCTGAGCGATTCGGCTGGTTCCTTCTCGGCAGATCGTTCCCGTGGCGCTCAGGCGCGCGTGTCGTCGGGTTCGGGACCCCAGTACTCCGGGCCACCCCCGCGCCAGTCGATCAGCGGGGAGACCGAGACCTCCACGGGATCGACGTCCAGCCCCGCGCGGCGCAGGAACTCGGCGACGTCGGCGACGCTGTAGGCCAGCCCCAGGATCTCGCCGTTCACGCGGACGCGCCGGCCGCCCGTCGGGGAGGGCGGGTGCACGATCACAGGCAGTGGTCCGGGCATGTACCCAGCATCGGATGCGGGCCGCGCCGCCGCATCCGGACGGCGGCGGTCCGCGCCCCGGTCCGCTCCGGGGAGGGCCCGATTACGCTGTCCGGGTGACGGACAGCAACAGACGGCCGCTCGCCGTGTTCGACCTGGACAACACCCTCGCCGACACGGCGCACCGGCAGCGCTTCCTCCAGCGCCGCCCGCGCGACTGGGACGCCTTCTTCGCGGCCGCGCCCGAAGATCCGCCGATCGGGCAGGGAGTGGAGCTGGCCTGCCGGAGCGCGGTGGAGTGCGAGATCGTCTACCTCACCGGGCGGCCCGAGCGGTGCCGCCGGGACACCCTGGACTGGCTGGCCGCCCACGGGCTGCCCGAGGGGCGCCTGCACATGCGGCGCGACGGCGACCGCAGGCCGGCCCGCCGCACCAAGCTCGAGACCCTGCGGCGGCTCGCCCGCGGCCGGGAGATCCGTGTCCTCGTGGACGACGACGAGCTGGTGTGCGAGGACGCCGAACTGGCGGGGTTCCGCGTCCTGCGCGCCCGCTGGACGGCGCCGTCCGCCGAGTTGAGGACCGCGCAGGGGAGCGAGGGGCGTACCTGAGCCGCAGGAGGGCCGGCCACGCACCAAGAGGGACGCCTCAAGAGGGACGCCTCAAGAGGGACGCGCCAAGAGGGACGTACGAGGGGGAGGGACGAGAACGAGGGACGCAGGCGCGTCAGTCCGCGTCCTCGATCCGGAAGCCGACCTTCAGGCCGACCTGGTAGTGCTCGATCCGCCCGTCCTCGATCTGGCCCCTGACCTGGGTCACCTCGAACCAGTCCAGGTTGCGAACGGTCTGCGAGGCGCGGGTGATGGCGTTGCGGATGGCCTGGTCGACGCCTTCGTGCGAGCTGCCGACGATCTCCGTGACCCGGTAGGTGTGGTCGGTCATGCGGGTGGCTCCTCTCGGCGGGCGGCGCCGGTGACGCGGGTAAGGGGCGTCACGACTTCCGGGCGCGCGTGTGGCGCGCGTCACTCCACCGTGCCGTATGTGGAGGCGGTGCGCGAGACGAAGAAGTGCGGCAAGCGGGACATCACTTGACCCGGGCATTGGTCCATACCAAAATCGCTGCCACACCCGCCCGAGCCCCTGCTCGTCCCCCCACGTCGGGCCCCTTCCCTGTGCGTCGGAAAGAACAGGACCCCTCGTGAGACCTCGCCTCCTCGCTCTGGTGTGTGCGTCCTCCTTCCTGGTCAGCGCCTGCGGCGTGCTGTCGCCGGGCGGAAGCGGGCGGCACACCGTCACCGTGTGGATGATGAAGGGCAGCGCGTCGCAGGACTTCCTGAACCGCTTCACCGAGGACTTCGAACGCACCCACGGCGACCTGCGTCTCGACATCCGCATCCAGGAGTGGACCGGCATCGGTCCGAAGGTGCAGGCCGCGCTCACGAATCGCTCCGAGGGCGGCCCCGACGTCATCGAGGTCGGCAACACCCAGGTCGCGCAGTACGCCAAGGGCGGGAGGCTGACCAACCTGACGCTGGAGTCGATGCGGGACTGGGGCATGCGGGACTGGCTGCCCGGCCTGGCCGAACCAGGGCTGGACAACTCCTCCCAGTACGGCATCCCGTGGTACGCGGCCAACCGGGTCGTCATCTACCGCAAGGACCTGTTCGAGCAGGCGGGCATCACCAAACCGCCCCGCACCCGGACCGAGTGGCTGGCCGCGAGCGAGAAGCTCAACTCCGAGGCCAACCAGGGGATCTACCTCGCCGGACAGGACTGGTACACGCTCTCCGGCTTCATCTGGGACGAGGGCGGCGACCTCGCCACGGAGACCGAAACCGGCTGGAAGGGCACCCTGGACAGTGACGCCGCGCTGCGCGGCATGGGCTTCTACCGGCAACTCCAGGTGCTGGGCAGGGGCCCGGTCGACGCCGACGAGGAACACCCGCCGCAGGCGGAGGTGTTCGCCGAGAGCAAGGTGGCGCAGATCGTGGCGGTGCCCGGCCTCGCCCAGACCATCGTGGAGAAGAACCCCGACCTCAAGGACAAGTTGGGCTTCTTCCCCGTGCCGGGCAGGACCGCCGCCCGGCCGGGCTCGGTGTTCACCGGCGGCTCCGACCTCGTCGTGCCCCGTAACACCGCCGACCGGGACGGCGCCGTCGCCGTGGTCGCCGCACTCACCGGCGCCAAGTGGGACACCGACCTCGCCCGCACCATGAACTACGTTCCCAACAAGACGAAGCTCGCCGCCGCCGTCGCGGACGAGGAGGGGGTCGCGGCCATGGCGGCGGGCGCCGCACACGGTCGGGCGACCCCCAACACGCCGCTGTGGGCCACAGTCGAGGCCGACAACCCGATCAAGGACTACATGACGAAGGTGCTCTCCGGGGGCGACCCGGGGAGGGAGGCCCGCCGCGCCTCACAGCGGATCACCGAGCAGTTGGCGTAACCCCCGGGCCCGCGGCGATGGCCCCCGAGCCCGGGCTCGGAGGACCAGGAGGGCCAGGAGGCCCTCAACGGCGTCCGGAGCCCCGCCCCCGATACCGGCCCCCCGTCACCGCACCACACTCAGGGACAGCGCGAAGCGTTCCTCACCGTCGGTCCACCACCGCTCCAACTCAAGCCCCGCAGTGGCCAGTTCAGCGCTTACCCGGTCCTTGCGGAACTTCGCCGACACCTCGGTGCGCAGCTCCTCGCCCGCCGCGAAGTGCACGGCGAGATCGAGCGCGGGCACCTTCACCGTCTGGGCGGTGCGTGAGCGCAGCCGCATCTCGATCCACTCGTTCGTCGTGTCCCAGAGCGCCACGTGGTCGAAGGCGTCCGGCTCGAAGTCGGCGCCCAGCTCGCGGTTGACCACACTCAGGACGTTCTTGTTGAACGCGGCCGTCACCCCGGCCGCGTCGTCGTACGCCCTGACCAGCACGTCCTCGGCCTTGACCAGGTCGGTGCCGAGCAGCAGCGCGTCGCCGGGAGAAAGCAGGGCGCGCACCGAGGCCAGGAACTCGGCGCGTTCGCCGGGCAGCAGGTTCCCGATGGTGCCGCCGAGGAACGCCAGCAGCCGGGGGCCGGGGGAGTGGGGGAGGGCCAGGCCGGCGGTGAAGTCGGCGATCAGCGCGTGCACGTTCAGTCCGGGCCGCTCGGCGACCAGGGCCCGCCCAGCCTGTTCCAGCGCGGTGTCGCTGACGTCGACGGGGATGTAGGTGTGCAGCCGGGGCAGCGCGTCGATCAGATGGCGCGTCTTCTCCGAGGAGCCGGAGCCCAGTTCGACGAGTGTGCGGGCGGGCAGCGCGTCGGCGATCTCGGCGGCGCGGCCGGCGAGAATCTCCCGCTCGGCACGGGTCGGGTAGTACTCGGGCAGTTCGGTGATCTGCTCGAACAGCTCGCTGCCGCGCGCGTCGTAGAACCACTTCGGCGGCAGCGTCTTGGGGTCGGAGGTCAGGCCCTTCTGGACGTCGGCGCGCAGGGCCGCGGCCATGGCGTCCTCGGGCAGGGTACGGGTGATATGGAACTCACTCACGTGCGGGGCTCCTCGGATCGTGCGGGTGCCAGGTCCTCGGTGGGGTCCTTGAGCGGGGTGAGCAGGACGTCCGTGCGGCTCGCCGCGAGCAGGGTGCGGTCGGGCGCCTGAACCCAGTGCGGGTCGTCGTCGTAGGGTTCGGAGGCCACCACCGTGCGCCGGCCGGGCTCGGCCAGGTACCACAGGCTGTCGCCCCAGGCGGTCGCGGTGATCGTCTCGCCGTTGGTCAGCAGCAGGTTGAGCCGCGAGTCGGGGGCCGCCGCCGCGACCTCCAGGACGGTGTCGGCGAGCGCCTGCCCCTCCTCGTCGCCGCCGCGGAGCCGGGCCAGCACCAGCGTCCACACGAGCGCGGAGTCGTTGCGGGCCTCCAGCGTCAGCAGGTCCCGCGGCGGCAGGGTCCGGGACACCGCGGCGAGCGAGTCCGGCCAGCCGGTGACGGCGCCGTTGTGGCTGAACAGCCAGGTGCCCGCGGCGAACGGCGCCGCCGCGGCCTCCGCGTCCGCGCCCGAGAGGGTCGCGTCCCGCACCGCGGCGAGCAGCGCCGAGGTGCGTACGACCCGGGACAGGTCGGCGAAGGACAGGTCGGCCCAGATGGGCCCGGCGCGGCGGTAGCGGGCCGGCACCGGGTCGCCCGCCGCGTACCAACCCACCCCGAAGCCATCGGCGTTGACCGTCCCGTGCCGCTGGTGCCGGGGCGCCCACGCCTGCCGGTACAGGCCGTGCGCCGGTTCCACCAGATACCGGCCGAGCGGCTCCTCGGGTCCCAGGTAAGCCAGGTGACGGCACATCAGATAGCCTCCGAGCGGGCCGTGCGGAACCCGGAGAAGATCTGCCGCCGCACCGGGTAGTCCCAGTTGCGGAACGTGCCCCGGCAGGCCACCGCGTCCACGGCGAACGAACCGCCGCGCAGCACCTTGTACTCGGGCCCGAAGAACACCTCCGAGTACTCCTTGTACGGGAACGCGGTGAAACCCGGGTAGGGGAGGAGGTCGCTCGCCGTCCACTCCCACACGTCCCCGATCAACTGCCGTACGCCGAGCGGCGACTCCCCGGCCGCGTGGCTGCCGGCCGGGGCCGGGCGCAGATGCCGCTGGCCGAGGTTGGCATGCTCCGGCGTGGGGTCGGCGTCGCCCCACGGGTAGCGCGTCGAACGCCCGGTCACCGGGTCGTGGCGCGCCGCCTTCTCCCACTCGGCCTCGGTGGGCAGCCGGCGCCCGGCCCAGCGGGCGTAGGCGTCGGCCTCGTACCAGCACACGTGCAGAACCGGCTCGTCGGGCGGTACGGCCTCGGTGGCGCCGAAGCGGCGGCGGAGCCACTGCCCGCCGTCACGCCGCCAGTACAGCGGCGCCTCGATGTCGCGCCGCCGTATGTGGGCCCAGCCGTCCGGTGCCCACCAGCGGGGCTCGGTGTAGCCGCCGTCCTCGACGAACGCCTGGTAGGCGGCGTTGGTCACCGGGGTGGTGTCGATCCAGAACGGCGGGACCTCGCGCACGTGCGCGGGCCGCTCGTTGTCCAGCGCCCACGGCTCGGTGGAGGTGCCCATGGTGAACGGGCCACCGGGGACGAGGACTTCGGGCGGGCCGGTGAACGGCGGGGCCGGCTCCGGGTCCGGTGCGGTCAGGGCCTGCGGGCCGCGGCGGAGCTGGTGGGTGATCAGCATGGTCTCGTCGTGCTGCTGCTCGTGCTGGGCGATCATGCCGAAGGCGAAGCCGGCCTCGGTCAGCCGGGTGCCGTGAAACGCGGTGGACTCCAGTACGGCCAGCACCCGGCCGCGTACCTCGGAGGCGTAGCCCCGGGCCTCGTCGGGGGCCATCAGCGGCAGCGAGGGGCGTTCGGCACGCGGGTGCTCGAAGGCGTCGTAGAGGCTGTCGATCTCGGGGCGCATCGCCTCGCGGCCGGCGACCGCCCGCAGCAGCCACAGCTCCTCCTGGTTGCCGATGTGGGCGAGGTCCCACACCAGCGGGGACATCAGCGGCGAGTGCTGGGCGGTGAGGTCGGGCTCCTCCACGCAGGTGGTCAGCAGCGTGGTGCGGTCACGGGCCGTGGTGAGCGAGCGCAGCGCGCGCTCGCGCAGCGTCTCGGCGTCGAACGTCTCGGCGTCGAACGTCTCGGCGTCGAACGTCTCGGGGTCGAACGTCTCGGAGTCGATCGTCTCTGCGTCGAGGGCGGGATCGGTCATGGCGCGATGTCCTTCCCGTGGGCGGTGGGGGTTCCCCGGGTCGTACGGAGGCCGGACCTGGGGTTCTCCGAGCCGTGCAGCCGGTCCAGCAGGTCGTCGGCGGGACAGCGGCCCCGGCGGACGTAGCGGTCCTGGAACGCCGCGACGGCGTCCGTGACCTCGGTGGTGGCACCGAGTCGGGGCAGGGCCTCCAGGCCGGCGGCGAAGCAGGCGACGGCCGCCTCGCGCAGGTCGGGGTCGGCGAGCCCGGAGCGGGCCGCCTCGGTCCACAGCGGATTGTGCGGCGCGGGCAGCGGCCCGGACTTCTCGGCGAGGGGCTTCACCACCCGGTAGACGGTCTCCGCCGCCTCCGGGTCGTCGAAGAGGGCCGCGGTGACCGCCAGCGGCACGATCCACCCGTCGTCGCCGGGCTGCGCGTCGATCATGCGCAGTTCCAGATGGCCCCGCGGCCGGATCGGCGGAAACAGCGTCGTGAGGTGGTAGTCGAGATCCTCGCGGGTCGGCGGCCTCGGCCGGCGCGAGCTGATCCACCTGCGGAAGGTGAGCCCGTCGGGCACCTCCCACGGCCCGTCCTCGTGCCGTACGCACATCACCGGCGCGTCCAGCACGTGCCGGGCCCAGGCGGTGCGGGGGCTGCCGTTCAGCGCGGGGGCGCCGGCCCGGCCCGGGCCGATCTCCATCCACATCAGCTGCCGCGTGGAGAGCCAGCCGCTGGGGCGCCGCGCCACCAGCGGGGAGTGGGCGAACGCGGCCACCAGCACCGCGCCCAGGTGGTGCGCCAGCCACCAGCGGCGCCCGTGGCCGAGCGGTCCGGGCTCCTCGTGGCCGGCGTCCACGCAGACCTGCACGGACGCCGAGGCGCACATCATGTGCCGGCCGGCCGGGCCACCGCGGTCCAGGCAGGCCTCCAGGGCGTCGTAGCGCTGCTCGCGCAGGAATCTGCGGGGGGTGTGCCAGGGATCGTGGCCGACACCGACGAGACGGAGTCCGTCCTCGGCCAGTACGGCGCGGACGGTGTCGAGGTCGGCGGAGACGGTACCGATGCACTCCATCAGGGAGGCGGCGGGCGGCGAGCTCAACTCCAGCTGGCCGCCGGGTTCGACGGTGAACGCCGACCTCAGGGGCATGGTCCGCAGTGCGGCGTAGGCCGCTTCGAGACGTTCGGGTGTCACGGGGAGCCGCGGCGTACGCAGCTCATGGACGAGCCATTCCACTTCGACCCCGAGGGCGCGGGGCGGTCCGGTCTTGAAGCAGATGCCGCTGACCAGAGCCTCGGCCTCGGCTTCGGTGACGGCGGTACGGGGTTCCGCACGGCCGGCCGCCGAGGTGGGTTGCGCATCGGACATGTCGGGATCCTCCTGAGATTCCACCATGCCACCGGCCCGGCGGTCGGAGGGCCGGGCCGGGGCCGCACCGTCCCAGCCAAAACCCTCCGGCCGATTCGCACAAGGGTGCAAATCGCGACAATCGTGGCGCCAAATCTCCGTATCCGCGATATTTCAGACGCTCACCCGCGGTGCCGAGGCCCGGTTCATCCGCATGGGTCCGCCCCCTTTGCGGGAGTCCCGCGGGCAGACCGGGCCCCGTGCCCGGTTCTACTCCGACCGGGTGACGTGGGCGCCGTGGCGCGCGGCCCGCGCGTCAGTTCCAGTCGTAGCGCTCCCGCAGGCGGTGCACCACGAGGCCGAACCGCATCCGGTCCAGCGCGCACGCCTCACGGCGCATGCCGTCCTCGTGCAGCCGCAGCACCCGGTCGACGTCCACCCACGAGTCCCGTCCCGACCGGTCCCAGGGGCCGCTCCCGATGGCCACCCACTCGCGGTCGGCGTCGTGCGCCTTGCTGGACAGCTGCACGGCCAGGAGCGTTCCGGTGACCTCCCGGGCCACCACCAGCACCGGCCGGTCCTTGCCCCGGCCGTCGTTCTCCTCGAAGGGCACCCAGGTCCAGACGATCTCCCCGGGGTCGGGGTCGCCGTCGTGCGCGGGCGCGTACTCGGTGTGCACCCGGCCGACCTCGCGCGGGTCGGCCTCGGTGGTGGCGGTGGGGCCGTAACGGCCGGGCACGTTCTCATCGGTGTCATCGGTAAAGGCAGTCACGGGGGAACCCTAGAACGTACGTATCAAGCCCCGTCACGGGGGCGGATCCGCATGCCGGGGCGGCGCCGGTGGACGGTGAGGTAGGCCAGGCCGTCCGGGCCGGCGGTGAGGCTGCGGGTGGAGCCGTGCGGCAGCCAGACGGTCGCGCCCTCCGTCAGCTGCCGGGGCTCGTCGCCGGTGCCCGCGCCGAGCACGCCGCCGCCCGCGACGACGCACAGCAGGACGTCCAGGTCCGGTTCGCGGTGCGGCGCGACGCCCGTGCCGGGTGCCAGCCGTACGACGTTCGCGTCGAGCTGGCGCCCGGACTCCGCCAGCTTCCACAGCACGCCGCCCGGTGCCGGCGGGGCGTCGGCCAGCGCTCGGGCGTCGCACAGGACCCGCGGTTCCGGCTCCGCCGGATCGCCCGGCCCGGTGCCGTGCTCGGAAGGCGATGTCATCGTGCACCCCTCATTTCCCCGGACCGTCATTCCCCATCGGGGCCGTCATTCCCCCCGGGGTCCGCGTCCCGGGTCTACGATTATTACATGTAGAATTCGTGAAAATTGCTTCGAGTGAGAAGAACTTCGGGTGAAAAGAGCTGAGTGGACGTGACCACCCCACGGGAGAGCCCCCGCCGGCGCGAGGTGCTGGACATGCTGCGGGCCGCGGCCGAGCCGCTGGGGGTCGCTGAGGCGGCCGAGCGGATCGGGCTGCACCCCAACACCGTGCGCTTCCATCTCGACGCCCTGGTGGCCGAGGGCGTCGTCGTACGCCAGGTCGAGGAACCCTCGGGGCCCGGCCGCCCCCGCACCGTCTACGCCCCCCGGCCCGGCATGGACCGCCGGGGCACGCGCAGTTACCGGCTCCTGGCGCAGATCCTGCTCGGGCAACTGGCCTCCCAGGGGCCCGGGGCGCGGGAGGCCGCGACGGAGGCGGGCCGCGCCTGGGGCGGTTTCCTGGTCGATCCGCTGCCGCCCTCGCCGCCGCCCACGGCCGAGCGGGCGGCGGCCCGGCTCGTCGCCCTCCTGGACGACCTGGGCTTCGCCCCGGAGCCCGAGGGCGGCGGCGCCGGAGAACCACCGGAGCGGATCCGGCTGCGCCACTGCCCCTTCCTCGAACTGGCCGAGGAGCAGAGTCAGTTGGTATGCCCGATCCATCTGGGCCTGATGCAGGGGGCGCTGGCCGAGCTACGTGCACCGCTGGTGGCGACCGGGCTGGAACCCTTCGCGGAACCCGACTCCTGCCTGGCCCACCTGTCCACCCGCCCGGCGGGGTCGCCCGCGCCGGCGCCGGGTGGCTGACGTGAAGGGCGGCGAGGGCCGCGCTTTGGCGGATCTGGTGGAGCCCGGTGGCTGTGGCGGGCCGGGTGGCCCTGGTGGGCCCGATAGGCCGATGGCCCTCAGCGGCGGCCCCGTCGTCCCGCCAGGCCCCGGCAGTTCCTGCACACCTTGCAGAAAGGCGATACATCGATGAACACCACGGCGGCCGCCATCGCGAGTGCGGTCACCTTCGTCTGGCTCGGTATGGTGCTGGCCATTTCCTTTCTTGAGGCCCCGCTGAAGTTCCGGGCCCCCGGCGTGACCATTCCCATCGGACTGGGTATCGGCCGGCTGGTCTTCCGGGCGCTGAACCTCGTCGAGACCGCCCTGGCCGTCGTGGTGATCGTCGCGGTCGCCGCGGGCGGGTCTCCGGCGGGGGTCGCCGGGCTGACCGCGGCCGTCGCCGTACTGCTCCTCGCCCAGTTGGCCTTCGTGCGCCCCCGCCTCAACCGCAGGTCCGACCTGGTCCTGGCCGGTGAAGAGGCCGGCGAGGACGGTCCCCGCTCGCGCGGCCACCTGGCGTACGTGGCCCTGGAGATCGCCAAGGTGGCCGTCCTGATCGCCCTCGGCATCAGCCTGCTGACAGCGTGACCGGCGGCCCCTCCGCCCTGCCGCCGGTCCCTACGGGCGCCTCGCCGATGCCGTGCCGCGGTCAGCTGGTCCGCAGCCAGTGCGCGACCTGCTCCGGAGTGGAACGCGGCGCGTCGATGAGGTGGGGAATGAAACGGGACCGGCGGTCGGTGACGATCTCGTTGGACTCGCGGATGCCGACCCCGGCCGACCTGCCGTCGATGACCCACGAGCCGATCACCATGTGGTTGCCGTCGAAGGACGGCGGCCGGTGGAACTGCTGGAACAGGAACGGGCCGTCGTCGAACGGGCCGGCCTGGTCGAAGTGGTGCTCCGCGGAACGGACCTTGATCGAGGCACCCTCCCAGCCCCACAGGGGCTTGGCGACCCATTCGGTCAGATCGCGGGGACCGTCGAGGTAGGACGGCAGGAGGTTCGGGTGCCCGGGGTACAACTCCCACAGCACCGCCAGCAGCGCCTTGGTGGACAGCAGCGCCTTCCACATCGGCTCGAGCCACTGCGTCGAACGGGGCTCGGCCTCCAACTGCGGGGCGTAGGCGCTCTCGAACGCCCAGTCCCACGGGTACATCTTGAAGCAGGAGTCGATGGGTACGTCGCTCAGATCCACGAAGCGCCGGATGCCGCTGTGCCAGCCGACGTTCTCCATCGTCAGGCCCACCGTGGGAAGGCCCGCCTCGTCGGCCGTGTCCCGCAGGTACGCCGCGGTGATGATGTCCTCGTCGGGCTCGTCGACGGAGTGCGCGAAGTGGACCTGGCCACCCAGCCGCGGTGCCAGCCGCTGCCACGTCCGCACCAGGCGCTCGTGGATCGTGTTGAACTGGTCGCGGTCCGGATGCACGTCCTCCAGCCACTGCCATTGCAGCACAGCGGCTTCGAGCAGCGCCGCCGGAACGTCGCCGTTGTACTCGTACAGCTTGGCGTCGCCCGTGCCGTCCCAGGCGAAGTCGAACCTGCCGTAGATGCTAGGCGACTCGTTCTCGAAGGTCTCGAGCATCGGTCTCGCCCAGCGGGGGTCGATGCCGAGGCGTTCGACGTCGCCCTTCTCCAGGACGTGCCGGGCCGCCGCCACGCACATCGCGTGCAGCTCCTCGGTGACGTCCTCCAGGTAGTCCACCTCGCGAGAGGTGAGCACGTAGGCGGCGCTCTCGTTCCAGTAGGGCAACTTGCGGCCGTCGGGCAGTATTTCGGTGTGGAACGGAAGGCCTGATTGGAGCACCGTCTGCTCCCAGCCGGCCCTCGGGGTGCGGGGTTCGCGTCTCATGGCTCAGCCGCCGACCGATCCGCCCTTGGCGGAGAAGCCGCCGCGGACGACGCTTCCGGACTTCGGCGCGGTGAACGAGCCGTTGCCCTTGCTGAGGTCGACCTTCTGCCCGACGGCGGGGGCGTTCTTGCCCCGCGGGGTGTACCACCAGGCGTAGTTGCCCCCGCCTGCCCCACCGGCCCCGCCGGAGCTGCAGTGGTGGTCGGTCACGCGTTTCTGCGTCAGCCTGTCCATGCATGTGCCCTGGTAGTCCGGGCCGCTGGAGCAGCCGCTGAGGGCTATCGCCATCGCGACCGCACCCACGGCGCCGACCGAGACCTCGAAGGAGCGGCGACGTGAACTGGTGTGCTGCTGACTCGTCACGAACAGATCCCTCCGGATATGTCTGCTGATCCGCGGCAGTGGTGTGCCGCGCGATACGGCGTCGCGACGGGCGGAGTCACCGGGGAACGGCCAGGCCACGTAAGCGACTTGAAATCGCCCGCGACAGGTCGACATGCCCCGTTCATTCCGACCGTCCCTCGCCATGTACAGGTACTTGGCCTGTCAAACATACCGTTGGCGCATTTGCGTAAGGACGGCGGAGTCATGTTCCGGTTGTCGTACGGGGCTTGCCGGAAGGGCAGGGAGTGGCCTGAGCCGTTCTCCGCACGGCCGGTGTCCGGGACCCGACGGTGGGATTTCCCCCTCTTTCATGACTGGTCTACCGTTATTCGCCTGTACCAGCACCACTTGGGGGGAATCCGTGCGAACCCGTCTCGCCCTCGCCGTTCTGACATGTGCCGTGGCCGGCGTCCTCGTGGCCTGTGAACCCGCGGACGGCACCAAGTCGCCAGGCGGCGCCACGCCTTCGGCGGAGGCCTCTGTCGCCCCGGGCAGCAGCGAGCCGGCGCGGGACGGCAAGCCGGGAGCGGACCAGCGGAAGAAGGTGCCGGCCTTCGTCGGTATGGGGTTGCAGTCCGCGCAGGACGCCGCCAAGGAACAGGGCTTCCACTCGCTGAAGTCGCACGACGCCCTGGGCCGCGGCCGGATGCAGGCGTTCCACCGGAACTGGAAGGTGTGCAGCCAGAACGTGGCGGCGGGCACGACGGTCTCGACCGGTACGACCTTGGACTTCGGCGCGGTCAAGCTGGAGGAGTCCTGTCCCGCGAAGGACGAGGCTCCGCCCTCGGCCAAGGGCGGGAAGATGCCCGACTTCAAGGGGAAATCGGTGAAGGCGGCTCGTGCTGCCCTGGACGCGAGCACGTCGCTCACGGTGAAGGACGCGTCGCCGGACCACCGGTGGGTGCTGGTGGAGAGCAACTGGCAGGTGTGCTCGCAGACTCCGGGCCCGGGTACCGCGCTGAAGGGGCAGCCGGTGTCCTTCACGGCGGTCAAGTTCGGGGAGTCCTGCCCGTAGACACGGGCGTGGGACTGGGGCGCGGAGCCCCGCGGAAAGCCGGAAGGGGCCGGCGCCCACCGGGCGCCGGCCCCTTCCGGGGGGCTCAGGCGGCAGCCACCTCGCCGGTGTGGCCGTGCAGGCGCGCGACGACCTCGGTGAGCTGGGCGGCGACCTCGGCGTCGTCGACCGGGTGGGTCTCGGCGAAGCGGGTCACGGAGCCGGGGATGGAGAGCTTGATGTCCTCGATCACCTTGCCGCCGGCGATGCCCACGGCCTTGCGGGTGTCGTCCTGCGCCCACACGCCGCCGTACTGGCCGAAGGCGGTGCCGATGACGGCGACGGGCTTGCCGACGAAGGCACCGGCGCCGAACGGGCGGGACAGCCAGTCGATGGCGTTCTTCAGGACGGCCGGGATGGTGCCGTTGTACTCGGGGGAGAAGAGCAGGAAGGCGTCGGCGGACCCGGCGACCTCGCGCAGCTTGGCGGCGGCGGCCGGCACGCTGCCCTCGACGTCGAGGTCCTCGTTGTAGAACGGGACGTCGGCCAGGCCCTCGAACAGCTCGACCTCGGCGCCCGCGGGGGCGAGCTTGATTGCGGCCTCGGCGAGCTGGCGGTTGTGCGAACCGGCGCGGAGGCTGCCGACGAGCGCGAGGATGCGAACAGACATGGGGGACTCCAAGGGGGGATGACACAATTGCGTTACAGATCCGGACCGAGGTCCGTTTAATTTTCTACCACCATAAGCGGACCACGGTCCAGTTCTGTTCCCGATGCCTTACGCTGTCTTCATGTCCCGCCCCCTGTCGCCCCTTCCGAAGCCCCAGGAGCCTCAAGAACCTCAGGAGACCCGGGAGCTGCTGACACAGCCGGTGTTGCTCGACTTCGGCGCCGGCGAGGACGAGCCCTGTCTGCGGGCCGACGCGGCGCGCAACCGCGCCCGGCTGCTGGACGCCGCCGCGCGCCTGGTCGCGGAGCACGGCGCGGCCGGAGTCACGATGGAGGCGGTCGCCGCGGCGGCCGAGGTGGGCAAGGGGACGGTCTTCCGCCGCTTCGGCGACCGCACCGGCCTGCTCAGGGCGCTGCTGGACCACTCGGAGCGGAAGTTCCAGGCCGCGTTCCTCAGTGGGCCTCCGCCCATGGGCCCCGGCGCGCCGCCCGCCGAGCGGCTGCGGGCCTTCGGCTGCGTGGCGTTGCGCCGCGCGGCCGACGAGCTGGAACTGCAACTGGCGGCCGATCCGGGACCGGCCCGCCGCTTCGGCGTACCCGCCCGCCAGGTCCAGTACGCCCATGTGGCGATGCTGCTGCGGCAGGCGGCCCCGGACGCGGACAGCGAACTCCTCGCCCACACGCTGATGGGGTACCTCGAGCCCGCCCTCATCCACCATCTGACCCGGCAGTGCCAGATGCCGATGGAGCGGCTGCAGGCGGGCTGGCACGACCTGGTCGCCCGAATCACCTCCACGGGACCGACCTGCTGAGAGCCGGGGGACCGGTGCGGCCGACTCGGCCGTGAGTGGCTTTCCCGTCCGTCGACCTGCGTGCGCGCGGCTTTCCCATCCGTCGGCCGCCGCGCGCGAGCGGCCTTCCCGTACGCGGACACGGCGGCCCCGACATCACCCGGTCGGGCGACGTGGGCGGGCCGCGCGCCGGTCGGCCCGGTGAGGCCGGCGGCGATGTCCCGGGGTCGTGTCGCGGGGCCGGCATCGGCACCGACACGGGCACCGTTTCCTCGCCCGCCGCCCGCCGCCCGCCGCCCGCCGCCCGCCGCCCGCCGCCCGCCGCCCGCCGCCCGCCGCCCGCCGCCCGCCGCCCGCCGCCCGCCGCCCGGGGCTTCGGACAGGCGGTGCGGCCCCGCAGGGCGCCTGGCAGGGTCCGGCTCGGCGGGCGACCTACGCGTCCTCGCCCTCCGTGTGCCCGCCCCGCATCTGGTGCCGTTTCAACTTCGGTCTGGAATAGGGCAGTTCACCAGACGGGCGGCCCACGGCTTCTGCCAAGATGCCGTACGTCATGGTGCAGATTCCCAAACCCGCCGCGCCCCCGTCGCCCGCTCCGCGCTCCGTGCCCACGAGCGCCGACGTGGCCCGACTGGCCGGCGTCTCGCGCGCGACCGTCTCCTACGTCCTGAACAACACCAGAGCGGTCCGCATCAGCGAGCCCACCCGCCGCCGGGTCCACGAGGCCGCCGAAGAACTCGGATACGTGCCCCACGCGGCGGCGCGCAGCCTGCGCGCGGGGCACAGCCGTATGGTCCTGATGCCCGCCCCGGCCATCCCGGCCGGCCCGCTCTACAGCCGCTTCCTGGAAGAACTCCAGTGGGCGCTCGGCCTCCTCGACTACACCGTCGTACAGCACGCCACCGCGGGCCTGCCCGGTGACGAGGCCGTCCGGGCCTGGGCCGAACTGCGCCCGGTAGCCGTCCTGGTGTCCGGCGTGGGCCTCGGACCCGCGGGCGTCTCGGTGCTCAAACGCTCCGGCGCGCGTGCCGTCGTCACCCTCGGCCCGGAGCCCGTCGAGGGGGCCCACGCGCTGCTCATGGACCACGAGAGCGTCGGCCACCGGGCCGGTGCCCACCTGCACGCCCGTGGCCGGCGCCGTATCGGCGTGGTCGTGCCCGAGGAACGCGGACTGGACATGTTCTCCCGGCCCCGGCTCGCCGGCGTACGGCGCGCCCTGCGCGGCACCGACGGCAGCGTGACCGAACTGCCCCTCGGCTACGACGAACGGTCCGCCGCCCATCTGGCCGCCCGCTGGCGCGACCTCGGCCTCGACGCGGTGTTCGCCTACAACGACGAGTACGCCATGCTGCTGATGCGGGCCCTGCAGGACGGGGGCGTACGCATCCCCGAGGAGACGGCCGTGATCGGCGCCGACGACCTCATGCTCGGGCGGCTGCTGCGGCCCCGGCTGAGCACCGTCCACATCGACCTGCCCTCCGGCCGCGACCTGGCCGAACTGGTCGACCGCGCCGTACGCGACCCCGGCGCCCGGCCCGAGCGGCACGCGGTACTGGGCGCGACGGTGGTCCACCGCGAGTCCACATGACCCGCGAGTGCACATGACCCGCGAGTCCGCGTGACCGCGAGTGCGCGTGCGCGACCCCCGTATGACTGAACCGCGACAGGCCGGCCGACGCTACGACAAAGCGGTGGGCGCCACTCCCTCAGGGAGGACACCCACCGCCCGGCACGCTCGGAAAGCAGCCCGTCGAGACCTCACGGTCCGATCTACCGACCGATCCAGCGACCGATCTACTGACCGTTTCTACTGACCGTTCTGCTGCTCGGCGACCGCCTTGCGGACCTCGTCCATGTCCAGCTTGCGGGCCTGGCCGATCACGTCCGCAAGAGCGGCCTCGGGCAGCGCACCCGGCTGCGCGAACACGGCGACCTGGTCACGGACGATCATCAGTGTCGGAATGGACTGGATACCGAAGGCCGCCGCCAGTTCCGGCTGGGCCTCGGTGTCCACCTTGCCGAACACCAGGTCCGGGTTCTCCTCGGCCGCCTTCTCGTAGACCGGGGCGAACTGACGGCACGGTCCGCACCAGGACGCCCAGAAGTCGATGAGGACGAATTCGTTGTCCGTGACCGTCTGGTCGAAGTTCTCCTTGGTCAGCTCCACGGTGCTGCTCATGGCGTATCCCTCTTCCTGGTGCTTCCTGGTGTCGGCTTACCGGCGTGGGGCGAAGCCGTGGGCACAACACGGCCGACCCTACGGGTATTCCGCGCACGTACCCGTGTGGCCAGGGCGCACACCACCCACCAGACTGACCCCATGACCGAAACGGAAACCATCGCGTACGACGTCGTGGTGCTGGGCGCCGGACCCGTGGGGGAGAACGTGGCCGACCGCACCCGGGCGGCCGGCCTGTCCACGGCGATCGTGGAGAGCGAACTGGTCGGCGGCGAGTGCTCGTACTGGGCGTGCATGCCCAGCAAGGCCCTGCTGCGCCCGGTCATCGCCCGCGCCGACGCCCGCCGTCTGCCGGGCCTGAGCCAGGCGGTGCGCGGCCCCCTCGACGCCCCCGCGGTCCTCGCCCGCCGGGACGTGTACACCTCGCACTGGCACGACGACGGCCAGGCGCGGTGGCTGGACGGCATCGGCGCCGACCTTTACCGCGGGCACGGCCGGCTGGCCGGTCCGCGCACGGTCACGGTCGACGGCCCCGACGGCACGCGCAGGACGCTGACCGCCCGGCACGCCGTCGCCGTCTGCACCGGAACCGGCGCCCGGTTGCCGGACCTGCCCGGGCTCGACGCCGTCAAGCCGTGGACCAGCCGCGAGGCCACCAGCGCCGAACAGGTGCCCGGGCGGCTGATCATCGTGGGCGGCGGTGTCGTCGCCACCGAGATGGCCACCGTCTACCAGGCGCTCGGCTCCCAGGTCACCGTCCTGGTCCGGGGCAAGGGGCTGCTGGCGCGCATGGAACCCTTCGCCGGCGAACTGGTCGCCGACGCCCTCGCGGAGGCGGGCGCCGACATCCGCACCGGCACAACAGTGGAGTCGGTCGCCCGCGAGAACGGCACCGTGGTCGCAGTCACCGGCAACGGCGACCGTGTCGAGGCCGACGAGATCCTCTTCGCCACCGGGCGCGCGCCGCGTACCGACGACATCGGCCTGGAGACGGTGGGCCTGGAGCCCGGCTCCTGGCTGCCGGTCGACGACAGCCTGCGCGTACAGGGCAGCACCTGGCTGTACGCCTGCGGCGACGTGAACCACCGCGCGCTCCTCACCCACCAGGGCAAGTACCAGGCCCGGATCGCGGGCGACACGATCGGCGCCCGTGCGGCCGGTGTGCCCCTGCTGGAGACGGACCCGTGGGGCGCGCACGCCGCCACCGCCGACCACCACGCCGTACCCCAGGTCGTCTTCACCGACCCGGAGGCCACGGCCGTGGGTCTGTCCCTGGCCGAAGCCGAGCAGGCCGGCCACCGCGTCCGGGCCGTCGACGTCGACCTCTCCTCGGTCGCCGGGGCCGGCCTGTACGGCGACGGCTACCGCGGCCGCGCCCGCATGGTCGTCGACCTCGACGCAGAGATCCTGCGCGGTGTCACCTTCGTCGGCCCCGGCGTCGGCGAACTGCTCCACTCGGCGTCCGTCGCCGTCGCCGGCCAGGTTCCGATCAGCCGCCTGTGGCACGCGGTCCCGTCCTACCCGACGATCAGCGAGGTCTGGCTCCGCCTGCTGGAGGCCTACCGGGGCTGACCACGCGACCACGGAACCGCCCCGGCCGTTGCGGCAGTTCCCGCAGGGGCGGTGCCCCGGTGCTCGCCTACGGCACCTCGAAGCCGAGCGCCCGCGCGGCCTCCGCCGGGGTCGGCTGGGTCCAGCGGTGCGCCATCGCGTCGTTGGAGGAGAGGGAACGGAGTTCGGCGCGGTCGAGGTAGAGGGTGCCGCCGAGGTGGTCGGTCTCGTGCTGGACGATCCGGGCGGGCCAGCCCGAGAACACCTCGTCCACCGCGCGCCCGTGCTCGTCCAGGGCCCGCAGGCGCACCTCGGCGTGCCGTGCCACCACGGCCTGCCAGCCAGGGACGCTCAGGCAGCCCTCGTAGAACGCGGCGCGCGCGGTGCCGACGGCCTCGTACGACGGATTGACCAGCACGCGGAAGGGGAGCGGCACCCGTCCGCGCGCCACTCGTACCTCGTCCGGCACCGGTGCCGGGTCCTCCACGACCGTGATCCGCAGTCCCACCCCGACCTGCGGCGCGGCCAGTCCCACGCCCGGCGCCGCGTGCATGGTCAGGCGCATTGCCTGAACGAAGCGGGCCAGCAGCTCGGGCTCCAACTGGCCGTCGAACGGTTCGGCGGCGCGTCGCAGCACCGGGTCGCCGGCGGCGACGATGGGCAACGGGCCGCCGTCGGCGAGGAGTTCCTCGACCTGCTCGGCCAGGGGCGTACGCGCACGGGGGGAAGCCATCTCGCCAGGATGCCACGGCGCTCGCCCGGCCCGGCCTGCCTGGCGCAGGCAGGCCACCAACCTGGCGCGTAACCGGCGCCGGTACGGCCTGACGGGGGTGAGGCGGCGCCGGTTTCCCGCAGGGCGTGCGGGAACCGGCGTGCGGCACCTCCGGCGGCACCCCCGACCGGGCCTCCGGTGTGAAGTAGCGTGGTGCGACACGCCGACGCCGGAGGGAGACGCACATGACGACACAACACCGGCGTGCCCGGCGCGGGCAGGGCGAACTGGAGAGCCAGGTGCTCGGCGCGCTCCGCGAGGCGGACGGCCCGGTCACCGCGGCCTGGGTGCAGCAGCGGCTCGGCGGCGACCTCGCCTACACCACCGTGGTCACCATCCTGACCAGGCTGCTCGCCAAGGACGTCGTCTCCCGCGAGCGCCGGGGCCGCTCCTTCGTGTGGATCCCGACCGCGGACGTCGCCCGCCTCGCGGCGCTCCGGATGCGCCGCCTGCTGGACGGCGAACGGGACCGCGAAGCCGTGCTGACCAGCTTCGTCACCACGCTGCCGCCCGGCGACGAGCAGGTGCTGCGCGCACTGCTGGACACGGCGGACGCCGCGGACAACGCCGACAGCGCCGACAGGGCTCGACACCCGAGGGACGACGGTACGGAACACTGACGCCTCATGGGGCTCTACGTCTTACTGCCGCTGGTGCTGCCGCTGTCCGCCTGGCCCGTCGCACGCCTGGCCGTATCGCGCCTGCACCCGCGCACGGCCACCCGGCTGCTGACCCGGGTGGCCGCCGTCATGGGCGGATGCAGCACGCTGTGCCTCGCCCTCCTCACGGTCGTCGGCAGCGCCCAGCTGACCGGCAGCCCGGTTCCGGACGAATGGGCTGATCCCGACTTCAGGGCGGCCGTCTCGCGCGACCGGGTCGCGGGCCGTGCGGCCATCCCCGCCCTGGGACTGGTCGCGGTGGCCTGCGGGCGCACCCTGTGGCGCCACCGGCGAGTGGCCCGCCGCGCCCGGCGGGCACTGACCGGGCTGCGCGGGACACCCGTCGTGGTCCTGCCCGACACCACGCCGTACGCGTACGCCCTGCCCGGCAGCCTTGACCGGATCGTCGTCACCACGGCACTTCTGGACGGCCTCGCCCCGGACGAACGGCGGGCCCTGTTCGCGCACGAACGCGCCCACCTGGCGGCCCGCCACCACCGTCACCTGCTCACCGTCCACCTGGCGGCCCGCGCCAACCCCTTCCTGCGACCGCTGCGGTCCGCCGTCGTCTACACCGCCGAGCGCTGGGCCGACGAGGACGCGGCCCGCGCGGTCGGCGACCGGCGTGTGGTCGCGCGGGCGATCGGCAAGGCGGCCCTGCTGTCGTCCGCCGCGCCCGCGCCCACCCTCGCCGCGGTGGCCGCCGGCGGCCCGGTGCCGCGCCGGGTCGCCGCCCTGCTGGCGCCGGCACCGGCGGGCCCGGACCGGCCGTCGGTCTTCACGGCGGTCGGCGCCGCCGTGTGGGGCGCCGCCGCCGGTGCGGCGGTGTCCGCGATGTCCTCGGCGAACTCCGCGGTCACCCTGTTCCTGCTCCTCCACCCGGCGGCGCCGCTCTGACAGCCTATGCGCTCCGGCCGTTCACCGGTCCCCGAAGTCGCCCGCGAGGGCGGAGGCGACGCGCAGGTGCGTCTCGGCCTCGTCGTGGCGGCCCTGCCGCTGGAGGGTGCGGCCCAGCATCAGCCGGGCGTAGTGCTCCACCGGGTCGCGCTCGACGATGACGCGCAACTCGGTCTCGGCCCGGCGCAGTTGGGCCGAGTGGTAGTAGGCACGCGCCAGCAGCAGCCGGGGGCCGGTCTGCTCCGGCACCTCCTCGACCAGCCCGTTCAGCACGCGGGCCGCGGCGGCGTAGTCCCGGGCGTCGAAGAACATCTGCGCCCGCTCCCAGCGCTCCGCCGGGGTTCCGTGCTCGTAGTACGTCGTGTCCACCAGTGACCTCCTTCGGTGCCTCGTTCGGAGCCACCGGCCGCAACAACAGGCACGATTGGTTGAATATTCCACTATGCTGCCGTCGTCGGCCGCGAGGGCCCGCGAACGACGGCAAGCGGGGACTTTCGGCGTCCCCTGGGGCTAGGTTGGGCGCCATGAGCAATCTTGACCGCGAGTCGGTCCCCGCGGTGTGCGGCGGCCGTGGCTTCGTGGTGGCGGAGCCCGTACGGGAACTCCTCAGCCCCCGCCGCGTCAAGCTCGGCGAGTCCACCGAGGTGAGGCGGCTGCTGCCGAACCTGGGCCGCCGCATGGTGGGCGCCTGGTGCTTCGTCGATCACTACGGCCCCGACGACATCGCCGACGAGCCCGGCATGCAGGTCCCGCCGCACCCGCACATGGGCCTCCAGACGGTGAGCTGGCTGCACGAGGGCGAGGTGCTGCACCGCGACTCGACGGGCAGCCTCCAGTTGATCCGCCCCGGCGAGCTGGGCCTGATGACCTCCGGCCGGGCCATCAGCCACTCCGAGGAGAGCCCCAGGTCGCACGCCCGCTTCCTGCACGGTGCGCAACTGTGGGTCGCCCTCCCGGACACCCACCGCCACACCGACCCGCGCTTCGAGCACCACACCGAACTGCCGACGGTCACCGCCCCCGGCCTCAAGGCCACCCTGATCCTGGGCGACCTCGACGGCGCGACCTCGCCGGGCACGACGTACACCCCGATCACGGGCGCCGACCTGGCCCTGACCCGCGGCACCGACGTACGCCTCCCGCTGGACCCGGACTTCGAGTACGCCGTGCTCTCCATGTCCGGTGAGACCCATGTCGACGGCGTACCCGTCCTGCCCGGCTCGATGCTCTACCTGGGCTGCGGCCGTACCGAACTCCCCCTGCGCGCCGAGTCGGACGCGGGCCTGATGCTCCTGGGCGGCGAGCCGTTCGAGGAGGAGCTGATCATGTTCTGGAACTGGATCGCCCGCTCCCAGGAGGAGATCGCCCAGGCCCGCCGGGACTGGATGGAGGGCACCCGATTCGGCGAGGTGAAGGGCTACGACGGCGCCCCGCTGCCGGCCCCCGAGCTACCGCCGACGCCCCTCAAGCCGCGAGGAAGAGTTCGCTGACCTGCCGAAATAGCTGATCGGTGGTGACTGGTGGGCGACTCGCCGTCTCGCGTTGCCCCCAGCCGTTCCGTCGCATGCGGGAAGGCGGCTGGGGCGGGCTGCAAGCTCGATGCGCGGGCTTCGTCATTCCGCGGTGTGTCAGTCTGTGGCTAGTGCTGTGACCGGAAAGCTCGCGGCGTCAGGTGCGGTGCATCGCAAGGCGGAGCATTGCCCGCGTACTGGATGTACTCGGGTGATGCGACAACGCGGCGAGGTGCCGTGCCGGGCGTCGCGAGCCGGTGAACCTTTCCGGTCGCAGCACTAGCTGAGGCAGGACTCTTGCTAACCGTACTGACGCGTCATCAGGTGTCGGCGTCCGCGCTGGATCCCGCTTCGGACGAGGACACCTCGTCGAACGCCCCGAAGCTCACGCGGCCTGACGCACCTCAACCGTTTCTGTGTCCGTGCCGACGATTAGTGTTCGACAGCATGCGCGAGTCGGGAGGGGCAGTCATGGCTGAGGATCCGATCGACCTGATCCGCCTGGAGGGGGATGGCAACAGTGTCATTCTCCGGATCGCGGGGAGGGAGCAGCGGAAGCGTCCCACCGAGGCCGATGCCCTGGTCGGAGAGTTCGCGGTCGATACGCCCTTCGTCCGTGGCACCCTCAAGACCTGGCTCTTCCCCGAGGACCTGCGGCAGTGGCAGCAGGCCCTGGACTCGCTCGACGCGGGACAGGACATCGCCTGGTGCGAGGGGAAACGCATCCCGTGGCTGTTCATCGAACTCGACGAGGACGATGACCGGTGCCAGGTCACGATCAAGGACCACTCCATGTCTCTGACGACGGTGACGGTCACCGTCCCACTGGTCGATGCGTGGTTCGACGACGCATACCGACGCCTGGACTTGATCTGGGAAACCTGGCCCATGACCGAAGACTGAACCATGGCCAACGAACGAGATCGCCAGCCTCATTAGGCTGGGGGCTCGCCACGGGCTTGATCCACAGGTCTTGACTATTGCTCGTCGGCGACGACCGCCGTGTTCTGGCAGGCGGTCAGCAACCAGCGGCCGTCGTCCTGCTTGGACATCACGTACAGCGGGGCACCCTCGCTCGCATCGCCCGGGGTCAGGTAGAGCTGACGGACCTTGACCGCCGCGACGTCGGGGCGAATGAAGAACACGTGGACCACCTCGTAGGTGACCTTGCCGTCCCAGTCGTCCGCGGGGAGAACCTTGCGGGTGAACTCGGAGATCGCGTCGAGGCCTATGAGGACCTTGCCGCCGCTCGTCGTCCAGACCGCGTCGGGGTGGAAGAGGGCGAGGAACTCGTCGGGGTCCTTGTGCTGCTGTGAGTGCTCGACGGTGGCTACGACCTGTTCGATGGCTTCGATGTCTGCGGCGTGCGCCGTGGATTCCGTGTTCATATGAACCACGGTGCTACCTCAAGCGCGGTAGAGGTCAAGACGTGATCGACCACTGACGCCTTCATCGCCACGGCGGTGTTCTCGCTTCCTCCGGATCGAGCAGATCCAGTTCAGCGTGTCCACCACTCAGGGGGGACGCGCCCTCCTCGCCCTGGCCACTGCCCGCATCAGGCGTGCACCACAACCCGGAGCATCACCGGCCAGTGCCGGGACGACACTCACGGGAGCACCAGCGCGGCTTGGAGACTGATGGTTCCTCATCGAAGACGGGGGTGTAGCGCGATCGCCGCCGTGAAGCCCTCAAAGCCACCGGCGGGTTACTTGTTCCCTGGTGCCCAAGTGGGCACCACAGGGCCAGGACGGCCTGTCCGACGCCAGGCGCTGAAATCTGATTACACAGGCGTCTTGTACAAGCGTATAAGACGCCTGTATGTTCTCCGTGTCGAACCGATCGAAGGAGTGCGCGATGAACGTCCTGATCTCCGGAGCCGGCGTCGCCGGCATCACGCTCGCCCACTGGCTGCGCCGCCACGGCTACAGCGTGACCGTCGTCGAGCGCGCCCCGGCGGTCCGCCCCGGCGGCTACAAGGTCGACATCCGGGGTGCAGCGCTGAAGGTCATCGAGTACATGGGCCTGCTCGACGCGGTTCGCGCGGCGCGTACCGACGTGCGCAGCGGCTCGGTTGTTGACGCAAGCGGCAAGCGCGTGGCCGGCATGGACGGCGACACCTTCGGCGGGCGCCGGCACGACGACGCCGAGCTGCTGCGGGGCGATCTGACCGGACTGCTGTACGAGGCGACCCGCGACGGTGTGACATACCTCTTCGACGACTCGATGGCCAAGCTGTCCGAGCGCGCCGGCGGCGTGGACGTGGTGTTCGCCTCCGGACGCACCGGCACCTACGACCTGATCGTCGGCGCGGACGGACTGCACTCCAACACCCGCGAGCTGGCCTTCGGCCCAGTGCAGCAGTACGTGCGCGACCTCGGGTACTACGTGTCGATCTCCACCGTGCCCAACCACCTCGGGCTGGACCGCGAGGAGTTGACGTACGTCGGGCCAGGCCGCACCGCCCTGACGTACAGCACGGCCGGCGAGACCACCGCCAAGGCGATGTTCCTGTTCTCCTCGGAGCCGCTGTCCTACGACCGCCACGACCGCGCCGCCCAGCAGCGGCTGCTCACTGACGCGTACGCCGGTGAGGGCTGGGAGGTGCCACGCCTGATCGAAGGCGCCCAGGCCGCTCCGGACCTCTACTTCGACTCGCTGTCGCAGGTGCACATGGAGCGTTGGTCGACCGGCCGGACGGTGCTCGTCGGCGACGCCGCGTACTGCGCCTCGCCCGCCTCCGGGCAGGGCACCAGCCTGGCCCTGGTCGGCGCGTACGTACTGGCCGGCGAACTGGCCTCCACGGCCGTCGACCACGCCGCCGGCTTCGCCGCGTACGAGCGCGAGATGCGCCCGTTCGTCAAGGCCAACCAGGACCTCGGCCCGGCGAACATCAAGCGGATGGTGATGCGCACCAAGGGCCAGGTCCGGATCTCGATGACGATGCTGGCGCTGCTCAACCGGATGCCCGGCAAGGACCGCATCATGGCCAAGGCGATCGAGCCGATCCACAAGGCCGCCAACGCCATCGCGCTGAAGGAGTACTGAGGACACATCGCCGGCCTGCCCGAGTCAGCGAATGACCGCGGCTCGGGCGTCGCGTGGACCGATCACCTGCTTTGTCTGCTTGCGGTCCTCTACGCCGTCAGCACTCGGACGCCTGGTCGTGAGGATGATGAGTGACCAGTTCAGGTCAGCTTTGGAGTGCTGTGGGAGGCGCTCGGTCGCGTGCGTTGCGGCGGGCATTCATGATGCACCCCAGTCGAAGCTATCTGGCAGAGGATGTAGGAGCCCGGATCCTCGGTGCATCGGGCCAGTTCGTAGTCCACGCACTGCTCGGCCTGGCCGAGTGGCACGGAGGCCCGTAGGTACGCCTTCTCGAATTCCGCCCGTTGCCGTTCGGCAATCCGGTATCGGATGTGCTCGACAATCATGCGAGGACTGAACAGCACCCCCGGGCCCCTGGCAAGGACTGACCGGGCGGTAAGCACCCGGAACAGGACAGCGATGACGACGCCGACACCCACGCCCGAGAACGGTCAGCGCTTCTGCTGCCCCGTCGAGTTGACCTTGGAGGTGCTCGGCGGAAAGTGGGCCACGGTCGTGCTGGCGCACCTGAAGGAGGGCGTGCACCGATACGGGGCGCTCCGTCAGCGGATACCCGAGGTCAGCGAAAAGGTACTGGTCCAGCGGCTGCGCGGGCTGGAGGCCAGGGGGCTGATCGAGTGGTGGTCCGACGCCGGAAGTCCACCGGCCGTCGAGTACCGGCTGACCGAGGAGGGACTGAGCCTGGTGCCCGTACTGGAGGCGCTGTACGCCTGGGGCAAGCAACGCGCGGCACGCACCGGTGTCCGGATAGCACCCCCGGAATGACCGCATCCGCTGGCAGCACAAGCCCCACGGCCATCACTCGTCAGGACACTCTGAGCCCTGAGCCGGTTTCCGTTTCCCCGCGGCTCCACACTGGGCCGGCAGCTACCTGTCTTCAACTTCACGTGCGTCCGGACGTGCCCATCGATCATCAGTCGATGAGCCCGCCCGGACAGCGAACGTCGACCGTCAGGCCTGGTAGGCCACGTTCGCCATCATCCCGGCCTCGCCGTGGTACGCGTTGTGGCAGTGCAGCATCCACTGGCCGGGGTTGTCGGCGTCGAAGAAGACGGAGATCTTCTGCTTGGGCAGAACGATCGCGGTGTCCTTCCTCGGCCCGGAGGTGCCGATCTGGTAGGTGTGGCCGTGCAGGTGCATCGGGTGCCACATGTCGGTCTCGTTGACGAAGTCGAGCCTCACGCGCCGGCCTTCCTCGATGAGGATGGGGTTCGCCGCGGGGTCGGCCATGTCGAACGGCTTGCCGTTGATGGCCCAGTCGTAGTTGGCCATGCCGCCGGTGAGCCTGATCTGGTGTGTGACGTCGGTCTTGGCGGTCTTGAGCCGTACGTCGTCGGCGGCACGGAGCTGGGACGCCGTCATGATCTTCCCGTCGAGTTCCTTCGGGCGGATGGTCGCGGACGGCTTGCTCCCCGAGCCGGTGCGCATCAGGGCCAGGCCGTTCGCGTCCTTGCCCTCCGCCAGGGCGACCAACGGGAAGACACCGTCGCCAAGGGTGACGAGGACGTCGTAGCGTTCGCCCATGCCGATGAGCAGCGCGTCCACCTCCTGGTGCCGGACCGGGAAGCCGTCGGTGTGGGTGATGGTCAGCTTGTGGCCGCCGAGGGCGACCCGGTAGGCGGTGTCCGAGCCGGCGTTGATGATGCGCAGCCGCACCTTCTTTCCCGGCTTGCCGGTGTAGACGGCCGGGTCGTTCGCCACTCGGCCGTTGACCAGGTGGTGTGGGTACTTCACATCACCGGCGTCGCCGCCGAGCAGCTTGCTGGTGGCCCCCATGTGCATGAACTTCATGGACATGCCGCCGGGCGAGGCAGAGGTCGAAGGCGAGGCGGAATCACCCATGTCCATCCTGCCCATGTGCCCCATGTCGCCGTGGTCCATACCGTCGTGGTCCATACCGCCGGACGGCGAGCTGCTGCTGGCGGCTGAGTGTCCACCCATGCGCCCCATGCCGCCCATGCCCTGCTTGACCTCGGCGAAGACCTCGTCGGGCGTGCCGGTGACACCGTCGACCCAGTCGTCGAGGACGATCACCCACTCGTCGTCGTACGCGAGGGTCTCCTTGGGGTCCTCGACGACCAGAGGGGCGTACAGGCCGCGGTCGAGCTGGACGCCGACGTGCGGGTGGAAGAAGTAGGTGCCCGGGGCGTCTGCGATGAACTTGTAGGTGAAGGTGGAGCCGGACCGGACCGCGGTCTGGGTCGCCGGGGGCACGCCGTCCATGTCGTTGCGCAGCGCAAGGCCGTGCCAGTGGATTGAGGTGGTGGTCTTGTGCGGGAGCTGGTTGGACAGCTCGGCGACGAGGGTGTCGCCGACGGAGAGCCGGACCTCCTTGCCCGGGGCGCGTCCGTCGAAGGCCCAGGTCTTGGGCATGACGCCGCCGCCCAGGTCGATCGCGGCGGGTGCCGCGGTCAGGGTGAGCTTCTGCTGCCGCCCTGTGCTCTTGCGCTTCCTCTCGGCGGCGGCGACCGCCGAGTCTGACGGGTTGACCAGCGCGTCACCACTCGTGGAGCCGCTGCTGCACGCGGCCAGCGCGCCGGCGCCGGCCGCTCCCAGTCCGGCGAGCAGGACGGAGCGGCGGTTGATGCTGTTCATTGTGTTGTTGTCCTCTGTGTTGTAGCTGCGACGTGGCCTCGGAGGGACGACACATCACGCGTCGTCCGGCGCGGCCTACAGGCGCAGTTGGCAGAGGACGGACAGATCGGGCGGGGCGCGGCCGACCGCCGTGGAAGGCGCGCGGCCTTCCGCTGCTCGCTGCAAGAAGGCGAGAGAGTCGAACACGCTCTGACTGGGGACGGCGAGCTGCACGGAGTCGACATTCGCCGTCGTGCAGTGCTGCATGCCGGGCCCGGAACAGGCGCCGTGGTCGGCATTGCACGATGAGGTGTCAGAGATGAACGGTGCGGCGCCGTCCGGCATCACGTGTACGGCATGGGCAGCCCCAGGCATGGAGGACGAGGAGCCCATCGTGGTCGTCTCGTGGTGGACGAGCACGGCCAGTACGACGCACAGGGTGAGGAACACCCCGTACGTCCAGCGGACGGCTGTGCCGCCGCGATGAGCTGTCCATCTCGTCATAGGCTCCACCGATGCCGTGCTGATCGATCAGCAGAATTGCATACTACCCCCCGGGGGTACCTACGGCTCGGTGGGCTGATGCTCCCGTGCTTCAAAGGATGCCGTGCAGATCGCAGCCGTCTCCCCGGCCTTCCCGGCAGGTGACGGCTTGGAGTACCCGACCCTGCACCCTCGGATCAACCGCCGCCCACAATCACGCCGAGGCGGAACCTCCTGCTCTTGTGGTCGGTCGCTGCCCGCGGCGGCTGGCAGCGGTCTCAGGCAAGAGACATGGCCATGCCCGCCAGCAGCACGTTCCGTGCGCTCTTCGCGCCGTTGTGTCGTCGCCGGGTTCACCCAGGTGTTCCGCCAGATGGAAGAGGGTGAGCAGTGTCGCGATGGCACCCGGTCCGCGTCGTCGAGGGCGGAGAGGGGCGCACTCATGCGGCGCTCACGGGCGGCGGTCCACGCCGCGAGCCGGCGCGTCCGGTGTTGGTGAGAGTGACCACGGAGGCTCGGCGGTCGGCGGGACCTGGGCACGGCGCAGGCGTGTCACGGTCTCGGTGAGCAGGCGGTCGTCCGGCGCCTCACCGGAGCACAGCACGGATATCGCGAGGCCGGAGGCAAGCAGTCCAAGCGGGTGGCGTTACGATCCGGAATACCCCCGGGGGGTATAGTGTTCTCATCAGTCGGGAGGGCCGGGACACCGCGCCCCTCTCGTCGACGCCCCACGCATACACACCCCTGGGAGAAGCCTTGACCACCGAGGCGAACTCCGGCTCCTGCTGCGGTACCGGTTCCTGCAGCTCCAACGCCAACGTCACGATCGATGTCCAGGGCGCCGGTGTCACCACCATCTACAAGGTGTCCGGCATGACCTGTGGACACTGCGAGGGCGCGGTCTCCCAGGAGGTATCGGCCTTGGAGGGCGTGGCCGCGGTCACGGCGGACGCCAAGACCGGCGAGGTGACCGTCACCTCCGCCGCCACGCTCGACGAGGACGCCGTGCGCGCCGCCGTCGACGAGGCGGGCTACGAGCTCGTCGGCCGCGTTTGAGTGTGCCGCCGGGCTTCTGAGCCCGGCCACGGGGTGGCTTTCTTGTCGGTCTTCGTCGTCACCAACAGCCTGCGCCTGCGGTCGTTCAAGTAAGCATGGGGGCAAGCCCGTTGACTGAAGTGCCCGGCCCTCCTGCCGTGCCGCCGTCTGGGGCGGGCCTGGATCGCGGTCTTCAGCGCATGGGAAAGGCCCGGCCTTCTCCCTGCACGCCCGGGCTCATGACGCCCCCGCATGCCAAGCCGACCACTGACGCCATGAGCACCGCATTCGCCAACAGAAGCGCTGACGCGTCGTCCGGAGCGCTCAGCCCCGAGGCACCGCTCCACGAACTTCTGCGGAGCAGCACCACCACTACCGTTTCCGGCAGCTACTGAGCATCACTGGCGAGGAGAAGTGATCATGACCAGTCGCGAGCATCACCCCCATCATCACGACAACCGGCGCGCGCTCCTCGATGACGTGCCGTCGGCCGTTCCCTCTGCCCACGCCGGGCACGCGGAGCACGGCATGATCGAGCACGACGGGCACCATGGGGCCGATCACACCGACAACGCGGGTCATGCGCACCACTCGGGTCACGGCGCCCATGGTGATCATGCCGGGCAGTTCCGGCGGCTGTTCTGGGCGATGCTGGTACTGGCCGTGCCCGTCGTGGCGTTCTCCGGCATGTTCGCCTCGCTGCTGGGCTACCGGCTGCCGCAGGACGACTGGGTGACCTGGGTTTCGCCGCTGCTGGGCACCGTGATGTACCTGTGGGGTGGCTGGCCGTTCCTCAACGGCGGGGTGTCCGAGGTGCGTTCTCGCCGACCCGGGATGATGTTGTTGATCATGCTGGCCATCACAGTGGCTTTCGTCGCCTCCTGGGGCGCCAGCCTGAGCATCCTCGACCACCACCTGGACTTCTGGTGGGAGTTGGCGCTGCTCATCGACATCATGTTGCTCGGGCACTGGCTCGAGATGCGCTCGCTCGCTCAGACGACCTCGGCCCTGGACTCCCTGGCCGCGCTGCTGCCCGACGAGGCCGAACGACTCGACGGCGACCAGGCCGTCACCGTGCACCCGGGTGAGCTGCGGGTGGGCGACACCGCCCTGATCCGGCCCGGCGGTAGCGTCCCCGCGGACGGCCGGATCGTCGACGGTACGGCCGAGATGGACGAGTCGATGGTCACCGGCGAGTCCCGAACGGTACGCCGCGGCGTCGGCGACCACGTGGTGGCCGGCACTGTCGCCACCGACTCCGGCCTGCGGGTCGAGGTCACCGCCACCGGAGAGGACACCGCGCTCGCCGGCATCAGGCGCCTCGTGACAGAGGCGCAGAACTCATCCTCCCGCGCGCAGCGGCTGGCCGACGTCGCCGCGGGGTGGCTGTTCTGGTTTGCCCTCGGAGCAGCGGTCATCACGGTCCTGGTGTGGGCCCTGCTGCTCGACCGGTCCGATGACGCGGTCACCCGCACGATCACGGTGCTCGTGATCGCTTGCCCGCACGCGCTCGGACTTGCGATACCGCTCGTGGTGTCCATCGCCACCGAACGCGCCGCCCGCGGCGGAGTCCTCGTCAAGGATCGGCTCGCGTTGGAGAGCATGCGCACCGTCGGTGCCGTCCTGTTCGACAAGACCGGCACCCTCACCAAGGGCGAGCCGACCCTGGTCGCCGTCGAACCGGCCCACGGTCTCGCCGGCGATGAGGTGCTCGCGTTGGCCGCCGCGGCCGAAACCGACAGTGAACACCCACTGGCCAAGGCCATCGTGCGCGCCGCCCGCGAGCGCAACCTCGACATCCCTCAGGCAAGCGGCTTCACCTCGGCACCGGCCCTCGGGGTCACCGCCACCGTCGGTGACCGGACGGTCAGGGTCGGCGGTCCGCTGCTGCTGAACGAGGAGCACCAGCAGGAACTTGGGGCAGCCGAGCAGTGGCGGGAAGAGGGCGCCATCATCCTGCACGCGTTGCGTGACGGTGTGGTGATCGGAGCACTGAAACTGGCCGACGAGATCAGGCCGGAATCCCGCCAGGCCGTCGACGCGCTGCACCGGCGAGGCATCGAGGTCGTCATGATCACCGGCGACGCCCAGGCGGTCGCGGAATCGGTCGGCAACCAACTGGGCATCGACCGGGTGTTCGCCGGCGTCCGGCCCGAGGACAAGGCAGCCACCGTCAAGGCGCTGCAGGTCGAGGGCAAAACGGTGGCCATGGTCGGCGACGGAGTCAACGATGCCCCCGCGCTGGCCCAGGCCGACGTCGGCATCGCCATCGGCGCCGGCACCGACGTGGCCATCGCCTCCGCCGGGGTGATCCTGGCCGGCGACGACCCCCGCTCCGTCCTGTCGGTGATCGACCTGTCGCAAGCCAGCTACCGCAAGATGAAGCAGAACCTGTGGTGGGCCACCGGCTACAACCTGATCTCCGTGCCACTCGCCGCCGGCATCCTTGCCCCGATCGGGTTCGTCCTCCCCATGTCGGTCGGCGCCATCCTCATGTCGCTGTCCACCATCGTCGTCGCCCTCAACGCCCAGCTGCTGCGCAAGCTCGATCTGCGGCCAGGCGCCACACACGGGTGATCGGGCCGCGGCAGGGTCGGTGATCGACGATCCTCGGAGCGCGGGCCCTCGCAGGGGGAGGTGCGAGATGCACCCCCTGAACGAGTACCTCGGGCGCGATCTCGCCGGGGCCGCGTTCGCCGAGGCGTTCCACCTCCTCCACACGGAGATGGACGCCCGCCAGGTCGAGCCCGACTCCGACGCCCAGCCCATCTTGTTGCCCGGCCTTGATCCGTCGGCAGTATCCGGCGGGGGGATTCGAGGATCTGATCGCCGGTCTTGGCCCAGACGCAGGGCCGGGGGTTGTCGTTCCAGTCGGCGACCCAGGCCCGGATGTCGCGTTCGAGGGATTGGACGGAACGGTGGACACCGCGCCGACCTCAGACGAAACCGCGCTGAGCGCCTCAGCACCCGCCCCCAGCGGATCCCGCGCGCACACCGGCGCTGGCGCTACCCCGTGGCTCCTCGGCGGAGCCGGACTGCTCCTCGTCGCTGGGGGTGGCGCTGTCGTAGCCGTCCGTCTGCGCCGCACCGGCGACTCCGACCGATCATGGCTCCGGCGAGAGCTGACCGCCCGCCCCACGGAACCCTTCCCCCGGAATCCCCGCGATTTCGAGGGTTCTGGCATGCCAGCAGCCTGCATCCGGCAGGTCCGCAAACCTCCTGGCGCGGAATCGGAGGCGCCCTACACCGGCAACCGATGTCCTCAGCGGTCGATGGCCGGCACCCGGTCCAGGCCGGTCTCGCGCATGATGCGCTCCACGGTCTCGCTCAGGGCGCTGCCGGCGTCGATGACGGTCTCGATCCCGCTGGGCAGCAGGTCCCGCTCGCGGTACCAATCACGCAGGTGCTGGTCGGTGACCTGGGCCAGGTACGCCGGATCGGGCTTCGTCGCATGCCGAACGAGCGTTTCCTGGAGCGGCACGTCCAGGTAGTAACAGCGAGAAGTGCCCCGGTGGTTGCGCACGAGGTCCTCCAGCATCGCGCCGTAACGGTCGGCATACAGGATTCCCTCGACGACTGTGTGGAATCCGGCGTCCAGCGCGTAGCGAGCTGTCATACCGATCAAGCCGATGTTGGCTGCGCCGGGTCGATCGCGTTCGCGCAGCACGACGCGGCGCAAGTTGTCCTGGCCGACCAGGGCCAGGTTGCGGCCGAACTGCTCGCGCAGGCGAGCCGCGATGGACGACTTCCCCGAGGCGCTGTTGCCGCGCAGGACGATCAGCCGGGTCTCTTCAGTTCCTACCAACACGACGGGCACGATACCGACGGCCGCTGACACCAGGGGCCATCTCATACTGGACGGCACGGGAGCCGGTCGCCTCGAGGGCTGCCAAGCTGCCGCGGTGATCGAGTCCTCACTGTAGAGGATGGCCACGCTGCCGAGAGTTTTGGGCAGTCCAGCCAATTCGCGGAGACGGTAAGGGTATTCACCGCCCAGAGCGAACATCTTTGCCCCTCCGGGGCACGGAAGATCGAACGCCGCGCGAGCCCTTCGGTGCGCGCCACACTCCTGCAGCAACAGCGTTCTCGTACCAAGGGCCGTGTTGAGTGGAACTGCGTGAACGCCAAGATCGCCCACGGAAGGGAGCGGAGCGGGTCTCGCCTTTGCCGGTTCAATGCCCTTGGAGGTCCGGCTGGTAGTCGGGCCAGGGTGCGGGGTCGTCGGGGTCCTCGAATGAGTCCTGCTGCGGGTCGATCGGGTGCCAGAGGGGGCGAGTGGTTCGTCGGGGAGTGGGCGGCGGGCGAAGCGCAGGCCGCGCTGGTCGCAGATCCCGAAGCGCTGCACGTTGCGCTGCGCTTCTCTCAGTGAGACGCGGCTGACGCCGGTCGTGGTCGGCCAGCGCAGTTGCGAGAGGTCGTCCTCCCAGAAGCACACCGGGCAGATGTCGTTCGAGCCGCGCGGTTCGTCGTGGATGAGGTGGCCGCAGCAGGGGCAGGGGTGGCGGTCGGCCATCGTGGCGGTGTGGGAGGTGTTTTAGGACTGGCGTCCGTGCAGCCAAGCGGGCAGGGTCTCGGTGCGGTTGCGCCAGGGGGTGGGGATGCCTTCGGTGCCGACGCGGGAGGCGACGATGCCGCCGACGATCGCGCAGGTGGTGTCGACGTCTCCACCGGCCGAGGCAGTGGCCCACAGGGCAGTCGCGTAATCGGTCAGATTCCGGGCGGCGCACCAGAGGGTGAAGGGGACCGTGTCGAAGGCGCTGACCTGGCGTCCGTTGCCGAGATGATGGGCGGCGAGTTCGACGTAAGGCTGGTCCAGGAGCGTACGGGCCTCGACGATGCCGTCGCGTACCCGGCTGGGCGGGACAAGGTCCAAGACGGTGGCGAGCAGGTCCGTGCCGGTCACGGGTTCGGTGCGGCGGTGCGCGGCGCGGCTGGCGGCGACGGCGACTGCGACGGCCCCGGCGACGGCCTCGGGGTGGGTGTGGGTCACTTCGGCGGACATGGCAGCTTGCCGGGCTGCGTGTTCCGGGTCGCCTGGGTAGCGGGCGCCGAGAGGGGCGACGCGCATCGCTGCCCCGTTGCCCCAGGAGCCCTGCCCGTCGAACAGTCCGGCCGCGAGTTCGCGCCAGTTGCCGCCCTGGCGGACCAGGCGCAGCAGGCGGTTCATCGCGGGACCGTAGCCGCGGTCGAAGTCGTGCCGTTCGGCGAAGGAACGGGCGAGTTCATCTTGGTCTACCTCGCCTCGTTGCACGACGAGTTGGTGGATGGAGCAGGCCATCTCCGTGTCGTCGGTCCATGGCCAGGGCGCTTCAGGCAGTTGCTGGTCACGCAGAGCGGGGAGGTTGTCGGGGACGAAGAACTGGGCTCCGAAGGCGTCGCCGACGGCCAGGCCGTTCAAGGCGTGGCGGGCGGTGGCGATGGGATCGATCGAAGGACTATTGAAGGAGTACGAGTGGGCGGCCATTGCTGGGCATCGTGCCAATCCCAGCCCATGCCCGCCACTGGTTTCATCGCGTGGAGGAACTGCACTGGCGGGCCCGCCTATCGCATCGGGGACGGTGGAGGCTACGGAGGGACCGCGTCGAGGCACGCACATCGCCGTCGCCCCCGCTGAGCGACCCTCAGCTGATCAGGTCGGGACGGATGGCTGCCGGTCCAGGAGGTGGTGCATCACGTGCTCCGGGATGGCCGGGTCAGCGGCTGCGGACATGGCGGTGGTGGCGTCGTGGAGCAGGCTGGTGAGCGCGCGCGTGGTCAGGCGCGGGTCGCGCTGCCGCTTCTCTGATGGCCCAGTCGGGGTCGTCGAGGAGACGGATCACCGAGGTCGGCGTGAGGCGCGGGTCGCGAAGGGCCCGCTGGCGCACACCGCGGTCGGGGTCACGGCTGAACCTTTCGACCAGGTCCGCCGTAGTATTGGGCGCTGTGACCGATCCGGGCAGGCATACATCTCTGCCGGAGGGGAGTACGCGGCGCGTTGTAGTTCACGGCTCGCTGCAGTGGTAGCGGAGGTCCAGCGCCAGCAAAGGCGTCAGCGCCGGCAGCAGGCTGCCGCTCAGAGATCTGCCGCGGCAGCACAACGTCAGCAGGCCCAAGCGCGGGAGCAGGCGTACCGGGCAGCGCGCTCGTGGCGCAGGGTGCTGGCTTCGTCGAGCGGCGGTGGAATGAGTCGTCACGGTGAGCCTTTCGCGATCAGGGGTCATGCGGGATCCACGACGGTGGGCGCGGCGGGGTTCGGGATGCTTCCGCCGGGGGCGTACTGGGCGGCCTGCGCGGCGAACATGGCGGCGTAACGGCCTCCGGCGGCCATGAGTTCGTCGTGGGTTCCGTGTTCGGCTAGGTGTCCGTGGTTGAGGACGTAGATGCGGTCGGCGTGGCGGACGCCGGACATGCGATGGGTGACGAGGACGACGGCCCGGTTCGGGGCGGCGAGTCGGCGGATGCGGTTGAAGGCTTCGATCTCGGCTTCGGGGTCGAGGGCGGAGGTGGGTTCGTCGACGATGAGGACGCTCTCAGCCTGAGATGTCGAGCTGCGCCAGTGGGTACGGGCGAGCCCCACTTTTTGCCATTCGCCGCCGGACAGTTCGATGGCTCCGCGGAACATGCGGGCCAGCAGGCTCCGCAGCCCGTCGGGAAGCCTGGCGATGACGGGGCCGGCCCCGGCGTAGTCCACAGATGGCTGCAGGTCCTGTGGTGAGGCGTCGTGGTCCGGGCGACCGAGGCGGATGTTCATCGCGGCGGTCACCGGCCAGCGCTGGAAGTCCTGGGTGAGCAGGCATACGCGTTCGAAGACCTGGGAGCGGTCGAGGTCGCGGATGTCCTCGCTGCCCCACCGCAGGGTGCCGTCCTGGGGCAGCAGCAGGCCCGAGAGGATCTTCATCAGCGTGCTTTTGCCCGAGCCGTTCTCGCCGACGACGGCGGTGACCGAACCCATGGGCAGGGTGAGTGTCACCTGGTCCAGCGCAGGGGTGTCACGGTCGGGGTAGAGGTAGGTGACGCGGTCGAGGACGATCTCCTTGATCGTGTCGGGGACAGGAGCGCCGCCCTCGGGGATGGCTCGCTGGGCCGCTCGTGCCAGGAAGCGTCCGTGGTCGCGGACGTAAAGGGACTCCTCGTGCAGCTGGTTCACGTTCATCACCAGCGCGCCCAGGCTCGCCGAACCTGTGCGCACAGCGATCACGGCGGTACCGGCGACGGCCAGACTCATGTGCCCGCCGATGATCAGCCAGAACATGGTGCCGTAGGTCGCCGCCATCGCCAGGCCGGACAGCGCGGCAGCGACCCACTCGGTGAGGGCCTTGCTGGAAGCCAGCCGCTCCTGCTCGGCCTCGGCGCTCTCGGCCATCCGCTGGTACCGGCTGAGGAGGAAGGCGCCGACGGAATGGATGCGCACCTCCTGGGCCGCGCTGCGCTCGGTGAGCAGGTTGCCGATGAGACGGCTGGCCCGGACGTGCTCGATCCAGCTCATCAGCGACACGTATCGCTCCTGTGCCACGCGCATGGCGCCCCAGCCGCGAGGGGCGGCGATCAGGATCAGCATGGGCAGCAGGGCCGGGTGCAGCACCGTGAGCACGCCGGCCGTGGTGAGCAGCGAGATGATCCCGTTCAGCGCGGCGACGCAGGACCCGATCATGCGGCGGGCGGATGCCGGCCCGTACTGGGCGATGTCGACGAGTCGGCGGAAGTTGGGGTCGTCGATGGCTTCCAGTTCGACGGAGGCTGCGGCAGCCAGGTACTGGGTGGTCGCGATCCGTTCGACGAGGGGCTCCAGACGCCCGGCCCTGGAGGTGGACCACGCAGCCAGGGCGGAGTTGACGACGGCGATGGCGCCAGCGGCGATCAGACCGGGCAGCAGGGCGTGCAGCCGATGGACGGCGCTGCCGTTACCGCCGAGCAGGGCGTGCATGACGGCGTTGACGGCGAGCAAGCCGACAGCCGCGGCGATGCCCTGCCCGACCTCGCTGGCTGCTACCGCGATGAGCGCTCGGCGGTCGGCGTTCCAAGACATCCGCAGTGTCGCGCCGACCAGCGCCGGCATGGAGCGCAGCGCGGACATCATGGTCAAGTCGAGAGTGGCGTGCTCGTGTTGAGACCAGCCCATGTCGTAGCGCAAGGGGCCGCCGAACAGTTCCTGTTCGGCGTCAGAGACCTGAGGTTCGGCCATCCGTACTCGTCCGAAGAACCTCTTCACCGGCCGCCTCCTGAGCTGAGCCGGTTCAGCGCCCCGTACGACGGACCTTCGGTGAGCATCTGGAAGATGACAGCGGCGTAGGAGTGGCAGCCGAGCAGGAGTCGCACAGCGCGCCGGTCGGTCCGCCACGCGATCCGGCATGGGACGGCCGGGATCTGTGCGCACATCCGCCGGAAGTCGACCTCGGCGAGCGGATTGACGGAGTACTGCCTGCTACAGGTGATCTCCGCCGACGGTGCCGGAGGCGGCGCGGCGGTCTGCTGTTCGTTCGTGGCGGCCGAGGTCAACGTTGGTCCCCCTTGACGGTCGTCCAGCGTGGTCGTGAGTCTCAACGACCCAGCCGGGATATCGAACACATGTGTTTCGGTCGGTCTCGGAACCCCGAGGTATCGCGCGTGGCAACGCGTGGAGGATGCATGGACCCGCCCCCTGCAACGGGTCTGCGGAGCCATGAGGTTGGCCGAAACGCCGACGACGGTACGCGTGATGTCGTGATGGGCGTTGGCGCGCACCGGCTCGGGCCGACTTGTGGAGTGCGAACCTCCTCGTACGCCACGCGCTTTCTATGGAGCTGACTGTGTTGGTGCTCGTTGCTCGCATCCGAGTAGCCGGTCGCGGAGAGCTTCGCTCTCGGACTGGTGTGGAGGTGACCCGTGGCGATCAGTGATTCCGACACGCCCGCTTCCAGGAGGAGATCGCCCAGGCCCGCCGGGACTGGATGGAGGGCGCCCGATTCGGCGAGGTGAAGGGTTACGACGGCGCCCCGCTGTCGGCTCCGGAGCTCCCACCGGTCCCACTGAAACCACGGGGAAGGGTGCGCTGACCTGTGGAAACGTCTGAGCGTCGGCGGCTGGCGGGTGGGAGGCGGTTGGGTGCTGCCTTCTACTTTTCGATCGCTTGCGGGAGGACGGCTGAGCGGGTTGCGGAGCTGAGTGGGGGTGGCGGGCGATTCCATGGTGTGGCCGTCTGTGAGCAGCTAGGAGGCGCCTCCGGCGCGTGCCGGTACTACATGGCACAGGTCGCGACCGTCCATGGGCATCCAGCGGGAAGAGGCGCCTGAATCAGGATCGCCTTCGCGCCTGAGGGAGGTTCCTTCCCTGGAGTGGTTGGCCAACTACTTCACGTCGGAGTCGCTGCCTACCTCTATCCCGTGATGCCGCTGACAGTTGTGGCGCAGGAGGCACGGAGATCCTCCTGCGTGCTCGTCCACAGGTGGTGGCCTGGAGCCGCGCCGAGACCACAGGCACGCTCGCGAGCGCCTGCAACCGGCAGGCGTGACGCGGACGGGGCACGCCCAGCCACCGGCCCGCGAGGAGGATCGGACCGGATAGCAGGCCGACCCTGGCACCAGAGCACCACGGCTGACGTTTCCTCCAGCCTTCCGATGGTCAGTCGCTACGGGCCGTTCCGATCCTCCGTACGGGCCTTTTCGGTTGCTCGGGCGAAATCAGTTGGCGGGCTTGCCGAACCAGCGGGAGAGGTGGTCGTCCAGGTCCTGCTGATCGTCGCCGATCCAGGCGACGTGGCCGTCGGGGCGTAGCAGGACGCACGGAACATCCAGTGCCGCAGTGGGGTCCGCGAGGTAATCGACCCGGTCTGACCAGCCGTCGACGGTCAGGCGTTCGGTGCGGTCCAGCAGCAGGCCGCGGCCGCGATGCAGCAGACCGTAGAGGTGGCCGTGTTTCACGTCGATGTCGGGCAGGCGGCGGCCGAGCAGGTCGGGGCCTTCGCCGAAGTCGTAGCGGATGCCGATCGCGGTGATCTTTTCGATGAGATAGCGGTTCACCTCGTCGAAGTCCATCAGTTCGGTGAGCAGCCTGCGCACGGCCTGCGGGCCCGGTTCGGTGGAGTGCAGTTCCATCTGGGCGCGGGTGTTGTCCAGCACGTCCTCGGCGACCGGATGGCGTTCGGCCTGGTAGGTGTCCAGCAGTGTTTTTGGCGCCCAGCCGCGGATTTGTGCGGCCAGTTTCCAGCCGAGGTTGAATGCGTCCTGAACGCCCAGGTTGAGGCCCTGTCCGCCGGTGGGTGGATGGATGTGTGCCGCATCGCCGGCCAGCAGCACCCGCCCGACCCGATAGCGTTCGGCCAGCCGGGTGGCATCCCCGAAGCGGGACAACCAGCGCGGGGAGTGCACGCCGAAATCGGTTCCGGCGATGGTGCGCAGCTGTTGTTTGAAATCCTCGAGGGTGGGTGGTTCCGCGCGATCGCTGACTCCCGCGGCGGGGACTACGACGCTATATGCCCCTTTGCCGAAGGGCCTGAGCCAGAATCGCTGATTGGTCTCGCCGATTTCGTTCACCTTGGCGGCGATCTCCTCCTGCGGCACACCCACTTCCATCTCGCCCATCAGCGTCTCGGTCCGCGAGGGCTCACCGGGGAAGCCGACGCCGAGCAGTTTGCGCACCGTACTGCGCCCGCCGTCACAGCCGACGAGATAGCGCGAACGCAGCTGTTCGCCGTCGGCCAGCTCGACGGTCACACCCTCGTCGTCCTGCTCGAAATCGGCCACCGCACAACCGCGCCGGACCTGCGCACCCAGTTGGGTCGCATGTTCTTCGAGCAGGTGAACGATGACCGGCTGCGGGATGCCCAGCAGATAGGCGTGCGCGGAATCCAGGCCCTGAGGCGCGGGTTTGTTGATGGCGGCGAAGAATCCGCCGGCCGGACGCTGTCTTCCGTGTTCGCGCATGCGATCCAGCAGTCCGCGCATTGCCATCAGCTCGAGACTGCGAATGTGCAGACCGACGATGCGGACGAACGACACGGGCTCGGTTTCCTTCTCCAGAACGAGTACCCGCACATCGTGCAGCCGCAGTTCGGCGGCCAGCATCGCACCAGTCGGCCCGCACCCGGCAATGATCACGTCGAACATGAGGGGCGCTCGATCGGCGCCGGAGGTCGACGACCGGAGTCCGGGGACGTCGCTCACGGTGAAGTCGCGCTCGACCGTATCGTTCGACGACGGCTCGGCGGTGAACTGCGAAGAGTCCATAGGTGTTGCCTTTCGGGAGTGCCTTGTTGTGGAGGCGCTCCCGGCGACACCTACGTCAATCGCCGGCCGTGACGGGAAGGGGGAGCACCCACGTCGATACTGCGCTCATGGGTCTCACCTCCTCGGGCGGTGTCACGGTCCACTGCAAGCTACAAGCCCGAGCATCACCCCGTCCAATCCTTTTCCAGCCAGGTGATCATGACTCCGAACGGGCCCGTTCGGTTGCAGGGCGAATCCGGCGTGGCGGCCCGGCTGGTCCCGGTCACGGTCGACGCTCTGTTCCTGGCTGCCCCGAGGCTGACCGGGTCTCGGAAGGCGCTGCGCCGGCCAGGGAGGCGTTCAGCGGCCCCACCAAGGCGACTCCAACTGGCCCCAGTTCGCCGGTGGTTTGTGAAGATCAGGCGTTGTGAAGTGGCTCCGGGTGGCGGCTTGTCCTGGGACCACCGGTCTCCAGATCGGTTGCCGGGCCTGGCGCAGTTGTCACCGCGCGAGTCCCGGCTCGCGGACCTCGGCGCCCGGGAGCCGCCCGCGAAGCGTGCCCGTCTTTGGCCTTGCGGCCGGCCGTCAGCCGCAGTCGGGCCTGTTTGCGTGGCCTTCGACGAGCACACAGTCATCGTTTCCCCCGGTGAGCGCTCCGTCGACTCACACAGGTCTCCCGGCGGGACCGCCATCGAGCCGACCAGCTTGGTCAGGTGTCGATCCGGCAGACCGACCGGGGACCCGCGGGCCCTACCGCCCTCGGGCCTGCTCCAGGTTCGACCGGTGGGGGCCGGAGAGCCAGTCCGCATGCGGCCCCAGACGCGCCTCGACCGGTTCCTCTCCTCGCCGGAGCGCGTCGATGTAGACATGATCGGCGGCGAGGCGGGCCGTCACCTCGGGACCTTCGGCAACGGCGCCGTGGCCGGGGACCACGACATCGATGTGCCCGGCGGCCTCACCCAGGCGGTCGAGCGCGGCCTCGTAGGCTCCCACCTGATCGTCTTGGCGAAAGTCGAAGAGCGGGATCAGGACGTCGGAGAGCATGTCCCCGGCGAGCAGGACGCCACGGTCCGCGAGGAGGACGGCGGCGTGGCCGACAGCGTGTGCCTGATGCTCGATGATCTCGCCCGGCACCGGTCCGCGGTCCGCGGGCAGCGGGGTGACTAGCGCGACCACGTCGAGAGGGATGCCGGACGCGCTCTCCGCCGCCATCGCCTGCGCCCGCTCTCGGGCTTGACTGGCAACGTGGGCGGCGGCGGGGGTGGCGTAGCGCGGCACGTCGCCGAACCGGGGATGCCAGAGCAGGTGGTCCCAGTGGGGATGGGTGGAGAACCCGGCGACCACCGGAATGCCGAGCCGGTCCACGTCATCGGCGAGTTGGTTCAACTCGGAGCCATCGATGCCGGGATCGATCAGGATCAACCCATCCTCCCCGCGCACGGCGATGGAATTGGTCCAGACCCACTCGCTCTGCCGGACCCAGACGCCGTCGGCCACCTGATTCAGCTTGCCCATCTCCACTCCAATCGGTTGGTCAGAGTGCTGAGACTGCGATCCGCAGCCAAATTCATCGCTTTCAGCGCCCACTGGGCGCGATGCCGTGGTTGAGGTGAAAGACGTTGTCGCCGACGTTCAGGTCATCCGCTGATCGGCCGTCCGCAGGGCGAGTTGGCCCGGATCTTGCATCAAGGTGACCGCCCCGGCCAGGAGGTGGTCTCGAACGCCGCCTTCAGGTCATGGACGAGCTGATCGAGGAGGAGCTGATCCGCCTCTGCGGCCCGAAGGGCAAGCACGACCCGGAGCGAGGCGCGAAGCGCCACGGCGCCAGGCAGGCCAAGGTGGTGCTCGGGGGGCGAAGCTGCTGGCCTGGGAGGCGTGGGAGCAGGCCAAGCCGACCGTGCTGGCCTCTCTCGGCCTGCCCGAGAAAGCGGGCGAACACCTGGCGGCGCGTGCCGCGCTGCTGGACGGCACCTACAGGGAGGTCGCCTCCCGGCTACCGGCGAACGTGCAGATCGTCTTCGACGACGCCGGCCGGCTGCACGTCGCCGCGCTGGAGCCGGAGCCCGAACCGGCCTCGCTGCTGGAGCTGCGGGCGGCGGTGAACGCGATGCTGCCCAGGGTGGACCTGCCGGAGGTGCTGCTGGAGGTGGGTGCTTCCTGGGGCAGTCCGTCGTGGGTGAGCGGGATGCTGCCATCGGCCAGACCCCGCAGAAGACGGACGACGTTGGGGTTGCGGAGCCAGATCAGGCGGCTCTTGGGCCGGTCCGTCCCCAGCAGGGCGGTGACCAGTGGTTGCAGCGACGGAGCGAGTTCCCCGAGGGGCGTAGACGAACGCCCCAACGATGAGGGTCTCTCACATTCTGTGGAAGGACAGGTCGTACTGCTCGCCGAGCACGGCACGGCCTATGGTGGCCAGAACGTGATCGCGGTTGTCATGGAGTTCGTACAGCGTCAGGTCGCGCAGGATCCGTTCCACGGGGCTTGGGCGGATCAAGCTGCGGGCGCCGCACGCGTGGATGACGTGATGCACCGTTTCTTGTGCCAGATGCGCGATCGTATGCCAGGCTCTGGCGCCGGCGATTCGGGCCTCGTCGAGCCTGGCCTCGTCCCACAGAGCGGCGACGTGGCGCAGCCAAAGGCGCCCGGTTTCGACATTGACCGCCATGCTGCCCACTCGCTGCTGCACATAGGGGTCACCGCCCTTGCCCTGCCGCTTCAGATACGCGAGCCCGTATTCATATGCGGCGAGGGCGCCGCCGAGGAAGCTGGCCGCGTAATGGGGGACGAAGGCGGTCTGCCATTGCCCGGCGAAGTAGCTGCCGGGACCGCCGATGACGTGTTCGCGCGGTATGAAGGTGCCGTCGAAGCGCACCGCGTGGCTGACCGTCGCTCGCATGCCGCCGGGGTCCCACCAGGAAGCATCCACGCTCACGGTCGGATCGGACAGGTCGCAGGCGAGCAGCAGCAGTCTTCCGTGGGCCTCTGAGGTCTGGCGGGCTCCGCCGGGTGTCTCCGGATCGACGAGCAGGACCGCCCACTGCGCTCCGGTGGCGCTGGTGGCGAACGCTTTGCTGCCACGGAGGACCCAGCCGTTGTGGACGGGGACCAGCGTGGTGCCGAAACGAAGCCTCTCGCCCGCCTTCGGGGCTTGGGGTTCGCCGCTCCAGGCGGCCCACTTCTCCCCGTGTTCCACCACGCCGGCGAACCAGCGTCGCTTCTGCTCCGGGGTGGCCAGGGCGTCGATGAGGACCAGTGCGTTGGCGTGCCCTTCCCAGCAGCGGGCCAGCGACAGATCTGCCTTGGCCAGCGTGGTGGTCATCTCCCACAGGGGCAGGGTGTGGCGCTGCTGGGGGCCGTAGCCCAGGCCCCCGTATTCGCAGGGCACGGTGACGCCCAGAAAACCGCTGGAGAACAGATCGTCGAAATCCTCGGCGGGGAAGACGGCCTTGCGGTCGTACTCCACAGCGCGGGGGGCGAATTTGTCCGCCGCGAGCTTCGCCACGGTGACGAGAACAGCCTGGTCGTCTCCGATCGCCGGACTGCGGGCCGATCCGGCGGCGCGGGGCAGGTCGTCGGTCATGTGGGGGTGGCCCCCTCCAAGTGCCACGTCACGTTCAGCAGGCGGGCGCCCGTCGAACTGTGCTGGTTGGCGCTGCCCCACTCGCCCAGCAGCACCGAAACACCCGGCCTGCCTGCCGGGCGGGCGGTGGGCAGGCCGGACGGGGACGTCGAACGGATCGTCATGGTGCCTCCCGCCCCACGCGGTGTGTTCGTGCCGGTCCCCCCGATGCGGTGAGGCCGTGGCCGGCGGCCTGCTCGGCCAATCCGAAGCAGATCGAGCGCAGGGGCAGCGTCTCGGGCATCGAACGACCCGTCATCAGCCTGAACTGCTCGCACACCTCGACGAACAGGACCTGCCAGCCGTCGATGCCGACCAGCCCGCGAGCACGGGTGGCGCGCGTGAGCGCAGTCGGCGGATCGCGGTAGGCCATCTCCAACACCACCGCGTCCCCACCGGCTGCGGCAACCGGGAACGGCTCCCGCTCCACCAGTGGCGTGGCATGGACGAGCAGGTCGTACCCCGCCGGGGAGAACCGGGACAGCGGTACGTAGGGAAGCCCGAGCTGCGAGGAGCCTTCCCGGCCGTGTGCGATCCCCCGGTTGACCAGAGTCACCCTGGCTCCGGCCGCGCGCAGGGCCCAGGCGACGGCCCGTCCGGCGCCGCCGCAACCGATGACGGCGGCCGTACGGCCGCTCGGTTCGACTCCACCCAGGGCAAGAGCGCGCAGGGCACCGACGGCGTCGGTGGTGGCCGCCCGCCAGCGCCCGTCGTCGAGCCACAGCAGATTGGCCGCACCGCACCCCAGCGCCTCCGGGTCGGCGACGTCGGCCACTTGGAGCGCGCTCTCCTTGTGCGGGGCGGTCACGGTCAGCCCGCGCAAGGGCATCCCACCCAGCGACCCGAAGTCGAAGCCCCACTGCCAGAACCGGGAAAACCCGTCCACCTGAAAGGGCAGGTACAGCGCGGGCAGCCGCAGTTCCCGCAACGCCGCGTTGTGCAGCCGCGGCGACAACGACCGTCCCGGCGCACGCCCGGCAATGCCGAACAGGCCGCTGAGCGGAGGCAACGCGGGCAGGCCGTAGTCGGCCAGGAGCCGGCCCACACTCGGCGTTCCGTCTTCCCCCGGCGCACCGACCCGGCCGAAGACGACCGGCGCCCCCAGCCACGGCGCCAGCACCCGGGTCCACATGCCGACCGGACCGGACGCAAACGCCGTCACGTCGGCACGTCCGAGCCCGGTGAGCAGTAGCGGCGCGGCAGACCCGTACTGTCCGCCCGCATGCGGCACAAGGAGGTACAGCGCCGCCGGCACGGCGGACATCGCGGCGAACCGCTCGCGGAGTCTTCCTGATGCCTCCCGCAGCTCCGCTCGACAGCGCCCCTCGGCCCTCCCCGCATGCCCGGACGCGTGCCAGGAGACACGCCGCTGCCGGGCGGGGACGGCTGCCAGCAGTTCCGGCTGCACGTCGTCCATCGCCTCGAGGTCGACCAGTTCATAGTGGTCCGCCGCGCGCAGGAGCCGGGTGCGCCGTTCCACCGGGCCGGCAACCGAGCGGCCACCATGTCGAGCAGAGCGCAGGCTGTAGGTCAGCTGCCCTCTGAAGTGCCGCCGCAGCCAGGACGGATCGGGATCGCCGACCAGATCGGCACGGACCTCCAGCTCGTCCGCGACTCCAGCGAGGCCACGCAGCGAACGGGGGGTGAGGTCCTCCGGTTCGGTGGCCACCGCGACCAGCCGGGCCCGACGCCCGAGGGCGGCACCGTATCCGCTCGTCACTCGCGCCACTGGACGTACACCTCCAGACAGGGTCGCCGCGGAACGAGCCGATTGACCGGGGCTGTCTCGTCCGCGTGGCCGACAATGCTGAGCCCCCTGGCCACCAGGCCGAACATCACCTTCTGCAAGGTGGTCGGGGACAGGCCGTCGCAAAGCCCGAGCGTCATCCCACGCCTCACCGCCGTCCCAAAGTGGTGCGGCAAACGCCGTAGGAGTCGGCGAGCTCGCACAGGCGGACGCGGACGGAGCGCTGGATGTGCTGGGCGCACCGGCGGTACGCCTCCGGAGACTGCCCCTCCGGATCGGGGATGTCACAGTACGGGTCCAGCCGGAGGGTACGGTCCTCTGCTTCGGGCGCCATGGCGATCACCCTGTCGCGATGAGCTCGGGTCATGCAGTAGATGACGGAGTTGACCCGGCACAGTTCCAAGGTGACCGAGCGAGCGCGGTGACGGCGGGGATTTCCTCGGCCCGGCACCCGTTGCAGGTCGAGTTCAACAAGCGCGGACCGGGCGCCGGGGGCCATCGGACGCGGGGGCAGCGGCGTCGCGACACCCGCGCTGGAGAACCGGAAGGCGTGTGCGACGCCCGCCTCCGCGGCTTGGCCCCAGGCGATGACCTCCGCCATGGGCGAGCGGGACGTGTTCCCACCGCAGACGAACAGCACCCGGCATGCCGCGTCGGTGCCGCGGGTTCGCCACCAGAGAGCGGCGGACGGGCCGGACAGGGCCGCAGCCGCGCCGACCCCGAACACGAGCGCGATCAACTGGCTGCTTCCCGGAGCCCGGAGCCCGGCCAGCCAGGCAAGCGCAAAGGAGCCGACCAAGCCGGACAGGAGGCTGGCGAACGCCCAGGCCGACACACCCCAGGTGTATTCACGCCGATCGAGGTAGATCAGCGTGGCGAAGACGAACAGGATCTCGTAGGCCACTCCTGTCCCCGCTGCCCCCAACGCGGCAGGCGTACCGAGGAACGTGGTGAAACCCGCGCCCAGTTGTGGTTGCCCGGCCAGCGCTCCTGAGCCCAGCAGCACGACCAGCCAGACCGGTGCCGCGACATGCTCCTCCACGAAGAATCGCCGGTTCGTTGCGACAACCCCGTTCTTGGCAACACGGCTCATGATTTCGAAGCGGCCGAGGTAGCCGACGAGGTAAATGAGGACACTCACAACGGCGGCCAGCGTGAGGTGATAGCTGTTCACGTCACCGAGAGCCACCGAAATTGCTATCAGGCTGAGGAACAGCGCCGACCAGGAATATTTCATGACGGGACGCTTGCCCGCCACGTCGATCAATGGGGAGAGAATGAGAACTCCGCCCCTCATCAGCAACAGCATGAAGAGGATCGAGACGCCGGCAAAGGTGTAGTTCATCGTGGTGGCGCCAATGATGAGCGAGGTGAAGAAGCCGGCCGCCAGTGTCTCCCGCCCCGCCATCGGAATCCGGCGCCCGCCGATCCCGCTCCGACGCATGTACCGCCACCGACCCGAGACGCCCAGGAAAACCATCATCGCGGCGATCTGCCCGAAAACGGATGCAGGTAGCATCTCATAGCCGCTGACCGGCTGGGACGACAGTGGAGCCACCCCGCTGGCCAGTGCCTTCACCAGCATGGCGTAAGGAATATACGATACGAAGTATCCGAAAGTGAGCCAACCCATGTGAGTCCCATTACTGGTTGAACGTCAAGGCTCTAACGCCGCAGGTTCGGGATCGGCACGGCTGGTCGAAAGCTCACTCGAACAAATCTGCATGCTGTTCAGGATTTTTCGCCGCGCGGTCCGTAAACAGCCCTTCGGTATGGTGGGGCGGCCTGCAGGATTCTGGTGAGCTGTGCTCACATTCAGGACCGCTTCGGATTAAAATCCACGCCCGAGAGATGTTACACACATCAATGGCCCACCAAAATTGCGAAGGCAATCGCATTCACTTTCCCCAAAATCGTACCCCCCATAGCTACCCACAGCCAGCGCAGGAGCAAAATCCGCAGGTTGAGCAGGAGATCAGTCATGAGGACAACGACCAGGAAAACGACCTCACGCTGACCAGCGCCGACGCGCTGGACTGCTGGTCAGGTGCCCACCCCTGGGCCGCCGAGGTCCACGCCTACCAGCAGGCCGCGATGCCGGAGCTGCTGGAGGGCCGCACGACCGGTCCAGCGACATGGATGCGCACGCCGGAGAACCTCGCGCGGTTCGCCGCCTTCACCCGCGAGGCCGATGCCCGCCGCCGCGCCATCGCCGACCGGCCACAGCCCGAGCAGCCGACCGACACGGTCGACCCCGCCGACCAGCGGCAGAAGCCCCGTCATGGCCCGGCACGAGCACGGCCAGGTGCCTGCCGCGGGCCCATGTGTCGGCGTCTTGCTGAAGGTCCAGGAAGAACCGCACCTGCACGCCGGGCTCGTCAGGCTCCCGGGTCGTACGCTCCGCCGGCGCGACGGCGCACCGCGCGGCGAGCAGCTCCTGGACCGCGAAGGCGGTCTCGTCATCCGCGGAGGCAGTGGGGGCATGCCAGGCCGGCGGGGCGGCTGATCGAGGAGCATGGCGCCGACGTGTCCTCCCCGATGGTCAGGCGGGCCCGTCCGCTCCCGCTGAGGCGGTCACGGCACCTTCCCCGCGGTGCAGCCGTGAGCGGTCCTCAGGCATCATGATCATCAACCAGTGATCCACGAGAAGGGGCATCCGTGCACGCAGACAGGCGCTGGGCCAGATTCGCCGTCGCCGCCGCAGGAGCGGTGATTCTCTTCGCCACCGCCTGCGAGGGGCCGGCAGCCTTGGCAGACGGAGACAAGGGCAACCCCTCGCCCGGTCCTTCGGCGGCGCAGGCGACGCGGACGCAAAGCCCTCCGGCGGCCGCGAAGAGCTCGCCGAACCCCGGCTTCGCGGCCTTCCAAGGCAAGCCCTGTCCAAAGCTCACCGCTGCCGACAGGACCAACGGCTACCTGATCACCACGGCCGCCAGCCCGCGCGAAGGCATCACCGTCCACCCCGGCGGCGAACCGCAGAGCGTCCTCGTCAAGCTCTGCAACACCACCGGCAAGGCACTCCGCGACATCGCGCTCTCCGCACAGGTCGAGTGGAACTACGCGGGTGAGCGGCCGCCCAAGCTGACGGTGGAACGACGCGAGGCCCCCGATGGCGACTGGCACCCCGTCGAGCTGGTCGTGGCCAACGACTACCAGCCTTTGACCGGCGCTTCCGGTGCGCGGGACCTGCCCGCCCACGGCACCCGCACCGTGGAGTACCGGATCAGCGCCGCCAAGGACGCCCCCGCGGGCCAGGGAGCGCTCCATGTCCATGCCATCCGGGCCGACGCGGACCCGTTCGACATGGAGGACATGCGGGGCGGCGGCAACGGAGGGTTCCCGCTCACCACCGCCCCTCGCGAGTGATGGGCCCAACAGCATCCCGCCTACGGGGTCCACTGGGAATCCCCACGATCGGGTGCGGGAGCTACACACGACGAGAGCCGCGCTTCAGCAGGCCAGTGAATTCCTTCGGCCCCCCACCCGCTCAGGGCACTAGCTGGGGGCGTTGACCATGTGCTCGTGGTGGTGCTTGAGCTCACGGAGCGTGAGGACATCGGCTGGGGCGGGGCTGTTCCAGTACGCGTGCGTGAGGATCGTCCCGGCGAGTTCAACTTCCCGCGCCTGCAGCCGGGCGATCTCCACCGCGTCCTGGGGATCCCACCGGAGGGACGGGCGGGATGGGCTTGCGGCCGCAGCCAGGGATCGGGGCGCGCTCGTCACGCCGGCGCGTCGGCTCCGCTGCCGCGCCGAGGCCCCGGCGATCAGGAGTCGCCGTCACCGATGTGCTCGAAGCCTCGCAGCAGGGGCGTGAGCTCCGCCGTGCAGCCGCACAGATTGCACCACCGCGTCGCCGGGTTCTGCGCGACGTTCAGGGCGTGCTCCACATCGAGCAGCGGTGCACCCTGCGGCGCATCCGCCGGCCTGCACGCCACGTCTGCGAACAGGGCCTGTCCGGTGACAGGCGGAGAGTCGCGGGCACTTCGCAGGACGTGTGACTGAGCACAGGATCTGTTCCAAATCGCATTGCCCCCGGTCACCGAGATGGTTCGCGGCTGTTCGCCGTGATCACTGCCCTCTACTGTCGTCCTTCTCAAGGGTGGGTGTCGGTGGCGCAGGAGCGTCGAGTTCGATGGCCCTCCGCCTCGCCAGCCGCAGCTCGGGCGGGGCGTCCGGGCCGAGTGCCGGCCACCGCAGGGGAAGGGGGAGGTACTGATGGCGGGCAGCCGCAAGACGAACGAGGACAGGCACCAGGCCGATCACGCAGTACGGGGGCGCCACGAGGAGGTCCGGGCCGACATGAGCCCACTGCAGGCTCTCGGCCTCTCCGCAACGGCGGAGGCTGTCTACCTCGTGCTCGTGCAACAAGGTCCGCAGACCTTCACCGAGCTCAGCAACCGGCCGACGCTGGTTCGGTCGTCTGTCGAAGGGCTTCAGGGGGCGGTCACCGCGCTCAGCGACATCGGTCTGGTGTCCCGCACCGACGACCGGCTGACCGCCCAGCCACCGCGCGCGAGGCTGGAGGCAGCCGCCGAGCGACACGCACGTGAAGCCCGGATCGCATACGAGAGCGCGATGGTCCTGTCCCGGTTCTGGCTCGACCACACGGCGGGATCGAGCTACGTCGAGGTCGTCGACACCTCCGAGCGGCCCGAGGCGGTCTGGCGGCGGGTCCACGACGAGGCCGTGACGGAGGTGCGTGCGCTGTGGATCGGACCGGTGGGCGGGGGCGGCCGTGTGCCGGAGACCGATACCTATGCGTTGCAGGCCCTGGCCCGCGGGATCGCCTATCGAGTGGTGTACAGCGCGAGCATCCTGCGGGACCCCACCGCAAGGATGCCGTCACCCATGATGATGCTGTCCGGAATGCCGAGCGACTCCGGCGAGCCCTGCTCGGAGAACGCGAATGCGTTGAAGGTGAACATCGGGTTGTTGCCGCCTTGGAGGGCGGGCATGTCGATGAGCGCACTGGCTAGGAGCAGCGAGTTCTCGGGCGAGGTGCCGTAGGCGAAGGAGACGACGGGGGCCAGGCGCTCCGGCGAGGAGAAGAGGTCGCCGCCGTGCATCGGAACGAGCTGGATGTCGTCGGAGGGGATGTCCCAGAAGCGCTTCAGGTTCTTCATCTCGGACGTCAGCTTGTTGGTGTACTCGCCATCGACGCCGAAGGCGTTGGACTTCGACTCGGACCCGAACAGCAGCGAGTCGCGCGGGCAGGTTGAACACCCCGAGGAAGTTCAGGACGAGAGGGACGTCGGGGTTCTTGATTCCGTCCAGCAGGTGGTCCGCGTAGTTGCCCAACGCTGTGCGTCGGCACTGGTAGTCGGCCGAATTGATGGCGCTGCGCAGAAGGCCGGCGAACTGAGTGTCATTGATGCCGTACTTCGCGGCGAGCGCCGTGGCGTGCTGCTGCCAGCCGGCGGGCAGCTTGGCCAGCACCTGGTCGATGAGGGCCTTCTCCTTTGGGGAGAACCGGGAGGTGTCGATCACCGAGTCGGTGGAGGAGACGGAGCTGACGGCGGCGGTCGGCGCACCAGCAGCGGCCGTGGCGGGCAGGGCGCTGCCCAGGGCGCAGCTGGCGCGGCCACGGCGGTGACAGCCCGGATCAGGGTCTTCTTCACGGGGAACTCCTTGAAACTGTACGGAAGTCGACTCCCTGGGGAGTCGAAGGGTGAGAGGCGGCCGATCGGGCGGTGCCCAGAGTTTGTGGAGCGTTCACTTCCAAGGAGAAGCCCTCGCCGCTGTCCTAAACGGGCACGGCACGAACATGACAGCGCTGTTCGGGCTGCCGTCGTCCGAGCCGCCCCTGGGATCTGTCGCGCTTGCCCGGCTCGCGACGGTCGGCCGCAGGACCTGCTCGCATCCCCGCGATCCAGGGCGGGGCCAATTCCCTACCGACGGCTCCGCGCCCGCCTCCCCCTGGGCCCCGCCTGGGTCCCGTCCCGCCCGGGCCACTTGTGGCTCCCCTACACACAACGGTGACGTTCTCCTCGCCGTCGCTATCTGCGCCACGACCGGGCTGAGTCAAGCGGCGACGGGGTCACGACCGCTGTGACGAACAGATGGGGAGGTTCCGCCTGAGTACGAGTTCGAGTATCGGAGTTGTCCATTGAGGTCATCTCGGGCGCTCGGCCGCACTGGCTCAGATGCAGCACGCCTGAGGCACATCCCGGTACTCGCCTGCCTTGCGGTGCTTGAGCCGTTCGGAGCGGCAGGTGGTGCGGTTGACTTGTTCGGTGATGCGGTAGACGTCGTCGGCGGCGAGGTTGACCGCGAATGCCTCGCCGTTGCGCATGCCGCATCCGTTCACGGGTGCGGGCACTTCGACCCGCGACCGCGGATGCCAACAGTCCTCGCAGCTCTGTCGCGGGCCAAGCTCCGATTTCCGGTGCGAGACGGGTGGAGCGGGAACAGTCGGGTGACGGCGGCTGCAGCCACGGGCATGCGGTGGGCGTGTGGTGGGGTGATGGTCTTCCCGGTTGCCGTAGCCGGCAAACAGACAGGGCCTGCGGGCGTGGGCATCTTCCTGGTGGCCCGGTCGAGCCGGTGTGTCGCGGCCGGAAAAGGTTTGAGAACAAGCCATTGACAAGAGGTGTGTCGTACGCCACTTTGTTCGCCGTCGTCCCTCGTCGATGAGGAGTCGTGGATGGCTGCGCAAGAGGAAGTCCAGCCAGAGATAGAGCTGGACGAGGATGCTGCCCGTCTCGCAGAGATGGGCTACAAGCAGGAACTTCATCGCGGTATGTCCGCGTTCTCAAACTTTGCCGTGTCGTTCTCGATCATTTCGATCCTGGCGGGCTGCATCACGTCGTACGGGATCGCGCTGAAGTCGGGTGGTCCGTCGACCATCGTGCTCGGCTGGGCGGTGGTCGGTGTCTTCGTGACGTGTGTGGCGCTGGCCATGGCCGAGGTGTGTTCGCGCTACCCCACTGCGGGTGGTCTCTACTTCTGGGCCGGTGAGCTTGCCAGGAACAACAAGCGTGCCTGGGCCTGGTTCGTGGGCTGGTTCAACTTCATGGGCGAGGTCGCCGTGACCGCCGCGATCGACTTCGGGTGCGCCACGACCTGGATGGCGTTCATGAACCTCGTCTGGGGCACCGAGGTCACTGCCGGCCGTACTTTCCTGCTGTTCCTCGCGATCATTCTTCTGCACGCGCTGCTCAACACGTTCGGCGTGAAGCTCGTCGCGTTCCTGTCGAACGTCTCCGCCTGGTGGCACGTGGTGGGCGTCCTGGTCATCGTCGCCGTGCTGTGGGCGCTGCCCGAGCACCACCAGTCCGCCGGGTGGACGCTGACGGGCTGGCACAACGCCACCGGCTGGACCTCCGGCATCTACGTCTTCCTCATGGGCCTGCTGATGGCGCAGTACACCTACACCGGGTACGACGCGTCGGCCCATGTGGCGGAGGAGACCAGGGGAGCGGCCCGCAGCGCGCCGCGCGGGATTGTGATGAGCGTGGTGATCTCGGTCATCGGCGGTTTCATCCTGCTCTACTCCATCACCGCGTCGATCCAGGACAAGAGTGCCGCGGGGCTGGACAAGCTGGCCGCGTCGAGTACCGGGCTGCCGCCGGCGCAGGTCTTCCTGGACTCGCTGAACAGTCCGGGCACGGCGAAGTTCCTGCTGTTCATCGTGTGTGCAGCGCAGTTCTTCTGCGGGATGGCCTCGGTGACGGCCAACTCCCGGATGAGCTATGCGTTCTCGCGCGACAACGCCCTTCCGGGGTCGAGAATCTGGGCGAAGGTCAACCCGCGCACCGGGACACCCACGAACTCGATCTGGTTCTGCGTGACGCTCTCGGCGATCCTGACGGTGCCGGCGCTGTTCAACACCACGGCATACCTGGCGGTGACCTCGATCGCGGTGATCGGCCTTTACATCGCCTATGTCACGCCGGTGCTGTTGCGTCGTCTGCGCGGCAACGAGTTCGTTCCGGGACCGTGGCACCTGGGCAAGTGGAGCAGCCTGGTCGGCTGGGTCGCGATTGTGTGGGTGGTGGTCATCTGCGTGCTGTTCGTGCTGCCGCCGACGCGGCCGGTCAACGTCGACAGCTTCAACTATGCGCCGATCGCGGTGGCCGTGGTCGCTCTGTTCGCGCTGGTGTCCTGGTATGCGGGCGGCCGTAAGCACTTCATGACCAGCCGTGACAACCTGAACGAGCTGTGACGTCGGGGCGCCTGCGGCCCCGTTGGGTGTCACGGCCGCGGCCCTGTCGTCGTCCCCCGGCCGCTGAGGCCGGGGGAGGGGCCGCTGTCGTTCTCGCGCGAGGAGTTGGTGGGCGGCGAGGCCGACACCATTGCGTTCCATGGTCTGGATGAAGTCCTCGACGACCCCGTGGTCGAACGTGTTCATCCGCCGGCTGCCCAGCAGCGGCAGCAGGCGGATGGCCGGCAGGGTTTGGCGAGTTGAAAGGCTGCGACGGCGCTCCACTGCCCGCTCCCAGCACCCTCGTTGCAGCGTTCGTTCGACCGTCAGCGGCTGCTGAAGGTCACCTCCTTCGAGCCCTCGGCGCGCTCGAAGGTGCCGGCGAACCCCCAGTTCTGCCAGCCGCCGTCACCGTTGTTGGAGAGGGTTCCCTCGTCGATGGAGAACACATCGACACCGTGCACCACCGCAAGGTGCTCGAGGCCGGACACCCTTGAGAAGGAGAGGTCGTTGAACGACTTCACCGCGATGATGTTCGTGTCGGGAAAGCTGCGGCTGTACTCGTCGATCAGCGAATGGATCAACTCGGCGCTGTCGCCCGGCACATCGCCGGCGTAGTCGGTACCGGGGTACGGCCCGCCGTCCGTGTACTTCGGCGTCCCGTCGTTGAAGTTGACCGTGCCCGTCCCGGTGGGGAGGGAGTCGGCGTCCAGGTCGGCGGGTTCCGGCTGCTCGAAGGTCACCTCCGTGCCGTCGCGGGTGAAGTCGCCGTAGAAGGCCCAGTTGGTGTAGCCGCCGTCGCCGTCATTACTGAACGTGCCCTTGTCGAAGACGTAGATGTCGAACACGGCCCGGCCCGAGTCGATGTCATCCCCCTCCTCGTCGGCGTGGTACTCGTTGGAGTTCAGCCGGTATCTGCCGTGATGGACGAACGAATCCGGCTGCTCGACCCAGTGCGACGACTGCTCCGAGTGCATCGCGACCACGTTGTAGTCGGGGAAGCAGCGGCGCATGTCGTTCACGAGCATCCGGACAGCCTGAGCCGACGCCTCGTTGCCCAGTGGGGAGTACGTGTTGTAGTACCGGCTCCGGTCGGGCAGTTCTTCCCCCTCGATCTCGCAACCCTCGTCACCGGGCTTCCAGCCCTGCTTCCGCTGGGGGCGGGGCGGCTCTTGGAACGTGACCGTGCGGCGGTCCTCGCTGACGTCGAACACGCCGTAGAACCCGCGGTTCTTCCAGCCGAGGTCGGCGTCGTCCGCCCAGGTGAACTTGCCGGTCCTGAACGCGTAGACGCGGTACGTCGTACCGCTGATGCTGACGGTCTCGATCAGTGCCGCACCGTCCATCTGCTGCAGATTGCCCTCATGCGGCTGCGCGATGACGATGTTGTAGTCGGGGAGGCAGTAGGCGAGGTCCGCAAGCGCCTCCTGGACCCGCTTCTCCTTGTTCTTCTCGTTGTCGACCTTGTCGATGACGAAGTTGACCAGCCAGGAGTAGCCCCAGGCAGCCGCCGTGCTGACGGGGCCGTTACCCGGAACGGAGACCGATGACTTCGATGACCGTTCCCGCGGCTCGAAGCACAGGTCGGGAAGTGCGTTCCCCTTGCTGCCGTCGGGCTTGTCACCGGATTCGCCATCGGGCTCGCCGGTCTGTTCACCCGGGGCGGCGGCGGGCTTGACGGGTTCGCCGGGATCGGACTGCCCGTCGCGGTCGTTGACATCGTTGTCGTCGGCGCAGCCGCTGCCGCCTGTCATCTCCACGATCCGGCAGATCTGCCGGTGTGCGGAGTGGGAGATGTCGCCCCCGATGACGGTGCCGACGATCGCGCCGACCACGAGGGTGACGAGCCCGAGCATTCCCAGGTACTCGACTGCTGTCTGCCCCGTGCTCGTGCGTACTCCTCGGCGTATGCGGTCGTTGCGGTTCACGCGTCACCTCGTCGTGGCTTGCTCGATCCGGTCACCAGGGCCGGCCGTACGCCCGCCGGGGGTCGAACCATAACGACGACACCTGGGCCCATGGACAGGGCTCAGAGGCCTATACCAGGACCCAAATCGGCAGGCGGGGCCCAGTAATCGAGGTGGCAGTGCCACGGTGCGGGCAGCAACTGGCCGAGCGTGCCACCGTGGTGCGTCCGCCGCGCGCTCGCCTCCGAGCGCGGCCGCTGTCTGCGTCGGAGGAAGCTGCCGTCACCGGCGGTGGCGGAGTTCCGCTGCCCGCTCCGGAGTTCCCGCCGGTCACGCTGAAACCACGGGGAGGGGTGCGCTGACCTGCGGGAAGCCTCCGAGTGCCGGCGGCTGGCGGGTGGGCGGTGTTCGCCTCATCCAGTCTCAGTCGTCGGTGGCCTGGCCCGGCAGGTCGACGCTGTCGCGGAGGGTGACGGGGGTGAGGAAGAGCGTGGCGACCACACCGACCATGGCGATGATCGCGGAGATCAGGAAGATGTGGCCGGTGGCGTCTCCGTAGGCGGCGCGTACGACGTCCTGGACCGGGGCCGGCATCGCCTTGATGTTCAGAGTGGATCCTCCGCCACCGCCCGTGCCGGCGTCGATGCCGAGCTTGGCCAGACCTTCGGTGATCTTCGTGCTCACGGTGCCGGCCAGTACCGCCCCGAGCACCGAGACGCCGATCGTGCCGCCGAGGGAGCGGAAGAAGGTGATGGCTCCGCTGGCCGCGCCGAGTTCCTTGAGCGGGACGCTGTTCTGCAGGACGAGGACCAGGTTCTGCATGGACATACCGACGCCGACACCGACCGCGGCCATGCCGGCCGACACCGCGACGAGGGACGTCTCGTGGTCGATCATGGACAGGCCCAGGAAGCCGAGCGTCAGGACGACGACACCGACCACGACGACGGGCTTGGGCTTGCCGGTCGTGGAGACCATCCGGCCTGCCACCGTGGAGGAGACGAGTACCCCGGCCATCAACGGCATGGTGAGCAGGCCGGCTTCGGTGGGCGAGTAGCCGCGGCCGATCTGGAAGTACTGGCCGAGGAAGACCGCTCCGCCGAACATCGCCATGCCGACCGCGAGGCTCGCGATGATGGCCAGGGCGGGGTCGCGCCGCTTGATGATGTGTAGCGGTATGACCGGCTCGGCGACCCGGGACTCGACCGACAGGGCCGCACCCAGCAGTGCGACGGCGCCGGCCACCATGGCGGCGGTCTGCCAGGACAGCCAGGCGAACGAGTTGTCGACGAACGTCACCCACAGCAGCAGGAGGCTGACGCCGGCCGCGATGAGCGAGGCTCCCCAGTAGTCGACCTTGGTGTCCGGACGCCGGACGTCCTGAAGGTGCAGAGTGCGGTTGAGGATGAAGGAGGCGACGACGGTGAAGGGCAGCGCGATGAAGAAGCACCAACGCCAGCCCAGCCAGGAGACATCGGTGATCGCCCCGCCGAGCAGCGGGCCGCCGACGGTGGACACCGCCATGACCGCGCCGAGATAGCCGTTGTAGCGGCCGCGCTCCCTGGGGCTGACCATCGCGGCGATGACGACCTGCACCAGGACCTGCAGTGCGCCCATACCCAGGCCCTGCACCGCGCGGAAGCCGATGAGTTGAGCGGTGTTCTGCGAGAAGCCGGCGCCCAACGAGCCCACCACGAAGATCGCGATCGACATCTGGAGCAGGAGCTTCTTGCTGAAGAGGTCGGCCAGCTTGCCCCAGATCGGCGTCGAGGCGGTGGAGGCCAGAAGGGTCGCGGTGACCACCCAGGTGAACTGCGACTGCGTCCCGTTCAACGAGCCGATGATCTGCGGCAGCGCGACCGAGACCACGGTCGAACTGAGCATCGCGGCGAACAGCACCGTGAGCAGCCCGCTCAGTGCCCGCAGCACGTGCTTGTGGTCCATGGTCGCGGAGCCGTCCGGGCCCCCGGATACCGCTGTGTGCGCACTCACGCGCAAACCTCCGGATGAAGAGAGAACGAGGTCGACGAGGACAAGGTCAGGGCCGGCGGGAGGACGGCACGAGGGCCGGCCGTCAACGCGGTCTGGACACGACCGGGACGCCGACTGGCCCAGAATACATGCGCAGTGAGCAATTTTGCGCACTGCGCAATGTTTTTGCCGCTCTCATAGGATGGCTGCACCATGGAGCACTCAGCGGGACTACGCGAACGCAAGAAGGCCGCCACCCGGCAGGCGGTCCACGAGGCCGCCCTGCGCCTGGTCGTGGAGCGCGGATTCGACGCGGTCACCGTGGAGGAGGTGGCCGACGCGGTGGGCATCTCACGCCGGACGTTCTCCAACTACTTCGCCACCAAGGAGGACGCCGTCCTGTGGGGCGACGAGCGCTACCTCGAAGAACTGGTGGCCGCCTTCCGCGCCCGCCCACCCGAGGAGAGCGCCTGGGCAGCCCTGTGCACCACCGTCCTGGACTGCCTGCCGGAGAGCGGCGCCCAGGAGTGGGAGACACTCGTACGCACCCGACTTGCGCTGCGCCACCCCGCGCTCCTGGCCCGTCAACTCGCCAATCACGCGGGGCTGGAGGCAAGCCTCACCGAGGCGATCGTCGAGCGCTGTCCCAGCCGGGACGCGGACACCGCCCTCGACGCCCGGGTCATGGCGTCGGCCTTCCTCGTCGCGCTGCGCATCTCGATGCGCCGCTGGATCGACAGCGATCTCACCGACGACCCGCGTGAGCTTGTCGTCGACACGATGAACCGCATGGCGCGCCCCTTCGTCTGACGCGCCCTTGGGCCGGCGGATCCGTCATCTCCGCCACGGCGAGTTGAGCAGGCTGTCGCCCGGTCGGGTGAGATTGCGGTAGTTGACGCCTGCGCAGGCGGAGCAGCACGCCGAGCGTGTCCCGGCGCGGGCAGGCCGGCGGACGCCGCCGACCACCTCACCGCCGCGCAAGGTCGCTGGGTCCTGCCGCGCTGTCAGCGGGCGCGCGGGAGTCCAGCCTGGAAGAGCGCGCCGCCGTCGGGTGCGTCGGTGAGGGTGAGTGTGCCGCCGTGGCGCCGGACGACGTCGCGTGCGATGGCCAGGCCCAGGCCCGCGCCGCCGTCGTCGCGGCCGCGGGCTTCGTCGAGGCGGACGAAGCGTTCGAAGACGCGCTCACGGTCGGCCGGGGCGACGCCCTGACCGTCGTCGGCGACGCTCAGGGCGATCGCGTCTCCGGCCGCCCGCACGGTCACGGTGACCGCGGTGGCTGCGTGCCGCTGGGCGTTGTCGAGCAGGTTGCCGAGCACGCGGGAGAGCTGGGTCCGGCTGCCCTTCACCTCCAGTCCGGGGTCCTCGACGGTGACGGCGGGGGCGATGCGGTCGGTGGAGGCCCGCTGGGTCACCTCCTCCCGCACCAGAGCGGCGACATTCACCAAGGCGTCGGCCGGGCGTTCCCCGGCGTCGAGGCGGGCGAGCAGCAGCAGGTCGGCGGCCAGGTGCTGGAGGCGTACGACGTCGTGGAGCAGATCGTGATGAAGGCCCTCAAGCGCTCCCTGGCCGGTCGCCGACGCACTCTCGCCGCGGTGGCCGCGGCCACCGTCGTCCTGGGCGGAGCCGGCGCCGTATCCGCCATCGCCTTCGCCGACGACGACCACGGCCGCGCGCATGCGACCGTGGGCACCATCCTCGACCCGCACGACGACTCAGACCACGACGGCAGGCTCGCCGGGAGCACCGAGGTCGGTCTGAGGCAGGCTGCCGACGCGGCCGCCAAGTCCCTCGCGGGCACCGTCACCGAAGTCGAGACGGACGGACGGCGGGGCGAGGCCGTCTGGGAGGTCGACATCGTCGACGCCACGGGCATCGAACGCGAGGTAACGGTGAACGCCGCCGACGGCGAGGTCATCGCCGGCAGGGCCGACCGCGTCGTGGACACGGCCGACCGCGGCGACGCCGTGCTAGCCGAGTCCGCCAGGACGGGCCTGGGCCAGGCAGTGGACACGGCGCTCGGCCAGGTCCCGGGCACTGCGACGTCGGCCGAGCTCGACGGCCACCACGGCGGGACGGCGGCCTGGCACGTCGATGTCACCGACGGCCAGGGCGCCGCACACGAGGTCGTCGTCGACGCACGGACCGGCAAGGTCACCGCCACGCACACCGGCTCGGCCCACTCGCGCGGCAACGGCGCGGACGACGACCGCGAGCACGACTGAGCAGCCGACGCTGCCGGAGAACTTGTGACCGAGGGACCTGGCCAGGGACATCCTGACGCCCCGGGTCACAGTGACCAGCTGAGCTCTCTGTCGAATCCGGGACGGTTCGTTGAGCCGATGCTGTCGCCGGCCGTGGTCCATCTGTGGCTGAAGGCGACGGGAATGTCCAGGGCGAGGAAGTTCTTCCCCTCTCCTGTGTGGGCGCGCAGGTGGAGATGGTGCCTGGCCACCGGCACCGTCTGGGGGATCTGGAGGTTCCAGGTCTGTCTCCACGGCCCGGCGGGCGGTTGGGCGTCACCCGACAGGCTCGTGCCCATGCTTGCCAGCAGATCGGGCAATGTGTAGCTTTTGTCCAGTATTTTCATAGGGTCGATCTTCATGATCACCCTGCAGGTGACCCGAGTCAGGGCGACCGTCTCTTTGAGGTGGCTGTGCATTTCCCAGCGGACTTGGTGTCCAAGGCGCGGCAATGCGGGTGTGCATGTGATGTCAAGGATGTCCATGACGTAGTTGTCGTCGCTCGCGTCCTCCACCAGGCGGTTGTTCATATCACTCATCCCGTGGTGTCTTGGACGGAGAGTCGCGTCAGATGCTCTGAGACCAGAACCCCGGCCCGATTACGGCGGGCCGGGGTTCTATGCCATGCGCATCACGGGCCGGCTCTAGAAGTCGAAGCCGCCGAAGTCCCCGAAGCCGCCGAAGTCGTCGAAGTCACCCTTGTGGCGACCGATCACCCGGAAGCTGGCGACCACTCCGTCCTCGACGCACACGCCCCCGTGGACCCTCCCGGGCTTGACGCCGTTGGCTTCGCTGCGCGGGCCGACCGTGGCGATGGGAGCGCCGTTGTCGCAGGTCGCCCCGCGGAAGACCTCGACGCCCCTGCGGCTGTCGTTGCGGATGTTGAGGCTCCTGGAGCCCAGGCCGCTCACCACGGTGATGCAGCCGTCCGGGCGGGCGGAGTAGGACCGCTCGTTGATGAAGATCCTGCCCACCTCGCGGTGGCCGCCGCGGCCGCCACCGCCGCCGCGCTCGCCGCCGCCCTCGTTGCCGCCGCGGCCGCCACCGCCACCGCCGCCGCGCTCGCCGCCGCCCTCGTTGCCGCCGCGGCCACCGCCGCCGCCGCCGTGCTCGTTGCCGCCGCCGCCGCCGCCGCCGCCGCGGCCGCCGCCGCCACCGCCCCCGTTGCCCTGTCCCTGTCCCTGTCCGGACATGCCGTCCATCGGGGCGTGGGCGGGGGCGGGTGCCTGCTTGACGACGGCCGGGGCCGTCTGGGCCTCCGGCGCGGGGGCGGCCGTGGCGTAGGTGATGCCGGTCGCGACGAGCGCTGTAGCGGCGGCGACAGCCGCGGCGACGGCATTGGAACGGGTCTTGATCATGTCGCTTTTGCTCCTGTCTCAAAGTGGCCGGCTTTGGCAGTCGGCATGTGAACGAACGTAATGAAAGCCTCACGGGCTGTCATTTCGGGCCATTGGGTGGGGGCGGTGCTGTAGAGCCGAACGGGGGACCCAGGGCACCCGCACGCCCGTCACCCCGGCTGCTGACGGCACGTCAATCCTCGTTGAAAGCTGGGCGTGTCGTTGATCGACTAGGCCTTCAAGGTGATCTCTGACGTCTGCTCACCCGTGCGGCAGCGAGTCGCCTGGAAATCCCGGCGCGAAAGGGCCCCGACATACCGGGACAGCCGGGTCCCGGACGGATCACGGCGTGGACCGGGCCACCGCGCTCTGGTCAGGGGGAGGCCCCGAAGTCGAGCCCATGACGATCCCTCACCCGGTCGGCGGACACGGCGACGGCGTCCGGGCCGGGCGGACGGAGACGGGGACCGGCGGTGACTCGCACGAGGCCGGGACGGTGAGGTGGGTGTGTGCCAGGCGCACGGTGGCCCTCGCCGGGCGGCCGGGTTGCCGACGGTCGGTGAGGCGGCAGTGCGGACGCGGCTGCGGACCAGGTTGGTCAACTGACGTGGAGGCGACGGGGTGTTGACGGTCTCGGCTGCGGACCATCCGGCGTGCTGCCGCGGCACTGGCTGACATGTGCCTCGCGGGTCGGCGCCCGGGCCTGTGGGCCGGGCTGAGGGCCGGGTGCCGTACGCGGAAATTCCCTCGCGTTGTGGCCGGAACGGGCTGAGACTCGTCTCATGACTGACATGGGGGCGTTCCGGGACGCGGTCACCGCGTGGGCGGCGGGTGGTTCCGGCGACCTGGCGCACGAACTGGCCGCGCGGCTGCCCGTCCGGGCGGCCGTCCTGCTCGAAGGACCGAGCGACGTCGCGGCGGTCGACGCGCTGGCGGAGAGCCGCGGCCGGGACCTGGCGGCCGAAGGAGTCTGCGTCCTGCCGATCGGCGGTGCGATGAGCATCGGGCGCTACGCCGGACTCCTCGGTTCACCCGGTCTGGACCTCCGCCTCACAGGACTGTGCGACGAGGCGGAGCGTCCCTACTACGCACGCGGCTTCGAACGGGTCGGTGCGGCACAGCAAGGCTTCTTCGTCTGCGCGGCGGATCTGGAGGACGAGCTCATCCGCGTGCTGGGCGTGACACGGGTGGAGGAGCTCGTCGGGGCGGAAGGCGACCTGCGTGCCCTGCGGACCTTCCTGCGCCAGCCCGCTCAGCGGGGCCGCGCCCCGCAGCAGCAGTTCAGGCGCTTCCTCGGAACGAAGAAAGGACGCAAGATCCACTACGGCCGCGTCCTCGTCGAGGCCCTTGACCCCGGCCGGGTCCCGGCCCCACTCGACGGCCTGCTCTCCACCCTCTGACCACTGGGCGACGCCGATCCCCGGCCGAGACGCCGTGGGCGTCCGCCAGGAGGTCGGCGCGGGAGCCGTCCGTGTCGGTCAGGTCAGGGCCGACGCGGTTCAACGGAGGTCAAGGGAGGCGTGATCGCCCTGACCCGTCAGTTCGCGGCCGAGGGGGCGCCGTACGGCATCCGCGCCGAAACGGACGGCGCCGGCGTTGGCGCGCACGATGTCGATGCCGCCGAACGCGTCCACGGCCTCCTCGACGCAGGACCGCACGGAGTTCTCGTCGGTGACACCCACGGGGCCGGGGGAGAGCGGTGCCGCCTTCGCGGATATCGCCATGCCGGACCCGGCGGCGCCGTTCAGCCGCTGGTCAGGTTCTGGAGGCCGACCACGCGGAGCAGTTCCAGCCGCTCGTAGGACTTGCTGCCCGGGCGGGCGGTGCAGACGATCAGCCGCTGATCGTGCTCCGGGTTCAGCAGTACCTCGCAGTCCAGCTCCAGCAGGCCGACGACCGGGTGCAGGAAGCGTTTGGTGTCGGTGCGGCGTACGGCGACGTGGTGGGCGTCTTACAGCGCGGCGAACTCCTCGCTGCGGGCGCGCAGCCGGCGTACGAGCCCTGCCAGCCGCGCGTCGTCCGGGCGGCGGGCGAACGTGGCGCGCAGATCCGCGACTGCCGTGCGGGCGGCGTGCTCACGGTCCTCGGGCGGGAAGAGCTCCCGCGCGGACGGGTCCATGAAGTAGCGCCAGGTGACGTTGTGCTCCGCTTCGGGGCGGGCGGACGCGTCACCGTGGAGCGCCTTGGCCGTCGCGTTCTGCGCGAGGATGTCGCCGCGGTCGCTCACCACCTGGGCGGGAGTGTCGGTCAGCCGGTCGAGGACGAGAAGCAGTCCGGGGCGGACATGCTCCGTGGTCGGCCGGTTGCGTGGGGGCTCCTCGCCGGCCAGGTGGAAGAGGTGGTTCCGTCACACCGCCGGTGACGGCTCGCCCCTCCCCGCGGCCGGTACCGGCCGGGCGGTTCAGGGCCGACGTACGCGTCCAGAGCCGTCGCACGCGTCAACGAGGTGGATCGGTCGGGTGGTCAGGCGGTCAGCGCCGCGAGTTCCGCGTTGGCGTGCTCGGTGACCAGGGCGAGGACGCGGCCGGCGGCGGCCAGGTCCTCGGCGGGTATCCCGCCCCAGATGCGGGCGGTGAGGGGGGCGGTCTCCGCGCCGACGGCGGCGAGCAGCTCGCGCCCCGCGTCCGTGGGGCGAAGGTGCGCGCCGTCGGTGACGAGCAGTTGCCTGTCGAGCAGTTCGTCGACAGTGGCACGGACGTCGGCCGGATCGGCCTTGAGGGAGCCCTGTACCCGGGTGGCGAGATCGTCCGGCGTCTGCGGGGCATCGGCGGTGACGGCGGCGCGCAGGGCGATCTGCTGCTGGAACGTGATGCCGTGCCGGGTCAGGACGTGCTCCAGGACACCGCGGGCGGCGTAGTGGGCCAGGCCGAGGGCGCGGGCGTCGGCGACGGGTGCGGTGGTGGTGGATGAGGTGGTCGTCATGGTGTCGTCCCCTGAATGCTCTCGTCGTTCGGTGGAAGTGGAGCGAGAGGTGCGTCGAGGAGGGTCGTCAGCTCGTCGGTGAACGCGCGCGTCCGCGGGGCGTCCAGGCCGCCGAGCGGCTCCAGCAACTGCTGAAGCAGTTCCTGGACCACTGCGATGGCCTGCCGCGTGACGGCTTGGCCCTGCTCGGTGAGGGCGAGCTGTACGGCGCGCGGGTCACGGGGATCGCGGGTGCGCTCGATCAGGCCGGCCGACTCCAGTGCGCGCGCCAGCTTGGAGACGTACAGCGCCTCCAGGCCGGTGTGGTCGGCGAGTCGGCGCTGACTGGGCCGCTCGCCGGCGCGCTGCATGCCGTACAGCGACGCGACCAGTGAGTACTGCGCGTGGGTGAGGCCCAGTGGAGCCACCGCGCGATCGACCGCGACGCGCCACTTGGTGGCGAGCCGCCATACCAGGAAACCGGGTGTGGGCCCCGGTGAACCCTTGCTCATGAACAAATAGAGTACATGGCTACTATATCCATGGCTACTATTTTCGGGCGGATCTGGCGGCGCCTCCCGAACAGATCGACGACGCCTAGTGCGCCCCGCCGGCGTCCGTCAGCGTGCCCCAGTGGACGGTGCGGTCGCACCAGCGGTGAAGCAGGGTGCGGTCGTGGCCGACGGCGAGGAGGCCCGCGCCCGTGGCGGCGCGGTAGTCCTCGACGACCGCGACCAGGGCCGCCGTCGTGGAGGCGTCGAGCATCGCGGTCATCTCGTCGCAGATCAGCCAGCGGGGGCGCAGGACGAGCGCCCGGGCCAGGCAGGCGCGTTGGAGCTGACCGTCGCTGACCTCGTGCGGGCGTCTGCCGAGCAGGTCGGGGGTCAGGCCGACCCGTCCGGCGAGTTCGGTGACGCGCTCCCGCACCTCGGCGCGTCGGCCGGTGGCCCTCAGGGGCTCGGCGATCAGGTCGGTGAGTGTCAGGCGGGGGTCCGCGGAGAGGCGGGGCTGCTGGAAGACCACGCCGAAGGCGGTGCGCTGCGGGCGCGGGGCCCGGTGACGCCACCCTCGTACGGACTCGCCGTCCAGTAGCACGGCGCCGGAGTCGGGGCGGTGCAGCAGGGCCGCGACGCGGGCGAGCGTGGACTTGCCGCAGCCACTGGGGCCGAGCAGGCCGACCGCTTCACCGGGCGCGACGGCCAGTGAGACGTCTCGTACCGCCGGATTCCGCCGGTCATAGCCCGCGGTGATGGCGCGCAGTTCAAGCATGCACGTCCTCCGATGCTCCCTGGGCGGCTTCCTCGCCGCTTGCCGAGGCGGGGTGGGGGTGGTGGCAGGCGACCTTGCCGGCAGTCGGCGGCAGTACGGCGCAGGCGTCGTCGGCCCGGTCGCAACGGGCGGCGAAGGCGCAGCCCTCGGGGAGGGCTCCGAGTTCGGGTGGCAGGCCGGGGATGGCGGTGAAGGCCCGGTCGGGGAGGGCCTGGAGCAGGCCGCGGCTGTAGGGATGGCGGGGGCCGCGCGAGCCGAAGAACACCTCCGCGTCGGCCAGTTCGACGATCCGGCCCGCGTACATGACGGCGATCCGGTCGGCGATCCGTTCGGCCGCGGCCAGGTCGTGCGTGATCATCAGCAGGCCGCGCCCTGCCGTGTCCGACTCGCCCGGGTGGTCGATGTGGCGTCGCAGTTCGTCGACCGTGTGGTTCACCAGGTCACGGTCGAGCCCGGTGGTCGGTTCGTCGGCGAGCAGCAGCGGCGCGTCGCCGACGAGGGCCAGGGCGGTGGCGGCACGCTGGGCCAGGCCGCCGGACAGCTCGTGCGGGTGGCGGTCCAGGTGATCCGGGGGGAACGCGGCGCGTTCGGCGGCCGCCCGCGCGGCGGAGCGTACGGCCGCGCGGCCGCGGACCCCGGTCAGCGCGGCGACCGTCTCCTCCAACTGGGAGCGGATGGTGCGTACGGGCGTGAGATGGGCGGCCGGGCTCTGCGGTATGAGCCCGACCAGCCGGCCCCGTACCGTCCGGGCGAGGGTCCGTTCGTCGGCCGAGAGCAGGTCGAGGCCGCCGAACATCGCCTCCCCGGCCGCCTCGGCGTTGCCGGGAAGCAGACCCAGCAGGGCGGAGGCGAGGACGGACTTGCCGCAGCCGCTCTCGCCGATCAGCGCCAGGCACTCGCCGGCCGCGACGTCGAAGTGCGCATCGGTGACGGCGGCGACACGGCGCCCGCCGGGCATGAGGAAGCGCACCGACAGTCCGCGCACCGACAGCACGGGCGATCGCTCGGTCACAGCATCAGCTCCGATCGGCGGCGTGGGTTGATCCGTTCCCGCCAGGTTCCGGCGAGTCCGGCGATGGCGAGGGTCGGGACGATGATGAACAGGCCGGGGAAGAGGGTCGGCCACCACTGTCCGGCCAGCAGCGAGCCCCGCGCGCTCTGGATGAGGGTGCCCAGGCTCGCCATGTGCGTGGGCAGTCCGAGCCCGAGGAAGGACAGCGCCGATTCGTGCCACATGGCGTGCGGCACCATCAGCGCCGCGGCGAGTGCGGCCTGGGGCAGCACGGCGGGCAGGAGGTGCCGTACGGTCACCCGCCACCTGGACGCACCGCCGGAGACGGCGGCGTCGACGTACGGGCGCGAGCGCAGGGAGAGGACTTCGGCGCGGACGATCCGGGCGGTCGACAGCCAGTGGGTGAGCGCCACCGAGACGATCACCGGCCAGACACCCGGCCGGAACATGGCGACGATGAAGATGCCGAGCAGCAGGTGGGGCACGGAGGAGACCGTGTCCACGACCCGCATGATCCCGCGGTCGACCCAGCCGCCGAGCGCACCGGCGGTGGCTCCGACGGCGGTACCGACGACGGTGGCCGTCACAGCCGCCGCCACTCCGACGAGCAGGGAGACGCGCAGTCCGTAGACGCAGCGCAGCAGCAGGTCCCGGCCGAGGTCGTCGGTGCCGAAGGGGTGGGTCCAACTCGGCGGCAGCAGCTTGGCGGCCAGATCGACGGCCTGCTGGTCGAGTTGGACCAGCGGTGGCACGACGAGGACGGCGAGGACGGTCGTGGCGACCAGCGCGGCGGAACTGCGCACCCGCAGTGTGCGGGTGGAGCGGCGCTTCGTCCCGTACGAACGCCAGACGGTTTCCCGGGAGGCGGGGACGTCACATGTCACTGAACTTCACCCTCGGGTCGAAGAGTCCGTAGAGCAGGTCCGCGAGCAGGTTGCCGGCGAGGACGGCGGCCGTGGCCAGCGTGGTCAGCGCGGCGAGCAGCGGGAAGTCGACTGCGGTGGCCGCCTCCACGGTGGCCGCGGCGATGCCCGGCCAGCTGAACACGCTCTCCACCAGCAGGGCGCCGGTGATGAGTTCGGGCACGCGGGAGCCGACCAGGGTGAGCACCGGCAGCAGGCCGGAGCGAAGGGCGTGGCCGAGCAGGACCGTGCGTTCGTTCAACCCGCGGGCCCGGGCGCCGCGTGCGGGGTCCTCCGACAGCGCGTCGCCGACGCCTTGGCGTACGTAGAGGGTGAACCACGGCAGTTGGGAGACGGCGAGCACTCCGGCCGGCAGCACGACATGGCTGACCACCTGTCCCGCGGTGACCTGTTCGCTCTCGGTGTCGGTGAGGCCGCCGGCCGGGAGCACGCCCAATTGGAGGGCGAACAGCCAGATCGCCAGCAGGGCGAGCCAGAAGACAGGCGCCGCCTCCAAGGAGTAGGCGAGTGACGTGACGACCCGGTCGAGCAGGGATCCCGGGCGGCGGGCGGCGAGGACGCCGAGCACGGTACCCGCCAGCACGGCCGCCGCGAAGGCGACCGCGCACAGCAGCGCGGACCACACAAGACGCTCACCGATGACCTGGGTGACCGGCTGCCGCAGCACGCTCGACTCGCCGAGGTCGCCGGAGAGCGCGGAGGTCAGCCAGTGCCACCAGCGCGAGGTGAACGGCTGGTCCACGCCCAGGTTGGCGCGCAGCCGGTCGAGGGTCTGACCGTCGGCACGGAGGGCTGCCGTGCCCGCGTACGCCTTGACCGGGTCGAAGGGGGAGGCGGCGGCGATGGCGAACACGCCGAAGGTGACGACGAGGAGGACGGGGGCGGCGAACAGCAGCCGCCGCCCCACCAGACGCGCCATCGCCGCCCAGAGCGGGGAGGTCACTTCTTCGGCTGCCAGTCCTGGAGGTTCCACCACGGGCCGCTGGCGAAGCCGTGCTCGTGCGGCTCGACCTGCGTGGTCAGGCCGTCCCAGCGGTCGGCCAGCACATAGAGGTGGTCGATGTGGGTGAGGAAGGTGTAGCCGGGGTCCTTCACGAGTTCGCGCTGCACCGTGTCGTACGCGGCCTCGCGGGTGCCGGTGTCCTGGCTGCGGCGGCCGGTGTCGAGGGCCTTGTCCACGGCCGGGTTGGCGAAGTGGCCCATGTTGTTGAAGCCGTCGCCGGCCAGGGACGAGTGCAGCAGGGTGAACAGACCGAAGTCGGGGTCGCCGCTGCTGTCGAGTCCGGCGAGGACGGCGTCGTTCTTCATCCGCGGTTCGATCACCTCCCAGGTGGCGCTCTCCACCTTCACCTCGATGCCCGCCTTCTTGGCGTCGGAGGCGTAGGCGAGAGCGTGGTCCTGGCGGACCTTGTCGCCGGAGGGGTAGAGGAGCGTGAAGGAGGCCCGCAGACCGTTCTTCGCGCGAATGCCGCCGTCGCCGGCCTTCCAACCCGCCTGTTCCAGCGTCCGCTTGGCCTTCGCCAGGTCCTGCGGCCGCTCGATGCCCTCGGCGAACCAGGGGTCGTCGCTCGGTAGCGGTCCGTAGGCCGGGCGCCCTGCCCCGTCGAGGATCTTGTCGACCATGGCCTCGCGGTCCACGGCGGCGTCCAGCGCCTGGCGGATCGCCCGGTCGCCGGTGACCTTGTTCTGTTGGGGGAGGGTGACGGCCCGGAAGTCGTAGGACTTCGCCTCGTGCGTCGCCCTCGCCTTGTCGCCCTTGAACGTGGCGGCCAGGTTGGGCGGCAGGACCGCGCCGTCGAGGTCGCCCGAGCGCAGCCGGGTGGCGCGCACGTCGTCGTCCTTGACGATCGCCATCGTCACCTTCTTCACTTGCGGCTCGCCGCCCCAGTAGCCGGGGTTGGCCTTGAAGGTGAGCTTCTCGCCCTTGCTCCAGCCGGTGAGGACGTACGGTCCGGTGCCGACCGGCTCGGTGTTGAAGGAGCCGGTGTTGGGGTTCTGCCGCCCGGCGACGTGCTGGGGGACGATGGGCAGGACCGTGCGCCCCGCGAACGGCGCGTAGGGGTACTTGAGCGTGAAGACGACCTTGTCGTCACCGTCGGCCCGTACCTCCTTGATGGCGTCCAGCTCGCTGCGGGCGGTGTTGTTGGTCTTCGCGTCGAGAATCGTCCGATAGGTGAAGACCACGTCGGCGGAGGTCAGCGGCTCGCCGTCGCTGAACTTCACGCCGTCGCGCAGGGCGTAGGTGTAGGTGAGCCCGCCGTCGCCGACCTGGGGGAGTGAACTCGCCAGTGCCGGCCTCAGCTTCGTGTCGGCGCCCCGGGTGAGCAGGCCGTCGAAGATCTTGGAGTTGCCGTCCTTGCCGTAGCCGAGAAGAGGACTGAGGGTGTCCGGCTCGGAGGCCACGCCGATCACGACGGAGTCGGCGGCGCTCCCGCTGCCCGCACCGCCACCGGGGGCCGAGCAAGCGGCGACTCCCACGAGTGTCGCCACCGCTGCGGCTGCCCGTATCCGTCGGACGGTCATGAACCCTCACATCCTTACTGCTGGCCAAATGCTTTTGCATAGTAGTCGCAATAAAGCCTTCGGTCACCCGGGGGTCGGATGTGTGAGTTCGTCCCAACTGTCCGGCTGACCAGGAGTTTCGCGAGCGCGGAGGCGCGTGGACGCGCGGTGCGGCGGTTGCGGTGCGGCGGTTGCGGTGCTCATGGGGGCGTCCGGCGGGGGTTCGGCCTGCGGGGAGGGGCCGTGAGGCTGCATCTCGCCATACCTTCTGTTTTGTTGGCGTTACTCATCGCCGTCTCGGGCGTAGCGGCGGTTGCCCGTGGCTGGGTGCTCCACTGGAACCGGCGTTCGGTCTACCGCGTTCGCCTCTACGGCTGGGGGCAGTTGGTGGTCGCCTTCGCGCTGTGCTGGCAGGTGGTCTTCGGGCTGGTGATCAACGGCCCCTACGTCCGGTACTGGGGGGCCGCATCCGGCGTCGCGTTCATGCTGGCAGGGCTCATCGTGATGGCGGTGGGCCAGCGGTGCTCTCGGTTGACAGTGGTTGAGCGTGTTCTGGTGTGCGTGAGTGAGTGTTGTTGTGACGGCGCGTGATGTGGGAAGGCAGTGGGCGGCAGGGCGACGGGAGTTTAGGAACGGTAGCCGTACACGGTGGCCCGTGCCGCCGCGGCTGCGGACTTGGTGGTCGCGGAGATCTCCTTCGCGAGACGATTCCCTGAGATCCCGGGGACGGGACGCGGGCGCGAAGGGGTGACGGACCAGACGGCACCGGCCTACCGCGGCCGTCCGTTCGGTGTGTACGCCGACCCGCCCTCGAGGTCACCGGGACGTCCGCGCACGAGTGGTTCGCACACGCGCAGTTGGCAGGTCTTCGGACTCGCGGGCACGCCTCTGTCGTACGAGACACCTAGTGGCCGTCGCTTCCCAGGCCCAGTGCGTATGACGGCGATCGTTCCCGCTCACCGCTGCGGCGCAGTCCCGGATGCCCACCGGGTTCCCTCTTGCGACGCATCCCGTCTGGCGGACGGGGTGAACCAGCTGCACGGCCAGCCCAAGGGGCCCTCCCGGATCGCGGCCGATCATGTCCATCATTCGGATGGCGAGCCGGGACAGGCGTCCGGTCCTGCTCGCTACGGGATCCGGTGCGCGCCCTCGGCCCCCACGCGCCCCGTGTACTCCGCGAGCCCCTGCGCGGTCTCTCCCGCCCAGCCCACGTAACCGTCCGGGCGGATCAGGAACACCCCCGCGCCGTACCCCTTGTGTGCCGTGTTCCCGCCCGTCGTCAGCAGGGTCCAGTGCGGTCCCCGGAACGCGTCGAACAGCCGGATCCCGCCCACCGTCCCGTCCGGCGCGCGGTCGCCGGCCCGCACCGGGCCTGGGGACCGGCGGGTCTCCTCGGTGAGGGAGGAGGTTCGGTAGCCGAGGCCGAGTTGGCGGGTCGCCCCGCCGCGGCGGGTCTCGCCGCGGTGGACGCTCGTCGACAGCGCGAGCATGTCGGCGGCGATGGGGCGCCGTTCCTCCTCGTAGGTGTCGAGGAGCGAGTCGGGTACACCGTCGCGCAGCACCGCGCCCAGCTTCCAGCCCAGGTTGCAGGCGTCGTGCACGCTGGTGTTGAGGCCCTGGCCGCCGGCCGGCGAGTGGATGTGCGCGGCGTCCCCGGCGAGGAAGACCCGGCCCGCGCGGAAGCGGTCCGCCAGGGCCGCCCGCGGGCGGAAGTCCGAGGCCCACCGCACCTCGGTCACGTCCTCCGGGGCGAGATGCGAACGGGCGGCGACGACCTTGCGTACCCCGTCGAGGGACAGGTCCACCGCGGTGCCTTCCGGGAACCCGGCCACGACCTGGAAGTCCTCCGTACCCGCGAGCGGGCAGATCGCCATGAAGCCGTCGCCCTTCCCGCCGGTCGGGAAGATGTGCCAGTTGTCGCGGTCCAGACCGGTGATGCGGACGTCCGCCACCAGCATCGGGCTCGGATCGACCGTCTCGCCGGTCATGCCGATGCCGAGCGCCCGGCGCACCGTCGAGCGGCCCCCGTCGGCGGCGACCACGTACCTCGCCGTCAGAGCGGCGCCGGAGGCGAAGCGCACGGTCACGCCTTCCTCGTCCTGAGCGAGGCCTTCGACCTCCCGGCCGAAGTCGACCCGCCCGCCCAGTTCCTCCAGTCGTGCCAGCAGGATCCGCTGGGTGCGCCACTGCGGCACCATCCACCCTTCCGCGTACGGCGAGTCCTCGGTCGCCTCCACCGGGTCGAACATCCGGTGTTCGCCCGTCCGCCGCCCGTTCTGCCAGATCATCCCGACCGGGTAGGTGCCGCCGGCCGCGCGGATCGCGTCCAGGACGCCGAGATCGTCGAAGACCTCCAGGGTGCGCGGCTGGATCCCCTTGCCCCGCGAACCGGGAAACAGTCCGTCCGCCCGCTCGACGACGAGCGCGTCCACCCCGCGCCGGGCCAGAACGATACCGAGGGTCAGTCCGCTGGGCCCCGCGCCCACGATCAGTACGTCCACCTGTGCGGTCATGCGCCGATACTCCTTAACGTCGTTAAGTTCGGTCTGCCACGACGATGGACTTAACGCCGTTAAGCTGTCAAGCGTGAACTCGGAACCACGCGTGCCTCTCGACCGCAAGCGGGTCGCGAACGCCGCCCTGACCCTCCTGAACGAGGTGGGCCTGGCGGGCCTGACACTGAGCGCCATCGGCCGCGAGCTGGGCGTCAAGGCACCCGCCCTGTACTGGCACTTCAAGGACAAGCAGGCCCTGCTCGACGAGATGGCCACGGAGATGTACCGCCGGATGGTTGCCGGGACCCCCCTCGACCCCGCGGACACCTGGCAGGAACGGCTGCGCAAGTCCAACCACGGACTGCGCGAGGCGCTGCGCGGCTACCGCGACGGCGCGAAGGTCTTCAGCGGCTCACGCTTCACCGGCATGGAGCACGCCGGGCAGATGGAGGACAACCTGCGCCTGTTCACGGCCGCCGGCTTCACGCTCGCCCAGGCGGTGCGCGCGACCACGACCACGTATCTCTACACGCTCGGTTTCGTCACCGAGGAGCAGGGTGTCGAGCCGCTGCCCGACGAGCGGCGCGAGGGCTTCGACATCGGCGAACGCGCCCGGATGATGGCCGACTTCCCGCTGTCCGCCGCCGCGGGCACCGAGATCTTCGCGGACTACGAGCAGCACTTCGCGGAGGGACTGGAACTCGTGATCGCCGGTATCGCCACGCGGTACGGAATCGGCTGAGGACGGCCCGTCGGGCGGTGAGTCGCCGGCGGCGCGGCCACGTGCCGGCCGTGGCCCGCGAGATGCCCGGTCCCGACTTCCGCGGTCCGCGCCGTGGCCGTGGTCGTGGGCGCCGCGGCGGACCTGCCGACCCGGTCGGGGCGCGAGACCATGGTGGGGTGAGGCAGGGGTCTCGGCCGGGAACGCGGGGGCGAGGCGAGAGGAGACGTCGACGGTGGAGTCTGCCGAAGCCTTCATGGATGGCGGGGACGAGCCTGTCACGCCGTCCGGTGGCCTGCTGGACCTGCTGAGCGTCTCGGCGGTGGTGCTGGACGCGCGGGGGCGCGTGGTCTTCTGGAGCCCGCAGGCTCAGCAGATCTTCGGCTACACCGCCCGGGAGGCCCTGGGCCGGCATGCGGCCCGGCTGATGGTCGACGAACGGCACCGGAACCTCGTCGCCGCGCTGTTCGCCCAGGTTATGACGGAGGGCACGGGGTGGGCGGGTACCTTCCCCGTCCGCCACAAGGACGGCAGTTCTCGCCTGGTGGAGTTCCGCAACATGCGACTGGAAGGCGAGCACGGGGACTACTACGCGTTGGGTATCGCCGCCGACCGGGACGTCCTGCGGAACCTGGAACGCGACCTCGCGCTCTCCGCCCGGCTCGTTTCGCAGTCCCCGGTCGGGCTGGGCATCCTGGACCCCGACCTGCGGTACCTGGTGGTCAATCCCGCGCTGGAGCGCATGAACGGCCGGCCCGCCGACCTGCAGATCGGCCGAACCGTCCGCGAGGTGCTGGACTTCATGGACGCCATCTGGGTCGAGACCGCGATGCGCCGCGTACTGGACAGCGGCGACCCGCTGCTGGACCAGCTCATCCTCGCCCCCACCCCCTCCGACCCGGGCCGCGAGCACGCGTGGTCGGTCTCGTACTACCGGCTCGAGGACAGCGTGGGGCAGGTCCTCGGAGTCGCGGTCCAGCTCGTGGACGTCACTCAGCAGCACCGGGCGTCCGCCGAGGCCGCCGCCGCCCGGCAGCGCCTCGCCCTGATCGCCGATGCCTCGGCGCGCATCGGGACGACCCTCGATCCGGGTACCACCGCCGATGAGCTCGCCCGCGTCTGCGTGCCGGAAGTGGCGGACCTCGCCGCGGTCGTTCTCGTGGACGCCTTACTCAAGGGCGGCGACCGCGACCGCATACCGGACGGCCCGATGGCCATGCGCACCATGGCCACCGTCGCCCACCCGGCCCCGGACGTCTCCCTCCCCGTCGGGAACGTCGCCCGGTACGCGCCCCATCAGATGATCAGCCGGTGCGTCTCCACCGGCCGCCCGGTCTTCGCCTCCCCCGTCACCGGCCGGGACCTCGTCCAGCTCGCCCCGGCCCACGCTGCCGCCGCCCTCGCCGCGATCGGCGCACACTCCTGCCTGGCCGTCCCGCTCGTCGCCCACGGCCGCGTACTCGGTGCGCTGGGCCTCGCCCGCGGCCGCAACCCGCTGCCCTTCGGCGACGACGACGCCACCCTGGCCCTCGAACTGGCCTCCCGCGCGGCCGTCAGCATCGAACACGCCCGCTGGTACCAGAACCAGCGCCGGGCCGCCGAGAACTTGCAGCGCAGCCTTCTGCCCCGGAGACCGTCGCGGCGGCCGGGCCTGGACATCGCCTGCCGCTACCAGCCCGCCTCGACCATCTGCGGGATCGGTGGCGACTGGTACGACGCGATCGCGCTGTCCGACGACAGGACCGCCCTGGTCATCGGCGACGTGATGGGCAGCGGCAGCGGCGCCGCCGCCACCATGGGCCAGCTGCGTACGGCGACCCGCACCCTGGCCGCGCTCGACCTGGACCCCGCCGCGGTCCTGTGGCACCTCGACCGCATCGCCGGCGAGCTTGATCAGCGGTTCGCCACCTGCACGTACGCCGTGTACGACCCACGCCGCGCCTGCTGCCACGTCGCCATGGCCGGCCATCTGCCGCCGGTGCTGATGCCGGCCGGCGGTGCCCCGCGGCTCCTCGATCTCCCGACCGGAGCACCGCTCGGCGTGGGAAGCGTCCCCTTCGAGACCACCCGGCTTCGGATCGAGCCCGGGGACGGGCTGCTGCTCTACACCGACGGGCTCGTCGAGACCCGCAGCCACTCACTCGACGCGCAACTGGCCACGCTGCTGCGGCTCCTCGCAAGACCACCGGGTCCCCTGGAAGAGACCTGCGACCACCTGCTGGACGCCTTGCGCAGCCCCGACGAACCCGACGACGTCGCCCTGCTCCTCACCCGCGCCGACCGGAGCTAGGCCCTGTCGTCAAATTCCCGCCTGCCCCGCGACGCCTGGCACGCACTCTCGCCACACCGGGCGAAAAGCCCAAGTACGTCCAGTACGAGGACTTCCGCCCGGCATGCCGAGAGCACGCACCAGACGCGGCGGAGCCGCCCTTCGGGCGACGACGGGAATTTGACGACAGGACCTAGGGCTCCCAGACGAACGGCACCCGGACGAAAGGCCCTAAGCCGTTCCGGGCGTGTCAGTCGTTCCGAGGGCTTCGCGCAGGAACGTGACGGCCTGGTCGATGGCCGCTCGGGCGGCCTTGGACTGGCTGAGCGAGTTGAGCATCATGAAGTCGTGCACCGTGCCGTCGTAGCGCACTGTGGTGACCGGCACGCCGGCGGCGCGCAGCTTGGCGGCGTACGCCTCGCCCTCGTCGCGCAGCACGTCGGCCTCGTCGACGACCAGCAGCGCGGGCGGCAGGTCGGCGAGCTGCTCGGGGGTGGCCCGGTTCGGGGACGCGGTGATCTCCGCGCGCTGCTGCGGGTCGGTGGTGTAGGCGTCCCAGAACCACTCCATCAGCTTGCGGCTGAGGTAGTAGCCGGTGGCGAACTGGTCGTAGGAGTCGGTGTCCATCGCCGCGTCCGTGACCGGGTAGTACATCGACTGGTGCACGAACCTGACGTCGCCGCGCTCCTTGGCCATCAGGGCGAGCGCCGCGGTCATGTTCCCGCCGACCGACTCGCCGGCCACCGCCATGCGCCGGGCGTCCAGCCCCATGGACTCTCCCTCACGCGTGATCCACTGCGCCGTGGCGTAGCCCTGTTCGATGGCCACGGGGTAGCGCGCCTCCGGGGAGGGCGTGTACTCCACGAAGGCCACGGCGGTACGGGCGCCGACCGCCAGCTCCCGCACCAGCCGGTCGTGGGTGCCGGCGTTGCCCAGCACCCAGCCGCCGCCGTGCATGTACACCACGACGGGCAGCGTCCCGGTGACGCCCTGTGGCTTGACGATGCGCACCCGTACGTCGCCCACCGTGGCCGGGACGGTGATCCACTCCTCGTCGACCGGCAGTTTGTCGACCGGCGCGGCCTGAAGGTCGTCGAGGACCCTGCGTGCTTGGGCGGGTTCCATCTCGTACAGGAAGGGGTGCTTCGAGGTCGCGTCGGCGAGTTCCTGCGCCGGGCGCTCCAGGATGATTGAGGCGGACTTCGCAGCCATGGCAATGCTCCTTGGCGATGCTGGGAAGCGCATGCGGAGACGCGCATGCCGAGCGGCGTAGGGCGCCCGGCCGGCAAGCGCCGGTGCCACTGAACGCCCGGGCCCTGGGAAATGAGTCCTTGTCCAAGGTTCAAGGCCCTCGTTCAAGCCCTACGAGCCGATGTGCCCATCGTAGGCACACATCGTGCGCCCATCGAGTTCGCGGCGAACGGCCGGCGCCGGGGGAGCGGGGCGATCAGGTCGGTCGGGCCGGTGAGTGTGGGGCGGATGCGCTGCGCGGCTCGGCTGCCGACGCGCGTGTGCTCGTGTGAGCCCTGTGCGCGCCCCCGCCCGGACGGCAAGACTGCCTGCCGACGGGCAGGGAGCCTCGGCACTGCCCACCGCCTTCGTCCGGCGTCCCAGGAAGGCAGGTCGGTCGCTGTGCTGTTGCGTCTGCCCACGTCCGTGTCCGAAGCACGGGAGTGGCTGGCCGAGGGGGCCGTCCCGATCGGCGGGGCGACCCTTGTCTGGGCCACCTGGCAGCGCGACGGATTCCCCGAACTGGCCATGTCCCTGCGCGAATTGCCGGAGGCCAACGTCGTGGGGCGGCGGACCCTGGGCGGCGCCGTGGTCCTGAACCGGATCGACGAGCGGGTTCCCGACGTGCTGCGGCTGGCGGCCGCCACGGTGGGCACCGGGGCCGTGCGGAGGACGGCGACGGTCGGCGGCAACCTTGTCGGCAGCACGTTGCGCTGCCTGCTGCCTGCCGCGCTCGTCCTGGACGCCCGGGCGATGGTGCTGGAGCCCGAGGGCGTCCGTGAGGCGGATCTGTCCGAGGTGGTGGCCAAGCGGCCCGTCCTGCTCAGCCTCCGTTGGCGCGAGCCGGTCGCCTGTGCCTACCGCAAGCTGGACGGCGAGGCGGGCGGACCGCCGCCCCTCGTGGTCGCCTCGGCGGTGCATGCCGACTACGACGGCGACCGGCTGCGGGTCGCCGTCCGCGACGGCTATGACGTGCTCAGCGGAAGTGCCCTGAGCGTGACCGACGTGGAAGAGGTTCTGAGCGGGTTGCGCGGGACGGCCCTCGGTGAGCTGCCCGCCGCCTCGTGGGAAGTCGTCCGCTCCCAGATCGCCGGCCTTCTGGGCGGGCGCGGCGCGCGCTGAGTGACTGAGTAGGCGGCCCGCCGCCTGGCCCGCCCCGGCCCTCCGGCGGGGCGGGCCGTACGTCCACGTCCCCCCTTCCGGGGGCGGACGGGCCTGGTACTTCACCGTCTCCTTCTCCCTCCGTGCTTTCGCCGTGCTCTCACCGCGCCCTGTCGTCGGGCTCGCCTGTTGATGTCCATAGGCGGCCCGACGCACGTCAGATACCCCCATGGGGTATGGATTCAAGAGCGCTGAGTCCTTGCGTCGAATACGGGTGGGGGGTATACATGTACCCGTGCTGGGTACCCCCCTGGGGTATCCGATGAGACGAGGAGGAAACGATGTCCGGCTGCTGCACGCCCGAGGGAAGCTGCCACACCGACGCCCGGATCAAGACCGTCTACAAGGTGGACGGTGTCGGCAGCGCCCACTGCCAGGGCGTCGTCGCCAAGGCCGTGGGCGCGCTCGACGACGTCATCGCCGTGGAGGTCGAGATCGGCACGGGACTCGTCACGGTGACGACCCCCGCCGCCCCCGACGCGGCGTTCGAGTCGCTGCTCGCCGAGACCGTGGACGAGGCCGGCTACGACTACGCCGGCCGCGCCGACACCTGACCGCACGTCACCGGGCGGGGGCGTCCCGGCCCCGGCCCCGCCCCCCGCCATCCACACCCGCCGTGATCGTGAGCTGCGAGGAACAGACATGACCACCACCACGTCCGGTGCCGCCGAGGTAGAACTGGCCATCGGCGGCATGACCTGCGCCTCGTGCGCCGCCCGCATCGAGAAGAAGCTCAACCGCATGGACGGTGTCGAGGCGACCGTCAACTACGCCACCGAGAAGGCGAAAGTCACCTTCCGCGAGGACGTCGCCGTGACCGACCTGATCGCCACGGTCGAGGCCACCGGTTACACCGCACGCGAACCCGAGCCCCTCCGTGCCGAGCCCGAGCGGGCCGACCGCTCGGCAGGCCCGGCGGGGGAGGGCCCCGACGAACTCCAGCCGCTCCGGCAGCGGTTGACCACCGCGGTCGTGCTCGCGGTGCCGGTGATCGCGATGGCGATGATCCCGCCGCTCCAGTTCGAGTACTGGCAGTGGCTGTCCCTGACCCTGGCGGCTCCCGTGGTGACGTACGCCGCCTGGCCGTTCCACAAGGCCGCCTGGACCAACGCCCGCCATGGCGCGGCCACCATGGACACCCTGATCTCCGTCGGCACCTCGGCCGCGTTCCTGTGGTCGGTTTGGGCGCTGTTCTTCGGTACCGCCGGCATGCCCGGCATGACCCACCCCTTCGAGCCGACCATCGCCCGCAGCGACGGCGCCGGGAACATCTACCTGGAGGCCGCGGCCGGCGTGACCGCGTTCATCCTCGCCGGCCGCTACTTCGAAGCCCGCTCGAAGCGCAAGGCCGGCGCGGCGCTCAGGACCCTGCTGGAGCTGGGCGCGAAGGAAGTCACCGTTCTCCGCGGCGAGCGCGAAGAACGCATACCTGTAGCGGAGTTGAAGGTCGGCGACCGCTTCCTCGTCCGCCCCGGCGAGAAGATCGCCACCGACGGCACCGTCGTCGAGGGCGCCTCCGCCGTGGACGCCTCGATGCTCACCGGCGAGTCCGTCCCGGTCGAGGTCACCGTTGGGGACGCCGTCACCGGCGCCACCCTGAACGCGGGCGGACGGCTGGTCGTCGAGGCCACGCGGGTCGGCTCCGACACCCAACTCGCCCGGATGGCCAAGCTGGTGGAGGACGCCCAGAACGGCAAGGCCGCAGCGCAGCGGCTCGCCGACAGGATCTCCGGAGTCTTCGTTCCCGTCGTCATCGCGCTGGCCCTGGCCACGCTCGGCTTCTGGCTCGTCGACGGCGCGGGACTGACCGCCGCCTTCACCGCCGCGGTTGCCGTCCTGATCATCGCCTGCCCGTGCGCCCTGGGGCTCGCCACACCGACCGCCCTCATGGTCGGCACCGGGCGCGGCGCGCAACTGGGCATCCTCATCAAGGGCCCCGAGGTCCTGGAGAGCACACGCAAGGTCGACACCGTCGTCCTGGACAAGACCGGCACCATCACCACCGGCCGCATGACCCTGCTGGCCGTGCACCCGGCCGACGGCACCGACGAGACGGACGTCCTGCGGCTCGCCGGAGCCCTGGAACATGCCTCCGAGCACCCGATCGCCCAGGCGGTCGCCACCGGAGCCGCGGACCGCGTGGGCACCCTGCCGGTCCCTGAGGACTTCGCCAACATCGCCGGACTCGGTGTCCAGGGAGTCGTCGAGGGGCACGCCGTCCTCGTCGGGCGCGAGCAGTTGCTGGCCGAGTGGGCGATGTCCCTGCCCGACGACCTGCGGCGCGCCAAGGAGGCCGCCGAGGTGGCCGGTCGTACGGCCGTCGCGGTCGCCTGGGACGGCGAGGTGCGAGCCGTGCTCGAAGTCGCCGACGCGGTCAAGGAGACCAGCCCCGAGGCCATCCGCCGGCTGCGTGCCCTCGGCCTGACCCCCATGCTGCTCACCGGCGACAACCGGGCCGTCGCCGAGGCCGTCGCGGCGGAGACGGGCATCGCACCCGAGCACGTCATCGCCGAGGTCCTGCCGCAGGACAAGGTCGACGTCGTCAAGCGCCTTCAGAGCGAGGGGCGTTCGGTCGCCATGGTCGGCGACGGCGTCAACGACGCGGCGGCCCTCGCCCAGGCCGATCTGGGCCTGGCGATGGGCACCGGAACGGACGCCGCGATCGAGGCCGGCGACCTGACCCTGGTCCGCGGGGACCTCCGGGTCGCGGCCGACGCCATACGGCTCGCCCGCAGGACGCTGGGCACCATCCGCTCCAACCTCTTCTGGGCCTTCGCCTACAACGTCGCCGCGCTTCCGCTGGCCGCGGCCGGACTGCTCAACCCGATGATCGCGGGCGCGGCGATGGCCTTCTCCTCGGTCTTCGTGGTCGGCAACAGCCTGCGCCTGCGCCGTTTCCGGGCCGTCGGCCACTGACCTCCCGCCGGGAGCCGTGAGCGGTGCGCGGTGCGCGGGCACCGCGGCAGGGCGTCCGCCGTCCCTCACGGGGCGGCGGGCGTCCTCGGCTCACCCCTCATCGATCGAAGGGATCCGATGGTGACGCATCCGCCGGCCCCGTCCGCTCCGTCGGCCGCATGGGCCGTGCTTCGCAAGGGAATTACCCATCCGGTGACGCGTATGGCCGCTGTGGCCCTGCTTCAGGCCCTGGCCGCGCACATCGGCCGGACGGAGGCCTCGGGAGCGCGGCCGCCTCAGTGCGGCTGTCGGGTGTCCGTAGGATGAGTGACGTGACAGCCCGTGCACAACACGGCCGTGAGCGACCGACCGTGGGGCGGTGGCGGGCGCTGCTGGTGCTCGCGCTGCTGGCCGGGCTGTTGGGGATGCACGCCTTCGCGCCGGGCGGTGCGGCAGCCGTCGGTGCTCGTCACGCCTTTGCCGCCTCGGCGCACATGGGCATGATGACGGGCGGCGACGAGTCCGTCTGTCACGACGACGGCGGCGGTGGCGGGCATGTCCGTCACGCGGACTCGACGTGTGCGTCCGGCGCCCTTGAGGCGGGCCCGGTTCTTCCCGCCCTGATGCCCGACCCCGTGGGCCCGGTCCCGCTCGCCTTCGGCGGGCACGGGTCCGGTGCCGCCGCCCTGGAGGGCGGCCGCGCGCCGCCCACGCCGGCCGAACTGCAACTCCTGCGGATCTAGGACAAGGCCGGGCCGCGCCTGCCCACGGAGGGCGGCCGCGGCACTCCGCCATGTCCCGCGCCCCACCGGCGCAGCACTCGCGCATCGCAGGAGTACCACCATGACCAGCAGCACCCGTTCCCTCGTCCGCCGTGCCGCGCTCGCCGCGACGGCCGTGACCGCCGCCCTCGTTCTCGCCGCCTGCGGAAGCGGCGAGGACTCCGCAGGCGGCGCGCGGACGTCGTCCCCGGCGAGCGCCGAGCGCACGGCCGGCGCACACAACGACGCGGACGTGTCCTTCGCGCAGGGCATGATCCCGCACCACCAGCAGGCCGTGCTGATGGCGAGGACGGCCGCCACCCGGGCGTCCTCCGCCGAGGTCAAGGACCTGGCCTCCCGCATCGAGAAGGCCCAGGACCCGGAGATCGAGACGATGTCCGGCTGGCTGGAGTCCTGGGGCGCGAAGGTGCCCTCCGCCATGCCGGGCATGGACCACTCCGGTCACGGCGACATGCCCGGGATGATGGACGGTCAGGACATGAACAAGTTGGCGAAGGCGTCCGGTGCGGACTTCGACAGGATGTTCCTGACCATGATGGTCGAGCACCACGAGGGCGCCGTCGAGATGGCCACGACCGAGAAGGCCAACGGCCGTTACGCGCCGGCCAGGAAGACGGCCGACGACATCATCACCGCGCAGAACGCCGAGATCGAGGAGATGAACAAGCTCCTCGGCAAGAGCTGATCCCGGACGCAAGTCCCAAGTCGCAAGTCGTCAGGAGCCGGAGGCGGGTGGCCCGCCTCCGGCTCCTCGTGACGGTCAGGCGCGGTCGGCCGGTGCGGGGGAGGGGAGCCGGAAGCGCGGGTGGGGCGCGGTGCCGCCCTCCGCGAGGTCGGCGAGCATACGGCCCAGCAGCGGCGTGAACTTGAAGCCGTGCCCGGAGCAGGCCGTGCCGACGACCAGCGGGCCGACCCGGTCCAGCACGAAGTCCTCGTCGGCCGTGCTGGTGTAGAGGCAGGTCGTCTCCGTGGAGACGACCGGTTCCAGACCGGGCAGCCGCTCCGCCGCGAACGCCAGGACCCGGTCGCGGGCGGCGGCGTCCACGATCGCGTCCCGGGTCTCCGGGTCCACGACCCGCCCGCCGAGGTGTTCGGCGACCTTGACACCCTCGTCGGCCGTGGGCATGCCGTAGACGATGCCTCCGTCCTCGTGTTGAAAGCTGAAGGCGGGCCAGGCGGCGTCCGGATCGCGCCGCGGCAGGTGGAAGACCTGCTCTTGAGTCACCGTCAGCTCCGGCAGTGTGACGAGACCGTCGAGCAGCCGGCTCGTCCACGGGCCGACGGTGACGACCGCGACCGGAGCGGTGAACATGCCCGCGGGCGTGCGGGCACGGACTCCGTCCGCGTGGGTCTCCAGCGCGGTCACCGGTGTGTTGTGCAGGATCCGGCAGCCGGAACGGGCGGCGAGGCCCTGGAGCGCCGGGAGTGTCGCGTCGGGGTCGACGCGGGCGGCGTCCGGGTGGAACAGCACGTCACCCGGGAGGGCGAGTTGCGGCCAGCGCGACCGCGCCTGGTGCTCGGTGAGCACCTCGAAGTCGGCTCCCGCACCGGTCAGCGCGACGGCGGCCTGCTCCAGGCGCTCCGCGCGGCCGCCGTCCACGGCCCCCACGGTGGAGATCAGGTCGCTGTCGCTCTCGGACTCGAGCCGGTGCCACATGCGCAGCGCCTCGGTCGCCATGCGCACGTACAGGGGATCCGTGTAGGTCAGCCGCAGCAGCCGCGATCTGCCGTGCGAACTGCCGGCCTGATGGCCGGGTGCGAACCGCTCCAGCAGGCAGACGCGGTGGCCGCGCTTCGTCAGCTGCCAGGCGGCAGCGGAGCCGGCGGCGCCCCCGCCGACGACGAGGACGCCATAGTGGTCGGCTGTGCCGGAAGCGTGCATGGGATGAGCCCCTTTCGTGTGTGCCACCGCGGCCGTCCGTGTTCCCCTGCACTTGGATGCAGTGCACACACCGTATACATCGCATCCACAGCGGGCAATGGGTTGGTGGCCCGCCGCTCGCATCACGGCTGTAACCGCAAAGACTTCTTCGCGAAGGGGTCTTTGCGAAGAACTGTTTGTGGTCTACCGTGCATGACATGACCGGAACAGGAGCAAGCCCGGAGGGGTCGCACATCGAAGCGGACGAGGTGGTTCTGGATGCGAAGGGGCTGCGCGCCCTGGCACATCCCGTGCGTGTGCAGGTGGTCGGGCTGCTGCGGAAGTACGGCCCGTCGACCGCCACCCGCCTGGCGGTGCGGCTGGGGGTCAACTCCGGTACGGCCAGCTACCATCTGCGCCAGCTCGCCGCGGCCGGCTTCGTCGAAGAGGACTCCGAACGCGGCAACGCGCGCGAGCGCTGGTGGCGTTCGGTGCACCGCACGACATGGTTCAACGACCGGGAACTGGCCGAGCGTGAGCCCGAGGCCGCACTGGCCTACCAGCAGTCCGTCGCCGCCATCTACACCCTGCGCACTCAGCAGACCCTGAACGAGCTTCAGACGATGCCCCGCGCATGGCGGAACACCTTCGACATGAGCGACTGGGCCCTGCGGCTCACGCCCGAGGAAGCCGCCGCCCTGTACCGGGAGTTGACGGAAGTCATCGCGCGCTACCGGCGAGACGCGCCGGAGACGGCGGCAAGTGCCCCCGAGGGAGCCGAACGGGTAGCCGTGATCACACAGATCCTGCCCGAACTGGATGCGCCTGCCGCGTCGTCGCTCCCATCCGGCCCTCAGGAAGCGGAAGGAAGCCCGACGTCATGACCCACGACGCCTCGGAGGCCGACGGCATACCCGGCAAGCGGTCCTTGCGGCCGCTCGCCGGGGTGCTGGCGGCCACGGCCGTGTCGCTCACCGGCACCCGGGTCTCCGCCGTGGCACTGCCCTGGTTCGTGCTCGTCACGACGGGCAGCGCCACCCAGACCGGACTCGCCGCCTTCTGCGAGATGACCCCCTACGTGCTGGTCAAGGCCTTCACCGGACCGCTGGTGGACCGGATCGGCCCGCGGACCGTGTCCTGGACCACCGATCTGGCGAGCGCGGCCGCGGCCGCCGCGGTTCCCCTGTTCCACACCCTGGACGTGCTGTCCTTCCCGCTCCTGCTGGCCCTGGTCGCGCTGATCGGCGCGGCCCGGGGCCCCGGCGACCTGGCCAAGGAGGTGATGGTCCCGGAGGCGGCCGAGCGCGGCCGGGTGCCGCTGGAGAGGGCCACCGGTCTGTCCGGTGTGACCGAACGGCTCGCCTCCACCCTGGGCCTGGCGGCCGGCGGCGCGCTCGTGGGGCTGCTCGGCCCCCTGACCGGACTGGTCGTCAACGCGGGCTGCTTCGCCCTCGGATCGGTGATCATCGGGCTGTCGCTGCCGCCCGGCATGGGACGTGCCGCCGAGGAGCCGCCGTCGCAGGCGGCCGGGGCGGCCGAACCGGGCTACTGGCGGCGGTTCGCGGAGGGCTTCACCTTCCTGCGCGGCGAGTTGCTGCTGCTGAGCGTCATCGTCATGGTCGCTGTCACCAATCTGCTGGACGCCGGCTTCATGTCGGTGCTCGTACCCGTCTGGGCGAAGGAGTCCGGCAACGGGCCGGGCGTGATCGGCCTGGTGGGCAGTGCCATGGGAGGCGCGGCCGTCCTCGGGAGCCTGATCGCCTCGGTGGCCGCGCGGCGGTTGCGGCGCCGGCTGGTGTTCTTCGCGGGGTTCCTGCTGGCGGGCGCGCCGAGATTCCTGATTCTCGCCTCCGACGCGCCGTTGGCGGCGGTGCTGGCCGTGTTCGCCCTCAGTGGGTTCGGCGCGGGCTTCGTCAACCCGGTGCTGGGAGCAGTCTTCTTCGAACGGGTCCCGCGCCGGATGCTGGGCCGGGTCAAGGCGCTCAGCAATTCCCTGGGCTACGCCGGTATCCCCCTCGGCGGACTGATCGCGGGGGCGGCGGTGGCCTGGGCCGGACTCGTACCGGTGCTGCTCGCCGGCGGGGCCGCGTACTTCCTCACCACGAGCCTCACCGGACTGCGGCCGGAATGGCGCGAGATGGACCGGCCGGACGCGCGCCGCGCCCCGGAGCGGCGACCCGGGGAGGAGGCCGAGCCGGCCGGTACGAGTGCCGGGTCGTGATGTCCGGACGCGTCGAGGGCCGCATGGCCGGCCGACTCGACGCGTTTGCCGGGACCCGCCCCGGACCGGGTCAGGGGCGGGGTGCCTGCCCGAGATCGGTGAGCGCGCGGCCCATGCGCGTGAGCGCCTGACGCAGGATCGCCGGTGAGGTCGCGAAGTTGAGGCGTACGCATCCCGCGCCGCCACTGCCGAATACGTGTCCGGAGCTGAGGGCGACGCGAGCTTCGTCCAGGAACAGCTTCGCCGGTCCGGCGAGGTCGCTCACGATGCCGGGCCCGTCCGTGGGACCGTCGTCGTGCAGTCCCAGCCCGGTGCAGTCCAGCCAGGCGAGGTAGGTGCCCTGCGGCGGGACGTACCCCACGTCCGGGAGGTGTTCCTTCACCAGTTCGCCCAGCAGGCTCCGGTTGGCGTCGAGCCCGAGCAGCAACTCGTCGAGCCAGTCGGCCGCGTCGCGGAACGCCGCCGTGTGGGCCAGGATGCCCAGGTGGCTGGGGCCGTGGCCGACCTCTTCGGGCATCCGGCGCAGGTCGTCCGCGGCCTCGGTGCCGGCGATGGCCACGGCGGCCTTGAGACCGGCCAGGTTCCATGCCTTGGACGCGGAGGTCAGCGCGAAGCCGTTCTCCGAGCCGGGAACGCTGAGGAAGGGCGTGAAGACGGCGCCGGGCAGCACCAGCGGGGCGTGGATCTCGTCGGAGACCACCCGGACACCGTGTCGGCGGGCGAGCGTGGCGATCGCCTCGAGTTCCGCGCGGGTGTGGACGACACCGGTCGGGTTGTGCGGGTTGCTCATCAGGAACGCCGCGCGGCGGCCGTTGCGCCGTGCGCGTATGAAGGCGTCCTCGAGGCCGGCGAGGTCGATTCGCAGGTCGGGGCCGAGACGGGCCTCGACGACCTCCCGGCCGTCGTGCGTGACGAACGCGTAGAACGGGGGGTAGACGGGCGAGCAGACGACGACCGCGTCGCCGGGGCCGGTGATCAGGCGGAGGACCTCGACGATGCCCAGCATCACGTCGGGCACGAGCGCCGTGTTCTCCACGCGCAGACCGTCCCACCCCCAGCGCGTGGCGGCGAAGGCGGCGAGGGCCTCGGCGTAGCCGGTGCCGTGGGGGTATCCGGTGTCTCCCAACGCGACGGCCCGGTGCAGGGCGTCGGCGACGGCGGGTGCCAGGGGGACGTCCATCTCCGCGACCCACAGCGGCAGGACGTCCTCCGGGTGCGCGCGCCACTTCATGCTGGAGCGCTGCCGCAACTGCTCCAGGGACAGCTGGACGAGCGGATCGGTCCGGCCGCCGTCGTCGGGCTCGGCAGCTGCCTGGTGGGTGGACTCGCTCATGCGGTGCTCCCCTCGCCCGGGCGGACCGGGCCTCGGCGGTGCGGTCTGGTCGTCTCGCTGGACGGTACCCCGGCCCCCACGTGCGGGTCAGCAGGTCACCGAGCCGGCCGGCCTCCGCCGTCACGCGGAGCCGCGCGGGTGGCTGCCGGACCGGCCGCCGGTCGGGCGGGCCTCTGCGGGTCGTATGGCCGGGGCGTCGGTGTCAGGGGCTTTGCCAGTTCGCCCAGACGGTCGCGAAAAGCAGACAAATTTTGGTCATGGCGGGAGCAGGGAAAAGCCCGCCCCCGCCCCCGTCCCCCGCCCTCGCTCACCGGAACGCCGCGTGTCCCGTGACCGCCTGCCCGACGACGAGCGTGTGCATCTCGACGGTGCCCTCGTAGGTCAGCACCGACTCCAGATTGTTCATGTGCCGGATGACGGGATACTCCAGTGAGATGCCGTTCGCCCCGAGGACCGTGCGGGCGGTGCGGCAGATGTCCAGTGCCTCGCGGACGTTGTTGAGCTTGCCCAGGCTCACCTGCTCGGGCCGGAGCGTGCCCTCGTCCTTGCGCCGGCCCAGGTGCAGCGCCAGGAGCACGCCCTTGGTGTACTCGAGGTGCATGTCGGCCAGCTTCTGCTGGGTCAGCTGGAACGCCCCGATCGGCTTGCCGAACTGGGTCCGCTCCACCGCGTAGGACTGGGCGGCGTACAGCGACGACCGGGCCGCGCCCATCGCTCCCCAGACGATGCCGTAGCGGGCCTCGTTGAGGCAGCTGAGCGGGCCCTTCAGACCGCGGACCTCGGGGAGCACGGCGTCCGCGGGAAGGCGTACCCCGTCCAGGACCAGCTCGCTGGTGACCGAGGCGCGCAGGGACAGCTTGTGCTTGATCTCCGGTGCGGAGAAGCCCGGGGTGTCGGTGGGCACCACGAAGCCGCGCACCCCCTCGTCGGTCCGGGCCCAGACCACGGCCACGTCGGCCACGCTGCCGTTGGTGATCCACATCTTGCGGCCGTCGAGGATCCAGTCGTCACCGTCGCGCCGCGCCCGGGTGCGCATACTGCCGGGGTCGGAGCCGGCGTCGGGCTCGGTGAGGCCGAAGCAGCCGATCGCCTCACCGGCGGCCATGGACGGCAGCCACTGCCGTTTCTGCTCCTCGGTGCCCCACTTCCAGATGGCGAACATCGCCAGCGAGCCCTGCACGGAGACCAGCGAGCGGATGCCGGAGTCGGAGGCCTCCAGTTCGAGGCAGGCCACGCCGTACTCGGTGGCCGACATGCCCGCGCAGCCGTAGCCCTCCAGGTGCATGCCGAGCACGCCCAGCGCGCCGAGCTCCTTGGCCAGGCCGCGGATGTCGGGAATGGTGCCCTGCTCGAACCAGTCCGCCACGAAGGGGTCGACGTGCTGGCCGCAGAGCTGGCGCACCGAGGCGGCCACCGCCTTCTCCTCCGGGGTGAGCAGGTCGTGCAGTCCGGCGGGGTCGCGGGGGTCGAGCGGGGGCAGTGCGGCCGGTGCGTTCATGGGGTCTTCTCCTGTGGCGGATCAGTGGGCGGGGTCGGTGAGCCAGCGGCGTACGTCGTCGCTGTGCTCGCCGAGACGGGGCGGCGGCCGGTAGCCGGTGACCGGGGTGGCCGAGTACGTGACGGGGTGCCGGATCTGAGGCGGCGACGAGGGGCCGACCCGGACGGTCGGTTCGAGGCCGAGCGACTCGGCCAGGGCGATGCCGTCGGCGATGGTGCCGACCCTTCCAGCCGGAACACCGACCGCAGTGCACCGCTTGATCCAGGTCTCGACCGTGTCACGCGCCAGGTGTTCCTCGAGCGCCCGGACGAGTTCGCGGCGGTTGCGCACACGGGCCGGGTTGGTCGCGAAGCGTTCGTCGTCGGCCAGGTCCGGCGCGTGCAGCACCTCGGCCAGCCGGCGGAACTGCCCGTCGTTGCCGCACGCCATGGCCAGCAGGCCGTCCGCGCAGCGCAGCGTCTCGTACGGGGCGATGGACGGGTGCGCGTTGCCCATCCGTTCAGGGGCGCGGCCGGTGGCCAGGTACGCCGAGGCCTGGTTCGCCAGCGAACCCAGCAGGCTGGACAGGAGGTTGACCTCGACCCGTTGGCCCTGCCCGCTCTGCTCGCGGGCCCGCAGCGCCGCCAGGATGCCGATGGCCGCGTCCTTGGCGGTCAGTATGTCGACCAGGGCCACGCCGACCTTCTGCGGGTCGCCGCCGGGGTCGCCGGTGATGCTCATCAGGCCGCCCAGCGCCTGGACGAGGAAGTCGTAGCCCGCCAGCGCCGCGCCGCCGTGGCGGCCGAAGCCGGTCACCGAGCAGTACACGACGCCCGGGTTCGTGCGGCGGACGGATGCGTAGTCGAGTCCTCGTGCGGCGAGTGCGCCGTCCTTGAAGTTCTCCACCAGGACGTCGGCCCGCGCGGCCAGTGTCCGGGCCAGCCGGAGGTCCTCCGGGTCGGACAGGTCGAGGGTCACGGACCGCTTCGAGCGGTTGGCGCACTCGAAGTAGCTGCTGGAGTCGTCGGTCCACGGCGGTCCCCAGGCGCGGGTGTCGTCGCCGGAGCCCGGGCGCTCCACCTTGATGACGGTGGCCCCCAGGTCCGCCAGCATCACCGAGGCCAGCGGGCCGGCCAGGACGCGGCTGAAGTCCGCGACGACCAGGCCGTCGAGCGGCGCCGCGGGCGGATCGACGGGCATGACCATTCTCCGTTCGTTCGGGACGGGACGACCGCTCGGGACGGGACGACCGTACGGGACGGGACGACCGTACGGAGAAGGCGCGGATCTCTCATTGGATAAAATGCACCTCACAGGGCCCGCATTGGACAGATCGCACAGGAGTACTCGTGACGGATCTCGCGCAGGAGCACCCGTGACGGTTCCGACGGTGGCCTCGCTGTGCCGGGTCCTCGGTACGGATCTCGCGCCGGCCGAGGGGTTCGCCGCCTCGGAGCGGGAGGTGTCGGCCGTGCACATCAGCGAACTGCTCGATCCGACCGGCTATCTGAACGGCGGAGAGCTGCTGCTGACGACGGGCCTTTCCCTGCCCCGGAACAAGCTCGGCTGCGAACGGTACGTCGGCCGCCTGGTCGAGGCGGAGCTGACCGCGCTGGCCCTCGGCCTCGGCCCGGTGCACGCGGAGGTTCCGCCGCCGCTCCTCGCGGCCTGCCGGAAGCTGGGGCTGTGCCTGCTCACCGTCCCGCCGCCCACGCCGTTCCTGCGCATCACGAAGGCCTACTGGGCCGCCGTCTCCCGCACGGCCGAGCAGCACCTCAAGGACGTCCTGGCGACGCAACGCGCGCTCGTCGACGCGGCCGCCTCCGCCGATCCGGTCGCCACGGTCCTGCGCACCCTCGGCCGGTCGCTCGACGCCTGGGCGGCGGCCTACACACCGGCGGGCGAGGTGGACCAGGTCTTCCCCGCCGGAGCCGCCGAGCAGGCCGAGCGCGTGCGCGGGGAGATCGTCCGGCTGGAGGGCGCCGGAGCGCACTCCGCCGCCTCGTTCGCGACCGGGTCGGGAGCGGTGATCGTGTTCCCGCTGGCCGGGCACGAGCGGGCCGCGGGGTTCCTCGCGGTCGGCACCTCGACGCCGCTGGATCCCACGAGGCGCAGAGCCGTGCTGACGGCGTCGGCGTTGCTGAGCCTGGACGCGGTGCGCGGTTCGCGCGCCGAATCCGTGGCCGACGAAGGGCAGCGCTGTGTCGGACTGCTGGTCGACTTCGGGCACCTGGACGCCGCGCGGAGGCTCGCGGGCGCGGTGCGGGCACCGAGCCCGCCGGACCACGTCCGCGTCCTCGCGGTGAGGGGCCGGGCGAGCGACATCCTCACCGGAGTGGTCCGCCGCTGGTGCCCGGAGGCGATCGCCGTCCGGACGGACGACCGGGCGGCCTGGTTCCTGGTCCCCGCGGACCATCCCCCGACCACGTGCCTGGAGGACGCGGTACGGCGTGCGGACGACGACGCCGCGGCCCTCCTGACGGAGGTGGTCCCGGTCGGGCGGGCACCGGCCGTCCGCGCGGTCGCCGCCGCGACGCTGGCGGACCTCGCTCCGGGAACCCGGCTGCTCGCCCACCCGTCGCCGGGACCGTACGGCGGCGATCCGGTCGCGCGTATGGCCGCCGCCTGCGACCGGCTGACCGATGTCCTGCGCCAGACCCTCGTCGGCTACCTGCGCCATCACGGCCAGTGGGAGGCGGCCTCCCGCGCGCTCGGCGTCCACCGCAACACGCTCCGGCATCGTGTCTCGCGCTGCCAGGCGCTGCTCGGCGTGGATCTCACCGACCCGGACGTCACCGCCGAACTGTGGCTGCTTCTGCGCCGCCGGGGGATGGTGTAGGGGACGGCCGGGGCGCGCCGGGCGCGGTCGCGGGTGCCCGCCTGGTGCCGAGGTCGCGACCTTTCGGGAAAACCACCGACGGAAACGTGAACTGGCGTGCACAGCAGGGCTTTCGGAACGTAGTTTGTCGTTGGACAACCCGCGCGACGGAGAACGGACGGTACCCATGACCCACCCCGCGACGAGCCCCGACCCGGCGGCGCACCAGAAGATAGACACGACGGTGCCGCACTCGGCTCGGATCTGGAACTACTGGCTGGGTGGCAAGGACAACTACGCCGTCGACGAGCAGGCCGGCGACGCCTACACCGCCGTCTTCCCCGGCATCGTCACCATCGCCCGCAGCAGCCGCGGCTTCCTGCGCCGCAACATCACCTACCTGGTCGCCGAGGCGGGCATCCGGCAGTTCCTGGACATCGGCACCGGCCTGCCGACGGCCGACAACACGCACGAGGTCGCCCAGCGCATCGCCCCCGAGGCCCGGATCGTCTACGTCGACAACGACCCGATGGTCCTGGCCCACGCGCGCGCCCTGCTCTACTCCACTCCGGAGGGGGCGACCGCCTACGTCGACGCCAACGTGCTGGACCCGGACCGCATCCTCGCGGCAGCCGCCGACACGCTGGACTTCAGCCGTCCCATCGGCCTCATCCTCAGCAACATCCTTGGCCACGTTGCCGATTACGGCCAGGCACGCTCCATCGTCTCCCGGCTGCTGGACGCACTGCCCTCCGGCAGCTACCTCTCCATCAACGACGGGTCCCTGGGCACCGACCCGGACTTCGAAGAGGCCCAGGAGGGCTACAACAAGAGCGGCGCCATCCCGTACAACCTGCGCACCGTCGACCAGATCACGGCGTTCTTCGACGGACTGGAGCTCGTGGAGCCCGGGGTCGTCTCGGTTCCGCACTGGCGTCCGGACCCCGAAGCCCCCGCCGCGGCGCCCGTCGCCGAGCACGGGGGCCTCGCGCGCAAGCCGTGACACCCGGACGAGCCGTCCCGCGGCCGTGACCGGAGCACCGTACCGGCGGTTCGGTCACGGCCGCTGCCGTTGGGCCGCCCCGGGGGCGACCAGGGCCCGGAGCGCCGACACGGGTGTGCCCGTCAGGCGGCCCGGTCCTTGCGCAGGAAGCGGCGCAGTCGCCGCAGAGGCCAGGTGTTGATCACATCGTCCGGGGTCAGCCATCCGCGCTGGGCCGTGCCGATTCCGTAGCGCAGGTAGGCGAGGTGGAGGAGAGAGTGGGCGTCGGAGTCGACGGCGAACTTCGCGCCGTGGCTCCTGGCCCGCAGGATGTCCTCGTCGCCCAGGTCGAGGCGGTCCGGCTGGGCGTTGATCTCCAGGGCCGTGCCGGTGCGGGCGCAGGCGGCGAAGACCTCGTCGAGGTCGGCGTCGATGCCCGGCCGCCTGCCGATCAGACGGGTGGTGGGGTGGCCGATGACATGGACGTGGGGGTTCTCGCAGGCGCGCACGAGCCGCCGGGTCATCGCCTCGCGGCCGAGCCCGAAGTGGGAGTGCACCGAGGCCACACAGATGTCGAAGCCCGCGAGGAACTCGGCGGGCCAGTCCACGTCCCCGTCCGGGCCGATGTTGAGTTCGGTGCCGTGCAGCAGCCGCATCCCGTGGTGCCGGCCGTCCAGTGACCGCACCCGCTCGCGCTGAGCGAGGACCTTCTCCTCGGTCATGCGCTGCATGGCGAGGTCGGGCGCGTGGTCGGTGACCGCGTAGTACGCGTAGCCCCGGTCGGCGGCCGCGGCCACCATCTCCTCCAGCGGGGCGAGACCGTCGGTGAGGTCGGTGTGGGTGTGCAGATCACCCCTGACGTCGTCCTCCGTCACCACCTCGGGCAGCTCGCCGCGCAGGCCGGCCTCGATCTCGCCCCGGTCCTCGCGCAGCGTGGGCGGGATCCACGGCAGGCCGAGCCTCGCGTACACCTCGTCCTCCGAGCGGGACGCGACCCGCTCTCCGTTCTCGGCGTCGAACAGGCCGTACTCGGAGAGCTTCAACCCCAGGTGGACGGCGATCGTCCGGGTGCGGATGTTGTGCGCCTTGGAGCCGGTGAAGTACTGCATCCCGGCACCCCAGGAGTCCGGTCGCACCACGCGCAGGTCGACCTGGACGCCCGTGACGGTACGGATCGAGGTCTTCTTCGCGCCGTGCGCGATGACCTCGGCGGTGGAGGGCAGTTCGGTCAGCGCGTCCATGAAGGGCGCCGACCGGTCGGCGGCGACGAGGACGTCGATGTCCCCGATGGTCTCCCTCATGCGGCGCAGCGACCCCGCGTACGCGCACTGCACACACCCGGTGATCCGGGAGAGTTCGGCGACGATGTCCTCGGCGGACTCCATGGCGGTGCCCAGCAGGATCCGGTCCCCGGCCTGCCGCATCAGGGCGATGCCGTGCAGGATGTTCTCCTCGGTCCTCTTCCCGAAGCCCTTCAGGTCGCGCAGCTTCTCCGCCTTGATCGCGTCGGCCAGCTCGGCCACCGAGGAGATGTGCAGGTCCTCGTAGAGGGCCATCGCCTTCTTGGGCCCGAGGGTGGGGATGGTGATCAACTGCCGTACCCCCGCCGGAATCCTGGCCCGCGTCTCCTCCACCACCGTGACATTGCCGGTGCGGAGGTACTCGACGACCTTCTCGGCGATCGACCTGCCCACGCCCGGGATCTCCTTCAGACCCGCGACATCGAGGTGGGAGACGTCGGCGGGGTGGCCGCCGATGGCGCGGGCGGCCTTCTCGTAGGCGCGCGCCTTGAACGCGTCGCCTCCGGTGATGGCGATGAGGTCCGCGTACTCCTGGAGGAGCGCCTCGACCTCCTCGTTGGCCCGAACCACGTCTCACAGTCTAGGAACCGACCCGTCCGGCGGGCCAGGTGCGACGATGACTGCGGGGGGCGAGCTTGACGGCATGCTCACCCTCCTGCCCCGCAGGGAAAGAAGCGCCATGTCCGAAGCCGCCCAGCCGGCCGAGGCTCTCGTGCGGGCCGTTCGCGCGGCCGGCGTCGGTGACGAGCGGCTGCTTCAAGCCGTGCGCGCGACGCCCCGGGCGGCGTTCGTGCCCGCCGCCCATTGCGCGGACGCCTACCGCGACGTGCCGCTTCCGATCGGCCACGGACAGGTGACCACCCAGCCCTCGCTCTCCGCCATGATGATCGACGGCCTCGGCCTGAGCGGGGACGAGCACGTCCTGGAGATCGGTACCGGACTCGGTTTCCAGACCGCGCTGCTCGCCGCACTGGCCGCCGACGTCGTGACCGTCGAGATGCGGCCGGACATCGCGGAGCGGGCACGGCGCAACCTCGCCGCTCAGGGCCTGCGGAACATCGAACTGCGCGTCGGGGACGGCAGCGGCGGGGTGCCGGACCGCGCCCCCTACGACGCGGTCGTCGTGTCCGCCGCCTTCCCGGAGGTACCGGCGCCGCTGGCCGCGCAGCTGCGTCCGGGCGGCCGCCTGGTGCAGCCCATCGGGCCCGGCGGCCGGGAGCAGGTCGTGTCCTTCCTGCGCACCGAGCGGGGACTGGAGCCGTGGCGGACACTCACGCCCGCGTGCTTCGTACGCCTGCGAGGGCGGTACGGCTTCTCCTCCTGAGCCCTCGGACCGCGAGGCCGACGGGAGGTCACCCTTCCACGACCCGCACCACGGCGAGCGTGATGTTGTCGGGTCCGCCGGCTTCGATGGCGGCCTTCCACAGTTCGAAGGCCGCCCGGCCGTCGTCGAACTCCCGCAGCAGCTCGTCCAGGACGTCGTTCGGCACCGGGTCGGTCAGGCCGTCGGTGCAGATCAGGTACCGGTCGCCCGTGGCGAGGGGACAGGCCGTCACATGGGGGGTGACAGCGTGGTACTTCCGGCCTCCGCCCAGGGCCTGGGTCAGGAGCGACGTCGTGCGCTGCCCCGGCGGGGTCGGCGGATTGTCGTCCACGCTGACCTGGAGCAGCCCGTCCCGGGGTGCGGCGAAGATCCGGCTGTCGCCCACGTTGAACGCCAGCAGCGAACCGGGCAGGACGACGGCGCCCGCGACGGTGGTGCCCATCGTGGCCGGTCCGTCACCTTCCGCGGCCGCGTACACCCGGCGGTTGCAGGCGTGCAGGACCTCGCGGACGTCGTCCTCGTCGCTCAGGCCGGGCCCGGCCAGAGCGAGCTGCCGGACCACCAGGGCACTGGCCACATGACCGCCGGGCTGGCCGCCGATCCCGTCGGCGACCGCGACGACGAGGGGCGTCCCGAGGGGGAACACCAGCGTCTGCGGATTCTCGGTCACCGTGGAGCACAGCGTCCACGGCCCGGCGACCAGGCTGTCCTCGTTGTGCTCGCGGACCAGTCCGGGATGGCTCAGCGCACTCACAGCGACGTACGTCATCACAGGTCACCGCCTTCCCCTGCGCGTCGGGGCGGATCGTGCGCCGAGACCATTGTCGTGTGGTCCGCCGGGCCGTGCAGCCCGGGCAGCCTGGCCCTCGGTGTGGGGCGGCGGGCCGGTCGGATCGGTGCGAGACTGACCAGGTGGGTGACTGGCGAGCCGGCCGGGAGCTTGCCAGGAGGTTGCCGTGAGCGACTTCGAACGTCGGGCCGTCGGCGAAGAGGCCCGGCCTGCCGCTCCGCGGCACAAGCCCGACTCCGACCCCGGCCTGCCGCACCCGTGAGGACCCGGGACATGACGCAGAATCACACAGCCGCAGCAACCGGTGCCGTGCCCGAGCTGGAGGCCCGGCTGAGTCGGCTGGAAGCACAGACGGCGACGCTGGCGGAGGCCGTACGGGCGCTCGCCCGCGGTCTGGAGAACATCCCGTCACAGGACACCCCGCCCGGGGAGGCGGCCCAGGGAGCGCGCCTCGCCCACGAGCTCCTGCTCGCCCAGGGACTGTAGACCCGCGTCGTCCGCACGGGCGGGCGCGGGGCGACGGGGCAGTCGGGAGCGACCATGAGACTTTCCTTTCTCGAACCTCTGTACAAGCAGTCCGGTCCGTTCGCGTCGGTGTACCTGGACACCTCCCGAGACAGCGCCGTCGCGGACCCCGACACGGCCATAGCACTGCGGTGGCGGCATCTGCGGGACGCCCTGATGTCCGAGGGGGCGGACCGGAGCACCATCACTGCGGTGGCCGACCTGGTGGGCAGCGACACGGAGGTACCCGGCCCGCACGGGCAGGCGGTGTTCACCGCGCACGGCCACGCGGCCCTGCTGGACGAACTGCCGCTCCCGCCCACGCGGGACACGGCGCACTTCGGAACGCTGCCGGACACCATGCCGCTGATCGTCCAGCACGCGCCCGGGATCCCGTACCTGGCGGTGCACGTCCGCTACGGCGGACGCCACTCCACGGACGCGACCGGCACCGTGCGCGTCGACGCCGAGGCCGGCACCTGGCCCCTGACCAAAGTCGCGCCCGGGCACCGCCTGCACGAGGAGATCCCGGTGGGCGACTGGCCGCGGGCGGCCCAGGTGATCGGCCGGGAGCTGGAGGGCCACGCACGGCGCACCGACTGCGAGGCGGTGGTCGTCGCGGGAGACGTCTGGGCCCGCGGCATCCTCGTCAACCGGCTTCCCCCGCCCCTGCGCGGACACGTCACCACGGTGGAGGGCACGGGCGAGTGGGTACCGGGGCGGGCCTTGCTGGAGCAGCGGCTCGAAAGTCTCTTCAGCGGACGCATGGCCGCGCACGACCGCGGCCTGCTGGACGTCTTCCTGGCCCAGCGGGCGCACGGCGGAGCGACGGCCGAGGGGCTTTCCGCCGCGGTGTCGGCCCTGCAACGGGGCCGGGTCAAGGCCCTGCTCCTCAACAACCACCCCGAATCGCCGCTGCGCCTGTGGGTCGGCCCGGAATCAGGCCAACTCGCCCTCACCGAAGAGGAGTTGCGCTCCTACGGTGTACAGGACGTGCGCGAGGAGCGCGCCGACGCCGCGCTGACCCGGGCGCTGGTCGGCACGAGGGCGGAACTGGTCCTGGTACCGGAGCGGGAGTTGCGGCTGCACGAGGGCGTCGGCGTCCTGCTGCGCTATCCGCTGCCCCGGAACGACCCGGGCGCACCGGGGGCACGACGGCCGTGATCGTCAGCGTGCCGCGCGGCCCCACTGCGGTCCGACCTTGCGCCACTCGGCTTCCCAGGCGCGGGCGCGGCACCGGTCGAGCGCGGCGCGGACCGCACAGCATCCGCCGCCGGCGGCACCCGCGAGGGCGAGCGACACCAACGCCCCCGTGGCGGCCGCCTGCGACGCGGCCTCGGACGGGGTCAAGGGCGGAGGTGTGACCCGGTGGTGCCGATCGGTCCACACCGCGATCCGGTCGCCCGCCGCGAGGGTGGGCGCGACGAGGGTCCGGTCCTCGTGCCGGGTACCGTCCTCAGCCGTCCAGCGGACGGTCCCCACGACCCGGTCGTCCGGCGTCGTCACGCTGTCGCCGCCGGGCCGCGCCGAGTGGACCAGGACGGCGGTGGCCGGGTGCCGCTCCACCTGCTGCTGGGCGAGGCCGTCCGCCGTCGCCTGTCCGACGACCACGCCCGCCAGGGGAGCCCCCACCGCGATGACGGCCCACGTGGCCAGCAGGACCCAGCCCTCGATCACGTCCTCGCGACGGCGCATCGGATTGCTCCGCCACCGCCACAGCGGACGCCGGACGGGTTTGTTCGCCCTCATCGCTGCTCCCTTCGGTCCTTCGACCACCCCCCCGGGTCCTCCGACCACCCCCGACGCGCCGAGCGGACGGTCGCCCGCGCGGCTTCCTCCACCCCAGCGTGACAGCCTCGCGGGCCGCCGTCCTGGGGCCGCCCGACGCGGCCACACCGGCCGTTCGTCCCCGCCGGGGCGGGACCTCGGGCCCACCGTCCGCCACCCACCGGGCCGGTCGGCCCAGCGCCGCCGCGGCTCGAACGCGCGAGACTGGAGGAGAAGCACCGCACGGAGCTCCGCTGCGCACGTTCGTCCGCTCGGTCCGGCTTCCGGCCGGGGCCCCGGGCGTCGAGGCGGGCGCGGAGTACGTGGAGTACGAGGACGGCGTCCTGACCATCACGGTCCCGGTCCCGGAGGAGAAGACGGGCACCAGGACCATCCCGGTGCGGCACGTCTGAGCAGGGGCGATCTGCCGCACCCGCGGTGCGCGGCCGGTGTGGCGCCGACCGCGCACCCGCGGGGGAGAACGGGGAAGAAGGGGGACAAACGCGGGGGACAGGGAAGGTGACCGTCATGCTGAGACCCGTCGTGGCCGGCCTGGACGGCTCGCGCGAGAGCCTCGCCGCGGCCCACTGGGCGGCCAGGGAAGCCCTCCGGCGAGGGCTGCCGCTCCGGCTGGTGCACGCCTGGGAAGGCCTGCCCGAGACCGCAGGGAGTGCGGACCTGCCCGAGGTGCGGGTGCCGCAGTCCCGCGCGCGGCGGATGCTGCGGGACACGGTCGCCCAGCTCACCGAGTCGTACCCCGGGCTGGACCTGTCCGGCGAGCAGGTGCACCGACAGCCGGGTCCCGCCCTGCTCGACGAGGCGCAGGACGCCGAACTGCTGGTCATCGGCAGCCAGGGGCTCGGCGCGGTCGGGGGCTTCGTCCTGGGCTCGGTGGCCATGGCGACCGCCGTGCACGCCGACCGGCCCGTCGTCCTCGTACGAGCGGGCGAGACCGCGGAGAGCGAACATCTGCCGGACGTCTCCGGACGTCCCTCGACGCGGACCGCGCACCGTGACGTGGCGGTCGCCGTCGACACCGACGGCCCCTGTGACGACCTGCTGGACTTCGCCTTCCGCGCCGCCGAACTGCGCAGGGCACCCCTGCGCGTGGTGCACGCCTGGCACGTGCCGCTCACCCACGGGCTGCCGGACGCGCGGACCCGGGGATCGTTCCGGCAGGAGGCGGAACGGGAACTCGCCGCGCTGCTGGAGCCCTGGCGGCAGAAGTTCCCCGCCGTGTACGTGGCCGAGACCCTGCACGAGGGGCGCCCGGCCCACGTTCTGCCGCGTGCCGTGAGCGGGTCGGGCCTGCTGGTGGTGGGCCGCCGCAGGAAGTACCCCGTGATCGCGCACGCGGGTCCCGTCGCGCACGCTCTCGTCCACCACGTGACCCGCCCGGTCGTGCTCGTACCCCACGACTGACAGGACCGGGACGACCGGTACGACCTGCACGACCGATGTGATCCCGCGGGCCGTGGGGCCGTGTCCGCGACCCCACGGCCCGCGGGCTGCACCGGCCACCGCCGAGGAGGCGACGGCACCGGCGCGATGCACTCAGCGCGGTTCGGTCAGCGCCGAGCCGCTCGTGAGGTCGCACTCGACGTCGACGACTCCCTCGACGGCCCGTACCAGGCGGGCGGCCACGGGCACCAGCGAGCTGTCCCGGATCCGGCCGGTGAGCGTGACCACGCCGTCGCGGACGCCGATGTGGATCGGTTCGAGCGGGGCGGGGAAGAGGTAGGAGACGATCTCCCGGCGGACCTCCTCGGCGAGGTCGTCGTCCGACCGCAGGAACACCTTCAGCAGGTCGCCCCGGCTGACCATGCCCTCCAGCATCCCCTCGCCGTTGACGACGGGCAGCCGCTTGACCCGGCGCTGGGCCATGATGCGCGCGGCCTCGGCGAGCGTGGCGTCGGAGTGGACGGTGACCGCCGGAGTCGTCATCAGCTCCCCGGCCGTCACCGCGCCCGCCTTGGCCAGGTCGGACAGCCGGCGCAGCTGGGTGAACCGGTCGGGGTCGCTGTCGCGGAACTCCTCCTTGGGCAGCAGGTCGGCCTCGGACACGACACCGATCACGCGTCCCTCGCCCTCCAGCACCGGAAGGGCACTGACCTTCCACTGCGCCATGAGGTTGATCATCTCCTTGAACGGGGCGTCACGGCCCACGGCCACGACGGTGTGCGTCATGACGTCGCTCACGATGTGCGGGCTGCCGTGCACGGCGGTCTCCTCCTCGGGACGTCGGATGCGGGTGCGGGTGGGGTCACCGGCCCCCGCTGCCGTAGGGGGCGTACAGGTCGAGCAGCCGGATGCGGGCCGCGTGCAGCCGGTGGGCGACCACACCGCCGACCCAGGCGGCGACGGCGCGACCGAACTCGGGATCCTCCCCGCACAGCTTGCGCACGGCCTCGGCGTCGAACTCGTAGGCCCGCACCGGGCTCGTGGCCTCGGCGCCCAGCTGCCACACATACGGCGGGAAGTGCCAGGACCAGCCGACCAGTTCGCCGTGGCCCAGCGATTCGATGACGGCGGCGCTCCGGCCCGGGACGTGCAGGTCGAGGGCGACGGTGCCGGTCCGGATGATCCAGAATCGGTCGGCGTGCCGCCCCTCCTGGAACAGACGGGCGCCCATGTCGAAGGAGGTCTCGCGGGCGCACCGCATGAGCCGCGCACGGTGCTCGGCCGGAAGGGCCGCGGCCCGGGTGGTGGTGGAGGTCATCGCTCCGGCTCCTCTCGTTCCTGCCGCCTCGCTCGGTCGGCGAGTTCGTCGTGCGGCGCCGCGGCGTCCTCGGTCCGGCCGGCACCGACCGCGTACCGCGTGGCGCACCGTCCGCGGTCCACGCGGCCCAGGCGGTCCACGCGGCCACGGGCCGAGTCCCGGACCGGGCCGCCGTCGCGCCAGATGGGTCCGGCGACCGTGCGGCCGGGCCCGCCGAGGGGCCTGAACAGGGCGTCGAGTCCGCTCCTGACCAGGCCCGCGGTGGTGGGGCTGTCCGTCATCGTCCCCCTCCGGTATGCCGGTCGTCCCGCTCCGGGATGCCGCTGCGCTGCTGTATCCAGCCTGTTCCCGTACGGCCCGCGCCGCCACGGGCCGCTCGGGCCCGCCAGGGGGCCCTTCGGCCCCAAATGGCGCCCGGCGGGCCGTCGCCGCACGCGGCGAGGACGTCCGTCAGGCGGGCGCGGGACCGGCCAGCTCGACGATGTCGTCGGAGGCCACGTCGTGCAGCCGGATCGCGAGGTCCTCCAGGGCCCTGCTGACGGCGAGTTCGTCCCCGATCTCGGGAATCGGACGGTCGATGGGGTTGCGCCGGGCCACGCCCCGACCGGTGACCGTCGACGCTTCGCGGGTGCTGAGGACGGCACGTGCGTGGGTGTCGTCGCCGTCCTCGGTGATGTAGATCTGCACGGTCCACTGCTTGGCTTCCATCGTGACCACTTCCGTGCGAGTTCCGTACGTGGCTGTCCCGCCACTTCTCACCTTGCGCGCCCGCCCGCGGCCGCGCCAGAGCCGAAAGGCCCCCGGCCGTCGGACGGCAGCCGGGGCCGGGGTCGGGATTCACGGGGCGAGCGAGAAGTAGTTCTCCTCCTCCTGCGCGAAGTGCAGGCGCAGCACGGTGTGCAGGCCGTAGAGGCAGGCGAGCAGGTCCTCGGACTGCTCGGGTGCGAGGGTGCCCTCGGTGCCGGCCAGCGAGAGGTGCGTGGCGATGCGCCGGGAGAGCCGCTCGATCTCGGCGTGGGCCCGGCTCATGGTGGCGGTCGCCTCGGGGCCGCCGAGTGCGGGCATCAGCGCCGGGTAGAGCTGGTGCTCTTCGGCGTACTCGTGGGGCAGCAGCCGTTCGGTGAGCAGCCGGTGCACTTCACGCACCGACGCCAGAGCGTCCGGGGCGGGGCGTACGGCGAGCCGGGCCGCGGCCGAGCGCACCGCCTCCAGGACGTCCTGAAGGTCGTCGTGCTCGGCGGCGAAGCGCTGGATGAGGGCCTGAGTGGAGGGTTCGAGCGCCGGCTGGGCCGCCCGGTCCGTGCGCAGGGCGCGCAGCGCGTTGAGGATCACCACGACGTCGATCCCCTCCTGGAGCAGGGCGCCCACCGCGGGCGGCAGCAGCCCGAAGGCGGCCGCGGCCATCGCGGCCAGGGACATCAGCATGCCCCCGAGGGCACTCTGCACCGCGATGCGCCGTGCGCGCACCGCGACCGCGGCCGCGTCGGCCAGCCGGTCCAGGCGGTCGGTGGTCAGGACGATGTCGGCTGCCTCGGAGGAGGCGGTGGATCCGCGCGCCCCCATGGCCACACCGATGTCCGCGGCGGCGAGCGCCGGTGCGTCGTTGACGCCGTCCCCCACCATCACGGTGACCGCGCGCTCCTGCTCCGCGCGGACCGCGGCCACCTTGCCGGCCGGGGAGAGTTCTGCGCGCACGCCGTCGAGTCCGAGGACGGCGGCGACCTCCCGGGCGGGCTCGGGCCGGTCCCCGGTGAGCATGACGATCCGTTCGATGCCCGCCGTGCGCAGCCGGCGCAGCGTCCGGGGGGCGTCGTGCCGCACCGGATCGCGCAGGAGCACGGCACCGACGGGCCGGGCCTCGACCGTGAGCCAGGCCACCGCGGCGCCGTCCAGCATCGCCCGGTTCTCCACCGCCCGGGCCCACGCGGGAGCCTCCGTACCGGCGGGCAGCCGGCCGATGGTCGCCCCGCGCCCGCCGACGACGCCGGAGATCCCCCGGCCGGCCTCCTCGGACACCTCCAGCGCCACGCCCAGGTCCAGCCCGCGTTCGCGCGCCGCGTCGACGATGGCCCGCGCCAGGACGTGCGGCGAGTACTGGTCGAGGGTGGCCGCCAGGTGCAGCACGTCGGCGGGCTTCCAGCCGGGCGCCGCGGTCACGTCGACCACGCGCGGCCGGCCGCCGGTGAGCGTGCCGGTCTTGTCGAGCAGCAGCGTACGGGCCCGTCCGAGGTTCTCCAGGGCGCCGCCGTCACGGACCACCACGCCGAGCCGGGAGGCCCGGGACAGACCGGAGACGATCGCGACCGGAGCGGCCAGCAGCAGGGGGCACGGCGTGGCGACCACGAGGACCGCCACCGCCCGCACCGCGGACCCGCTGAGCAGCCAGGCCAGTCCGGCGGTCGCCACGGAGAGCGGCAGGAACCAGGCCGCGTAGCGGTCGGCCAGGCGGACCAGCGGGGCCGACTCGGCGCCCGCCTGCCGGGCCAGCCGCACGATCTCGGCGTACGTGCTGTCCTGCTCGGTCGCCGCGGCCCGCAGCTCGAAGGCGTCGCCTGCGTTGACCACGCCGCTGCGCACCTCCTGGCCCCGCGCCCGCTCGACGGGCGTGGCCTCCCCGGTGAGCACCGACTCGTCGAGCACGGCCAGGGCGTCCACCACCCTGCCGTCCACGGGGACGACCTCACCCGGACCCACCACCAGCAGGTCGCCGACGCCGACCTCGGCCAGCGGCACCGTGCGGACGACGGTGCCGGTACGGCGGCGGGCCGTGCGGGGCGCGTGCTCCAGCAGAGCGACCAGGTCGTGGGAGGCACGTCGCTCGGCCGCGGCCTCCAGGGTGCGGCCGGTGGCGAGCATCAGGGCGATGAGCGCGCCGGCGAGGAACTCGCCGACCGCCAGGGTGCCGCCGAGCGCCAGAACCGCGATCAGGTCCACGCCCGTACGGCCCTGGCGGAGCGCGGCCACCACCCAGCCCAGCGCGGGCACGACGGCGGCGACGGTGCCGAGCCCCCAGCACACGTCGGCCAGGCCGGTGTTCCCGGCCAGCCAGGAGACGCCTCCGGCGATCAGGGCCGCGGCGGTGACGGCCAGGAGCACGGGCTGGAACTCGGCGGTGGTCGGGGTCAGTGCCCTGGCCAGACGGCGCAGCGGCCTGCCGGGCGTGCCGCGGCTCCCGGCCGGAGCGCTCACGGGAGCCGCCGCGCGCGGTTCGGCAGCGGGGCGGAGCGGCGGGGGAGCACCGTGGCCGCCCACGCGGTGAGGCGGGCGGGCCCGGCGACGGCTCCCGTCATGGCGTACCTCCTGTTGCGGGCGCAGGCCGGACGCCACGTCCCGGCCGCGCGAGGTCCCGTACGTCGGTCCCTCCCAGTCTCCGCCCGGCCCGCAGCCGGAGCCAGGGCCGAACGGCACTGTCCGGGGCCCCTCCGGACCCTGCCGCGCCGGGCGCCGGGCCATCGGGCGGGCGCCCCCGCCGACGCCGGCCGGTCCGCCGCACCGCCCGCGGACACACGCGAGGGCGGGCCTTGTACAAGGCCCGCCCTCGTCCGATCGGTCGGATCGTCGCTTACTTGACGACGGTGACCCGGTCGGCGGCGGTCGGCGCGTACGGCGCGGCGGCCGAGGTGTTCGCCGTGAGGTAGTCGACCAGGGCGGCCAGGTCGTCGCTGCCGACGAGCTGGTCGGTGCCGTTGGCCAGCTCGGTGAAGCCGTCACCGCCGCCGGCCAGGAAGGAGTTCATGGCGACGCGGTAGGTGGCGGTGGGGTCGATCGGCTTGCCGTTCAGCCTGATGGAGTCCGTGACGACGCGGTCGGCGCCCGTCTTGGTCAGGTCCAGGGTGTAGGTGAGGCCGTCGGAGATCTGCAGGTACTTGGGGGCGGCGGCGTTGCTGCCGCTGACCTGCTGCTTCAGCACGGTGATCAGCTGGGCGCCGGTCAGGTCCTTGAGGTTGACCGTGTTGCTGAAGGGCTGCACCGCGAAGCCCTCACCGTAGGTCACCACGCCGTCGCCCTCCTTGCCGGAGGCGGCGTGGACCAGGTCGGCACGGATGCCGCCCGGGTTCATCAGCGCGAGGACGGAACGGCTGTCCAGGGACTTGGCGTGCGCCAGCTGCGCGTCCGCGATCAGGTCGCCCAGCGGCGACTCGACGGCGCCGTTGCGCGTGATGTCCTTGGTGATGTATCCGACCGGCTTGTTGGCGACCGGCGCGGCCAGGGTCTGCCAGTAGTCGAGCAGCTGCGTCATGTCGGCGGCCTTGGACTGGGTCCGGTCGACGACGCGGTTGGAGCCCTTGACGGTGGCGCGGACGATGTCGTCGGTGCGCGGGTCGTACTTCATGTTCAGCTCGGTGAAGAGCCGGCCGTAGGACGCGGCGCTCGTCACCAGGCGGGGGTGGCCCGCCGGGTCCGGGATGGAGCAGACGTACGCGTTGTGCGTGTGGCCGGTGACGAGGGCGTCGACCTCCGGCGCGACCTTCTTGGCGATGTCCACGATCGGGCCGCTCAGCCCGAGGTTTCCGCCCGCGTCACAGTCGTAGTTGTACGCCGAGGAGGCCATCGGGTATCCGCCCTCGTGGACGAGCGCGACGATCGCGTGGATGCCCTGCTGCTGGAGTTCCTTGGTGTACTTGTTGATCGTCTCGGCCTCGTCGAGGAACTTCAGCCCCTTGACGCCCTCGGCCGTGACGACGTCCGGGGTGCCCTTGAGGGTGACGCCGATGAAACCGACCTTCGCGCCCTTGACGTTCTGGACGACGTACGGCTTGAGAAGCGGCTTGCCGGTCTTCTCGTTGATCACGTTGGCCGACAGGATCGGGTAGTCGGCGCCCTTGAACTTGCGCCCCTCGGCGTAGCAGCCGTCGACCGGGTGGCAGCCGCCGTTCTGGAGGCGGAGCAGCTCGTCCTTGCCCTCGTCGAACTCGTGGTTGCCCACGCCCGTGACGTCCAGGCCGAGCTTGTTCATCGCCTCGATGGTCGGCTCGTCGTGGAAGAGGCCGGACAGCAGCGGGCTGGCGCCGACGATGTCGCCGGCGGCGACGGTCAGCGACCGGTCGTGGCCCGTGCGCGCGGTGCGCAGGCTGCTCGCCAGGTACTCCACACCGCCGGCGTCGATGTCCTTCGTGGTGCCGTCGGCCTGCCGCTCGGTGACCCGGCCGGAGGAGCCGGCCGGCGGCTCCAGGTTGCCGTGGAAGTCGTTGATGGCGAGGAGCTGGAGGTCCTTCAAGGGGGTCGAGCCGGCGTCGGGGCCGGCCTGCGCGGGGTTCGCCGCGACGAGAGCACCGGCGGTGGCCAGCGTGGCGGCCGCGGCGAGAGCCGCTATGAGGGCTCTTCGCGGAGCCGGGCGACGGGAGTGGGTCGGCGACATGGTGCTCCTGATGTGACGGGTAAGAGTGGGGGCAGCAGGCCGCAGCCTAGAGTCAACGCGCGTAGTTGTCAGGAACTTCGTGGTTACGGACAGGTTTCCATCTGACGGACGTCTGCAGTTCAGGACGTTTTTGAGTGATTCGCGTGGACGCCGAGGCAGGTCGTCGCGGTAAGCCCACGGTGAGGAATCCGTGAGAAGTCGTCACGCGGTCGGGGCGCGGTGACGCCTTCGGGCGAGGCCCGCTCGGCTCAGGTCGCGTCCTCGGGAGGCGCGGCTTCCGGGCAGTTCGGCAGGTTGGGCGGCCCCGTCCCGGGCGTGGTGCCGTGTTGACGCGACGCGCCGGACGCCCTCACCCCGCCGCCCGGGCGCGGCCGCGGGCGGCTACCGTCCACAGGGGACATGAACCGACTCGTCCTCTATGGGCGGATGGAGAGCGAAACACATGATTCCTGGCGCGGTCACCGAACTGACGGCCGGGCAACTCGCCGAGCCGACCCTCGGTCGTCTGCTGTCCTCGTGGCAGGCCGACGTCCCGGCACTGGTCGTGGTGGCCGTCCTGGGCGGACTGTACGGCTGGGGCGTGCTGCGGCTGCGGCGGCGGGGCACGAGCTGGTCGCCCGCCCGTACCGCCGCCTTCGCGCTGCTCGGACTGGGCACGCTGGTGGTGGCCACGATGTCGGCGCTGGCCGTGTACGACCACGTCCTGTTCTGGCCCGCCGCCGTGCAGAACATCCTGCTCGACCTGGTCGCGCCCCTCGGCCTGGCCCTCGGCGACCCGCTGAGGCTCGCGGTGGAGGCGCTGCCGGAGAGGAGAGCGGAGCGGGTCCGGCGTGCGATGACCGGGCGGCTGGTGCGTGTGCTCACCTTTCCCCTGGTCAGTACGGCCCTCGTGCTCGCCACCGAGCTCGTCGTGTACTTCACGCCGTACTTCGCCACCGCGCTGCGCGTCGGCTGGCTGCACGAGCTGATGTACCTGCATCTGCTCACCGTGGGCTGCCTGTTCGTCGTCCCGGTGCTCACCCACGAGCGGGCGCTGCCGTCCTGGTGCACTCATCCGGTGCGGGCCGCGCTGGTGTTCCTGGACGGCATCGTCGACGCGTTGCCCGGTGTCGTGGTGATGACCCACGGGACACTGATCGCGGGGGCCTGGTACCAGCACCACGCGCCCGCCTGGGTCACGGACGTCCACCACGACCAGCAGATCGGCGGCGGCGCGATGGTCAGCATCGCCGAACTGGTCGCGCTTCCGTTCATCCTGGCGATCCTGGTGCAGTGGGCGCGCGCCGAACGCGTCCAGAACGCCGCCCTCGACCGCCGCCTCGACCAGGAACTCGCCCGCGTCGCCGTACCGTCCCGGCCGGCCGGCGAACAGGTCCCGGCGTCCGCGCCCGCACTCGTCCGCCCCTGGTGGGAGACCGAGCAGAACGAGGTGGCCGACAGGATCAGGCAGCAGCGCGGCATGGGCTGACCCCGGCCCGGTTCTCCCGTAAAGGCCAGGGGTCTGGCTCGTGCGCCGCCGTACCCCGGCGAGCTCGGCGTCCTCGCCGGGCCGCCGGCTTACGGGCGTGTCTGCCCTGCCCTGGAGGACGGCACCGACGCCGAGTACGCCCCCGTACCGCCGCCGGCCGGACCTGCGCATCGCCGACTTCCGCACGGCCGCTCCGGAGAACTCCTTCGCCCGGGCGGCGCCGCACAAGCCGACCCGGCCCGCCCCACCCCCGGCCCGTGATCCGGCCACTCCCGCAGGGGCCACCACGGCCGTCCACCGGCCCGCCCGGCGAGGCCGGCACAACCGTCACCGCTGCCGCCTGCGGCCTGCCGGCCTGTCCGGGGCTGCTCGCACAGCCGTCACCGCTGCCCCCTGTCGGCCTGCCCGGCGCCGCTCGCGCTGCCCCCTGCCGGTCTGTCCGGCGTCGCTCACGCAGCGGTCACCGTGGCCGTCCGTTGGCCTGTCTCGGGCTGCTCGTGGAGCTGTTACTGCGGCTTCCTGCTGGTCTGTCCGGCGCGGCTCGTGGAGCTGTCACTGCGTTCGTCCGCTGGCCCGTCTGGCGTTGCTCGCGCAGCCGTCACCGCTGCCGCCTGCTGGCCTGCTCGCGCTGACGCCTGCCGGTCTGTCCGGCGTCGCTCGCGCAGCCGTCACCGCTGCCGCCTGCTGGCCTGCTCGCGCTGACGCCTGCCGGTCTGTCCGGCGTCGCTCGCGCAGCCGTCACCGCGGCCGTCCCCCTGGCCTGTCCGTCGCGGTTCGTGGGGTTCACTGTGGCCGTCTGCGGGCCTTTCCGGCTCGGCTCGTGAGGCTGTCACTGCGGCCGTCTGTTGGTCTGTCCGGCTCGGCTCGTGGGGCTCATCGCGACGGCCTGCTCATCTGTCCAGCTCCGTTCGTGCAGCTGTCCCTGTCCGGCGTCGCTCGCGCAGCCGCCTGCTGGCCTGCTCGGCGCTGCTCGTGCTGCCGCCTACTGGTCTGCCCGGCTCGGCTCGTGCAGCCGTCACCGCGACCGTCCGCCCGCCTGCGTCGTGCCGTGGTCGTGGAGGATCTCGGTGATGACGTGGCGGGCGACGCGGGCCATGAACGGGTTGGTGTCGCGGTAGTGGGACAGTTCCATGAGCGCGACCGACAGGGCCCAGCCGCGGCCCCGTGCCCAGGTCGCGTCGTCCACGTTCAGGGCGGTGCGGAAGAGCGGCCGTGCGGTGTCCGGCACCACGTACCACGCCGCAAGGAGATCGACGGCGGGATCGCCAAGACCGAGGCAGCCGAAGTCGATCACCGCGCACAGCCGGTCCCGGGCCAGCAGCATGTTCCCGGGTTGCAGATCGGCGTGGATCCACACCGGCGGCCCGTCCGGATCCGGTGCCCGCAGCGCCTCGTCCCAGGCGGCCTCGGCCGCGTCCGAGTCGACGGCGCTGCGCACCGCGGCGATGGCCGCGCGGGTCTCGGCGTCCCGCGCGGCCAGGGGTTCACCGCGGTAGGAGGGCGGCCCGTCCGCGGGATCGATCCGGTGCAGCGCGGTGACGAACCGCGCCAGGTCCGTCGCCAGCCGGAGCGGCTCGGCGACGGCGCCGACCGCCGGGACCTCCCCGTCGATCCACCGGTAGACGGACCAGGGCCAAGGGCAGCCCTCGTCCGGCGCCCCCATGCCCAGCGGTACGGGCACCGCGAGCGGCAGCGACGGCGCGAGCCGGGGAAGCCAGGTGTGCTCCTTCTCGACGTCCTCGGCGGCTCCGGCGGTGCGGGGCAGCCGTACGACCATGTCGCCGCCGAGCCGGTACATGACGTTGGAGGTGCCGGCGGAGCCGATCCGCCGGACGGGAAGCCTCGCCCACCGCGGGAACTGAGCGGCGATCAGCCGCAACACAAGCGAGTCGTCGAAGTCCGGCTGGTCCGGGAGCGGGCTGTCGGCATACATGGGCAGCCATCGAACGAGGTCCCCCGTGGTCCGGTCAACTGGTTTTGCCCGGCGGCCCGGAACCCGTCCGGGCGCCGTGCCCGCCCGCGGGAGCCGATTGGCGAGGTCCCCTGGGCGGGGAGACGATGAGAGCGCGGGGCTCGGCCCCCGCCGGTACCGTGCGCGTCGGCGCGGAGACGGAGACCGGCCCCGGCCGCAGGGATCAACGGCCGGAAGGGAGATCACCGTCATGCTGGAAGTGAAGACGGTCGAGAAGCCGGACGAGCGGCGCGACTTCCCACGGGGCCATCTCGAAGCCGTCCATCTCATGGGACTCGACTTCGCCGTGACCACCTTCGAACCGGGCTGGCGCTGGTCCGAGTCGGTAGGCCCCATCGCCGGGACGCGCAGTTGCCTGGTCCACCACAACAGCTATGTCGTACAGGGCCGTATGCACCTGGCCATGGACGACGGCGGCGAGGCCGAGGTGGGACCGGGTGACGTCTTCGTCTGCTCGCCCGGACACGACGCCTGGGTCGTGGGCGACGAGCAGGTCGTGCTGTACGACTTCGCGGGCCCCATGGCACAGCGGTACGCGAAGCCGGGCGGGGTGTAGGCGGCGGGGCGGACAGGACACCGCCCGACGAGGTCACTCCCCGCTCACCAGCACCACCTCCAGGGTGCGCGGCCCGTGCACGCCCTCCACCCGGTCCAGTTCGATGTCACTGGTGGCGGAGGGGCCGGAGATCCAGGTCAGCGGCCGGGTCGGGTCGAGGCGTTCCAGTGCCTGCGGCACGGAGGACACGACCTGGCCCGGAACGCGCACCACGCAGATGTGGTGGTCGGGGACGAGTGTGATCCGGCGCCGGCCCTGGTCGGGGGAGCCGTCCAGGACGAGGGTGCCGGTCTCGGCGACGGCGACCGCGCAGCCGGTGACGACGCTGTCGACCCGGTCGAGTTCGTGCGGGGTGCTGTCCGGCCGGTCCGCGACCAGGGTGATCTCGATGGCGGTCAGCCAGCCCTGCTCCAGGCCGGGCGGCACCAGGACGGTGTTCGAGCCCCGTTCGCCGAGCAGGTGGGCGATCAGCCGGGGCAGCCCCTCCGCGTCGCAGCGGTGCACGATCGCCCGGTAGTCGGTCAGGTGCTCGGCGAGCAGGTCCACCGTCTCCTCGGTGCTCCGGTCGCCGTGCTGCCGCAGATAGTCGCGGGAGACCGCCTGCTCGTACCGGGGGTGCCTGCCGGGCCGTTCCGGTGCTGGTGGGGGAGTGTCGTCCGATGGCACGTCCGCCAGGGCGCGCCGTACCCGGCCCAGGATCCGGTCCCTGCTCACTTCGCGTCCTTTCCGCCGGGTTCGCCGTGCGTGCGCTGCCACCAGTCGCGGAACGGCTCCGCCGGCACCGGCGGCAGATCGCGGGTGCCGCTCCAGGCCCGGCCGGGGCCGGGCAGCGTGCGGGGGTGGAAGCGGCGGGTCCGGGAGGCGAGCCGCTGTCCGCCGCGCAGCGCGCCGGGACGGGTCAGGGCCCAGCGGGCCGCGCGCATGGCCGCGCGCTCGGCGGCGTGCCCCTTGGCCGGCTTGAGGAGCACCTTGTTGCCCGCGCGCGTCGCCGGGCCTCCCTCGACGACGCGTTCGCGCAGGTGGACCAGCACCTCGGGGATGTCGATGGCCACCGGGCACACCTCGTAGCAGGCGCCGCACAGTGAGGAAGCGTACGGCAGGGAGGCGTCGATCTCGCTTGCCGTGCCGCGCAGTTGGGGGCTGAGGATGGCGCCGATCGGGCCGGGGTAGACCGAGCCGTAGGCGTGCCCGCCGGCCCGCTCGTAGACCGGGCAGACGTTCAGGCAGGCCGAGCAGCGGATGCAGCGCAGGGCCTGGCGGCCGACCTCGTCGGCGAGGGTGTCGGTGCGGCCGTTGTCCAGCAGCACCAGGTGGAAGGTCTCGGGCCCGTCGCCGTCGGTGGTGCCGGTCCACATGGACGTGTACGGGTTCATCCGCTCGGCCGTCGAGGAGCGGGGGAGTGTCTGGAGGAAGACTTCCAGGTCGCGCCAGGTGGGCACGATCTTCTCGATGCCGACGACCGAGATCAGCGTCTCGGGCAGGGTCAGGCACATCCGCCCGTTCCCCTCGGACTCCACCACCACCAGCGTGCCGGTCTCGGCGACGACGAAGTTGGCGCCGGAGATGCCGACCTTGGCGCGCAGGAACTTCTCCCGCAGGTGCAGCCGCGCGGCCTCGGCGAGTTCGGCGGGCGTGTCGGTGAGGCCCTCGGGGGCCGGGCGGCCCCACCGGCTCATCTCGGAGCGGAAGATGTCCCGGATCTCGCCGCGGTTGCGGTGGATCGCGGGCACGAGGATGTGCGAGGGCCGGTCGTGGCCCAACTGCACGATCAGCTCGGCGAGATCGGTCTCGTAGGCCCGGATGCCCTCGGCCTCGAGGGCCTCGTTGAGGCCGATCTCCTGCGTGGCCATCGACTTGACCTTGACGACCTCGCTCTCGCCCGTGGCCTTGACCAGTCCGGCCACGATCCGGTTGGCCTCGTCGGCGTCGGCGGCCCAGTGGACGGTGCCGCCCGCGGCGGTGACCGCCTCCTCCACCCGCACCAGATACCAGTCCAGATGACGCAGGGTGTGGTCCTTGATCTGCCGTCCCGCCTCACGCAGCGCCGCCCAGTCCGGCATCTCCGCCACGGCCGCGGCCCGCTTGGCGCGGATGGTGTGGGTGGCGTGGCGCAGATTGCCGCGCAGGGTGGTGTCGCGCACGGCGTCGTGCGCGGCCCGGGGGAAGGCGGGGAACGCCGAGGAGCCGGGCATTCCCACGAACGTCGCGCTCATGCCGCGGCCTCCTCCTCCGTGCCGGCCAGGATCTCCGCGATGTGCACCGGCCGCATGCGCGTCCCGAGGCGGGCCATCGTGCCGCCGATGTGCATCAGGCACGAGTTGTCGCCCGTGCACAGCACCTCCGCGCCCGTCGACTCGGCGTTGCGCACCTTGTCGGCGCCCATCGCCGCCGAGACGTCGGGGTTCTTCACTGCGAAGGTGCCGCCGAAGCCGCAGCACTCCTCGGCCCCGGGCAGCTCCACCAGCTCCAGCCCCTTCACCGCACGCAGCAGCCGCAACGGCCGGTCCCCCAGGCCCAGGCTCCGCAGCCCGTGGCAGGTCGGGTGATAGGTCACCGTGTGCGGGTAGTACGCGCCCACGTCCGTCACCCCCAGCACGTCCACCAGGAACTCCGTCAGTTCGTACGTCCTGGGCACCACCGGGGCCAGGGTGGTCGCGAGCCCGCCCCCGCGCCCCTCGGCCCGTGCCCGCGCGCCCATGCGCGGATACAGCTCCCGCACCATCGCACCGCAGGAACCGGACGGGGTCACGATCGCCTCGTAGTCCCGGAAGACATCGGAGAATCGCCGGGCCAGCGGCTCGGCCTCGTGCCGGTACCCGGTGTTGTAGTGCGCCTGTCCGCAGCATGTCTGGGCCATCGGGAAGTCCACGTCCACGCCCAGCCTGGTCAGGAGTTTCACCACCGCGCGCCCGGTGTCCGGATAGAGCGTGTCGTTGACGCAGGTCAGGAACAGAGCGACACGCATCGCGGCTCCTTGAGGTCGGTCATCGGACGAGTGATGGGGGCACCTCCCACACGCGTTCAGCGTAGTGGGGGAGTAGTCAGGCGACGGGCCCGACGGGAGACTCCGGTTTCCGGCGTGGCGAGGACCGCGGGCTCCCGGCCTGGCGAAGCAGCGGCTCACGGGGTGACGGCGGCGAGCCGGGCCTCGGCCGCGCGCCAGGCCGCCCCGTCGCCGCGCGGCTCGTACCGCACGAGCGGCTGCGTCCGGGCGAGCAGGGCCCGCATGTCGGCCCGGTCGCCGACGAGCCCGTGCGCCCGGGCCTGCACCAGGACGTTGCCGAGGGCCGCCGCCTCGGCCGGCCCGGCGACCACGGGCAGCCCGCAGGCGTCGGCGGTCAGCCGGCACAGCAGGGCGTTGCGGGCGCCACCGCCCACGATGTGCACGACGTCGACGTGGCGGTCGGCCAGCCGCTGCGCCTCGGCGACCGCCCGGCGGTGGGCGAGGGCGAGGGAGTCGAGGATGCAGCGGGTGGTCTCGGCGGGCGAGCCGGGCACCGGCTGACCGGAGGTCCGGCAGGCCGCCGCGATCCGCTCCGGCATCCGGCCCGGCGCGAGGAAGGCGGGGGCGCCCGCGTCCACGACCGACCGGAGCGCGGGCACCTCGGCAGCCTCCCGCAGCAGCTCGCCCAGGTCCGGGTCGCCCCAGGCCCGTACGCACTCCTGGAGCAGCCACAGTCCCATGATGTTGCGCAGGTAGCGGACCGTGCCGTCGAGCCCCAGCTCGTTGGTGAAGTTGGCGGCGCGGCTGTCCTCGGTGAGCACCGGCGCGTCCAGCTCCAGGCCGGCCAGCGACCAGGTGCCCGTGCAGATGTACGCGAACCGTTCCCCGCCGGCGGGCACGGCGGCCACCGCGGACGCCGTGTCGTGCGAGGCGACGGCCGTCACCGGCACCGGCGCGCGCAGCCCGGTCTCCCGCAGCACCTCTGGCCGCAGCACACCCGCCGGATCCCCGGGCCGGCGCAGCGGCGCGAACAGGTCCAGGTCGATGTCCAGCCGGGCCGCGACCTCGTACGACCAGTCGTGCGTGCGCGGGTCGACGAGCTGGGTGGTCGAGGCGTTGGTGAGCTCGGTGCCCTGCTCGCCCGTGAGCCAGTACGTCAGCAGGTCGGGGAGCAGCAGCAGACGCCGCGCGGTGGCGAGTTGGGGGGAGGAGCGGGCCGCCGTCAGCTGGCACAGGGTGTTGAAGGGCGCGTCCTGGATGCCGGTCGCCGCGTACAGCTCGGCGGCCGGCATCGTCGCCCAGATCTTCCGCGCCACGCCCTCGGTGCGCGTGTCGCGGTAATGGACGGGATTGCCGAGCAGGGCGCCGTCCGCGTCGAGCAGGCCGTAGTCCACGGCCCAGCCGTCGATGCCGATGGAATCCACCCGGCCCGCCGCCCGCAGCCCGTCCAGCACCCCGGCGTACAGGGTGAGCACGTCCCAGCGCAGCCCCTCGGGAAGCCGCACCGGCCGGTTGGGGAAGCGGTGCGCCTCGGTCAGCTCCAACCGGTCGCGGCCGACCCGGCCGACCATGACCCGGCCGCTGGACGCGCCGAGGTCGACGGCTGCGTACGCCCTCACGTCCGGGCTCATCGCAGGAAGGCGGCCGCGACGCCGGCGTCGACCGGGACGTGCAGCCCTGTGGTGTGGGTCAGTTCCCCGCCGGTCAGCGCGAAGACGGCGTTCGCCACGTGCTCGGGCAGCACCTCCCGCTTGAGCAGCGTCCGTTGGGCGTAGAACTCGCCGAGCTTCTCCTCCGGCACTCCGTACACGGCGGCCCGCTGCGCGCCCCAGCCACCCGCGAAGATTCCGGAGCCGCGTACGACCCCGTCCGGGTTGACCCCGTTGACCCGGATCCCGTGTTCACCCAACTCGGCTGCCAGCAGCCGCACTTGATGAGCCTGGTCGGCCTTGGTGGCCGAGTAGGCGATGTTCTTGGGACCGGCGAACACGGCGTTCTTGGAAGCGATGTAGACGATGTCACCGCCCAGACCCTGCGCGATCATCACCCGCGCCGCTTCCCGCGAGACCAGGAACGACCCGCGCGCCATGATGCCGTGCTGGAGGTCCCAGTCCTCGGCCGAGGTCTCCAGCAACGGCTTGGAGATCGAGATGCCGGCGTTGTTGACGACCAGGTCCACCCCGCCGAACGCGAGCAGCGCCGCCTGGAAGGCACCCGCGATCTGCTCCTCGTCCGTCACGTCCACCGTCACGGCGACCGCCTTGTCGGGCCCGCCCAGCTCCTCGGCGACGACGGCGGCGTTGTGAGCGTTCAGATCGGCGACCACGACGCACGCGCCTTCGTCGACGAGCCGCCGCGCGATCGCCCTGCCGATGCCGCTGCCCGCGCCGGTGACGAGCGCGACGCGTGCCGCGAGGGGCTTCGGCGCGGGCATCCGCCGGAGCTTGGCCTCCTCCAGCGCCCAGTACTCGATACGGAACTTCTCCGACTCCTGGATCGGCGCGTACGCCGACACGGCCTCCGCGCCCCGCATGACGTTGACGGCGTTGACGTAGAACTCGCCGGCCACCCGGGCCGTCTGCTTGTCCTTGCCGAAGGAGAACATGCCGACGCCCGGCACGAGCACGATCGCCGGGTCCGCGCCGCGCATCGCGGGGGAGTCGGGCAGCGCGTGCCTCTGGTAGTAGGCGGCGTACTCCGCGCGGTACCCGGCATGCAGCTCGTTCAGCCGGGCGATCGCCTGCTCCAGAGGAGCCGTCGGCGGCAGGTCGAGCACGAGCGGCCGGACCTTGGTCCGCAGGAAGTGGTCGGGGCAGGAGGTGCCGAGCGCGGCGAGCCGCGGATGCCCGGCACGGGAGAGGAAGTCGAGCACGACGTGCGCATCGCTGAAGTGCCCGACCTGCGCCCTGTCCTGGGAGGCGACAGCGCGCACGTACGGCGCCAGGGCGGCGGCCCGCTCCCGCCGCTCGCCCTCGGGCAGTGTCTCGTACCCCTCGACGACCGCCCCGAACGGATCGGGCTTCCCGCGTTCGGCGAGGAAGTCCTCGGCGGTGCGGATGATGTGCAGCGAGTTGCGCTCGCACTCCTCGGAGTCCGCGCCCCACGCGGTGATCCCGTGCCCGCCGAGCACACAGCCGATCGCCCGCGGATTGGCTTTTCTGACCGCCGCGATGTCCAGCCCCAGCTGGAACCCGGGCCGCCGCCACGGCACCCACACCACACGGTCCCCGAAGCACTCGGCGGTCAGCTTCTCCCCGTCGGCGGCACAGGCGAGCGCGATACCGGAGTCGGGGTGCAGATGGTCCACGTGCGGGGCGCCGACCAGCCCGTGCATGGCGGTGTCGATGGAGGGCGCCGCCCCTCCCTTGCCGTGCAGGCAGTAGTCGAACGCGGCGACCATCTCGTCCTCGCGCTCGACACCCGGGTAGACGTCCTTCAGCGCCCGCAGCCGGTCAAGACGCAGTACGGCGAGTCCACCCTCGGTGAGTGTCCCGAGGTCGCCCCCGGACCCCTTCACCCACATCAGCTCGACGTCACCGCCGGTGACGGGATCGGTGCCGGTGCCCTTCGCAGACGCGTTGCCGCCCGCGTAGTTGGTGTTCCGGGGATCGGCGCCGAGCCGATGGGACCGGGAGAGAAGAGCGTCGGCCTCGGGGTGAAGTGACATAGGGGCTCCATTCAGGAGAGGGGAGGACAAGAAGGGGCGCGGGCTGCGTCGGTGGAGAACTACGCCCCCCACCCGGCCTGCCGGCCCCCCACCCGATCGGCGACGATCTTCTCCGCCCACCCCGACCGGCGATACGCCGCAAGAGGCTCGGGGTCCAGCCCCATCTCCTCCCGCACCTCACGCAGCAGCGGACGCACGTCCGTGTTGTACGCGTCCATCAGCACGGCGTTGGCCTCGAGCACGTCCCCGGAGCCCTGTGCGGCGGACAACGCGCTCCGGTCCACCAGCAAAGCCTTGGCCGTCGCCTCCTGAACGTTCATCACCGACCGGATGATCGCCGGGATCTTCGCCTCGACGTTGTGGCACTGGTCGAGCATGAACGCGACCTCGGACGTGAACCCGCCCCCGCGCACCACCTCGTACATGATCCGGAACAGCTGGAAGGGATCGGCCGCGCCCGCCATCAGATCGTCGTCGGCGTAGAACCGGGAGTTGAAGTCGAACCCGCCGAGCCTTTCCTCCCGCAGCAGGGTGGCGACGATGAACTCGATGTTCGTGCCCGGGGCGTGGTGCCCGGTGTCCACCACGACCCGCGCCTTCGGTCCCAGCCTCAGGCAGTGCGCGTACGCCGTTCCCCAGTCCGGGACGTCCGTGCTGTAGAAGGCCGGCTCGAAGAGCTTGTACTCCAGCAGCATCCGCTGCCCCTCGCCGAGCCGCTCGTACACCTCGGCCAGCCCCTGAGCCAGCCGGTCCTGCCGTCCCCGCACGTCGTCCTGGCCGGGGTAGTTCGTGCCGTCGGCGAACCAGAGCTTCAGATCGCTCGATCCGGTGGCGTCCATGATGTCGACGCACTCCAGCAGGTGGTCGACCGCCTTGCGCCGCACCGCCGCGTCCGGATGGCAGATACTGCCGAGCTTGTAGTCGTCGTCCTGGAAGGTGTTGGAGTTGATCGCGCCCAGCGTCAGGCCTCGGTCCTCGGCATGCCGGGCGAGCGCCGCGTAGTCGTCGACCCTGTCCCACGGGATGTGCAGGGCGACGGCCGGCGCCACGCCGGTGACGGCGTGCACCTGGGACGCGTCGTCCACCTTCTCCCACGGCGTACGCGGCACGCCCGCCTGCGCGAACACCTTGAAGCGGGTCCCCGAGTTCCCGTACGCCCACGACGGCGTCTCGACGGCCTGGGTCTTGAGGGCGGCCTTCACCGCGGCGAGCTCGGTCACTGCAGGGCTCCTGTGACGTCGGGTCGAAAGTCTGCTGACAGGCCTTGGCGGGTATCTGAACAGCCTCTCGTGAAACGATTCAGGAGTGGAAGCTATGAGTCGCCGACAAGGGTGTCAAGCCTTCCGGTGCGGGCAGCCCTCCGTAATCCCTTTGTGACCCTCGGTCCCGCGATGTTTTCGATCCGCACCCATTGACGTGCCATCGGCTCCTTGCCTAACGTCCCGGCAACCAAGTTGAAACCTTTCACGGCGTGGGGCGGCCCTTCCGTCGGCGTCGTCGAGGAGCCCCCATGACTCACCCGTCCGACACGGGTCCGGCCCCGGTGCTGGCGCTCAGGGACATCTCGAAGTCCTTCGGTGCGGTGCGTGCCCTCAGGAACGTGTCCCTGGAACTGCTTCCGGGAGAGGTGCACGCCCTCGCCGGGGAGAACGGCGCGGGCAAGTCGACCCTCATCAAGACCCTTGCCGGGGTGCACCGGCCCGACGGCGGCCAGGTGCTGCTCGACGGCGAGCCCGTCGTCTTCCACGGCCCCGGCGACGCCCGCGACGCCGGCATCGCCGTGATCTACCAGGAACCCACGCTCTTCCCCGACCTGTCGATCGCCGAGAACATCTTCATGAGCCGCAGGCCCCGGCGGGCCCTGGGCCGTATCGACCACAAGGCCACCCACGCGGCCACCCGCGCCCTGATGGGGCGCCTCGGCGTCGACCTCGACCCCGACCGTCCCGCACGCGGACTGTCCATCGCCGACCAGCAGATCGTCGAGATCGCCAAGGCGCTCTCCTTCGACGCCCGCGTCCTGATCATGGACGAGCCGACCGCGGCCCTGACCGGCAGCGAGGTCGCCCGCCTCTTCAACGTCGTACGCGCCCTGCGCGACCAGGGCGCCGCGGTGCTGTTCATCTCGCACCGCCTGGAGGAGATCTTCGAGATCTGCCGGCGGGTGACGACCCTGCGCGACGGCGCCTGGATCGCCACCGATCCGCTGGACGGCATGACCGAGGACGACCTCGTGCGGCGCATGGTCGGCCGCGACCTCGACGAGCTCTACCCCAAGCAGGACGTGGCACCGGGTGACGTCGCGCTCAGCGTGCGCCGGCTGACCCGCGAGGGCGTCTTCACCGATGTCTCCTTCGACGTGCGCCGCGGCGAGATCGTGGGCCTCGCCGGGCTGGTCGGCGCCGGGCGCACGGAGGTCGCCCGCGCCGTCTTCGGCATCGACCGCTGGGACGCCGGCGAGGTCGAGGTCGACGGACGCCGGCTCACCAAGGGCGCCCCGTCCACTGCGATGGCCGCCGGGCTCGCCCTGGTCCCCGAGGACCGGCGCGCCCAGGGCTTGGTGATGAACATGTCCATCGAGCGCAACATCGGCCTCACCGGGCTCCGTACGACCGTGAGGGCCGGCCTGATGGACCGCGGCGCGGAACGCAGCCGCTCCCTGGACTGGGCCGTCAAACTCCGGGTCAAGTACGCCCGGATCGCCGACACCGTCTCCACGCTCTCCGGCGGCAACCAGCAGAAGGTCGTCCTCGCCAAGTGGCTCGCCACCGGCCCCAAGATGCTCATCGTCGACGAGCCGACCCGCGGCATCGACGTGGGCACCAAGGCCGAGGTGCACCGGCTGCTCAGCCAACTGGCCGCCGACGGGGTTGCCGTCCTGATGATCTCCTCCGACCTGCCCGAGATCCTCGGCATGGCCGACCGTGTGCTCGTGATGCACGAGGGCCGGCTGACCGCCGAGATCCCCCGCTCCGACGCCACCGAGGAAACCGTGATGGCCGCAGCCACGGGGAGGGCCGCGTGACCGCGACCGCCCCCAAGCCCGCCTCCGCCGCCGGGGCGCACCGATCGAGTGGCACCCGGTTGGTCGACCGCGTCTTCAAGATGCGCGAACTCGCCATCCTGGTCGTCTTCCTGGCGCTGATCGCCGTCGCCCAGGCGGGCAACAGCGAATTCCTGTCCGAGCAGGGCGTCAAGGACCTGCTGCTGAACGCGACCATCCTGGTGCTGGTCGCCACCGGCCAGTCCCTGGTCGTCATCACCCGTAACGTCGACCTGTCGGTCGGCTCCACGCTCGGCATCAGCGCCTTCGCCGCCGGTACCTGCCTGCAGGGCGGCGGCGACCCCGTGGTGGCCGTGATCCTGGCGGTGCTCCTCGGTACCGGCTTCGGCCTGCTGAACGGGCTCCTCGTCAGCCTCGGCCAGGTGCCCGCGCTCGTCGTCACCCTCGGCACGCTCTACATCATCCGCGGCATCGACTCCGTCTGGGTCGGCTCCCGCCAGATCACCGCGGCCGATCTGCCCGGCGGGTTCGTCGACTTCGGCTCCGGCGGGATCGGGACGGTGCCGTACCTGGCGCTGATCGCCCTCGCGGTCCTGGTGGCGACGGCGTACTACCTCAAGCACTACGGCAGCGGCCGCGAACTGTACGCGCTCGGCTCCAACCCGGAGGCCGCCCGGCTCGCCGGCATCCCGGTGCGCAAGCGCGTCCTGGCCGCCTACACCTTCTGCGGCGGCCTCGCCGGTCTGGCCGGGGCGATGTACCTGGCCCGGTTCGGCAACGTCGACTCCGGCACCGGCAGCGGATACGAACTCACCGTCGTCAGCGCGGTCGTGGTCGGCGGCGTGGTCTTCACCGGCGGCTCCGGCAGCGTGTACGGCGCGGCCCTCGGCGCCCTGCTGCTGACCTCCGTCAACAGCGTGCTGCCCGCCCTCGGCGTCAGCTCCGTCTGGGTGCTGGCGATCAACGGCCTGCTGCTCCTGCTCGCCATCGCGGTCGACCGCGTCGTCGCGCTGCGCGTGGCGTCGGCCCTGAAGAAGAGGAACGCCCGCCATGGCTGACTTCGACCTCTCCCGTGCCGTGCGCTGGGACACCGTCGTCGGTGCCCTGCTCGTCGTGGTCCTGCTGTTCTCCTTCGGCTTCGTCGACGGCTTCGGCAACGCCCTCAACCTGTCGTTCCTGATCGGCAACACCCTGCCGATCGCGCTGATCGCCCTGCCGATGACCCTCCTCGTGGTCTCCGGTGAGATCGACCTGTCGGTGGCCTCCACCGCCGGTCTGTCCGGCGCGGTGATGGGCGCCCTGTGGAACCAGGGCATGGCGATCGAGACGATCATCCCGCTGTGCCTGCTGCTCGGCGCGTTGTGCGGCCTGGTCAACGGCCTGCTGGTGACCAGACTCGGACTGCCGTCCCTCGCGGTGACCATCGGCACCCTCGCCGCCTACCGGGGCATCGCGCAGATCGTGCTCGGTTCCGACGCGGTGACCGACTTCCCCACCCCGTACCTGGACTTCGCGGCCGGACGCGTCGGGAACACCTTCCTGCCGCAGGCATTCCTGCCCTTCCTGCTCCTGCTGGCGATCGCCGTGGTCACCCTGCACGCCACGCCCTTCGGACGGTCGCTGTTCGCGATCGGCGCCAGTGAGGAGGCGGCCCGATTCGCCGGCATCCGGGTCAAGCGCGACAAGCTGATCCTGTTCGTCGCCACCGGCCTCATGTCCGCCCTGACCGGCGCCTTCTGGGCCCTGCACTACGCCAGTGCCCGCTACGACAACGCCACCGGGCTGGAACTCTCCGTCGTCGCGGCGGTGCTGCTCGGCGGCATCGACTTCGACGGCGGGAAGGGCACGCTCGGCGGCGCCGTCGCCGGGGTCTTCCTGCTGGGCGCGTCGCAGAACGTGATGAGCCTGCTGAACGTCTCCGCCCAGTCGCAGATCGTCGTCACCGGAGCCCTGCTCGTCGTCTCCGTCCTCGGCCCGAGGGTCGCACGCCAGGTCTCCGTCGCCAGGCGCCGGCGCCGGGCCTCCCCGGCGCCCGAGTCCAAAGTGCCCGCCCCGACTTCGTAGACCGCTCCGCCCACCTCGCCACCTTCGTAAAGGACGTTCACCATGCGCAAGCCGACGATCCGCCGCACCTGCGCGGCCCTCGCCGCCGCGACCTCCCTCGCCCTGGCCGCCACCGCCTGCGGCGGCACCACCAAGAACGACGTCGGCAAGGACGGCGGCGCGGCCGCCTCCCCGGCCGGCAAGGCCGACCCGAACGCCCCGACCAAGAAGGGCCTGACCGTCGGCTTCCTGCCCAAGCAGGTCAACAACCCCTACTTCACCTCCGCCGACAACGGCGGCAGGAAGGCCCTGGAGGAACTGGGCGAGAAGTACAAGGAGGTGGGACCGTCCAGCGCCACCGACACCTCCGGCCAGGTCTCCTACGTCAACACCCTCACCCAGCAGCAGGTCGACGCGATGGCCGTGTCCGCGCAGGACCCGGGCGCCCTGTGCACCGCGCTGAAGCAGGCCATGAAGAACGGCATCAAGGTCGTCACCTACGACTCCGACACCAAGCCCGACTGCCGCAACGCCTTCGTCTCGCAGGCGTCCGCCGAGGACCTCGGCCGCACCGAGGTGCAACTGCTCGCGGAGCAGATCGGCTACAAGGGCGAGATCGCGATCCTGTCCGCCGCGCAGACGGCGACGAACCAGAACACCTGGATCGACTACATGAAGCAGGAGCTGACGGACCCCAAGTACAAGGATGTCAAGCTGGTCAAGATCGCCTACGGCAACGACGACGCGCAGGCGTCCTTCCAGCAGACCCAGGGTCTGCTCCAGCAGTACCCGAACCTGAAGGGGATCATCTCCCCGACCACCGTCGGCATCAAGGCCGCCGCCCAGTACCTGTCCGGCTCCAAGTACAAGGGCAAGGTCAGGCTGACCGGCCTCGGCACCCCCAACGACATGCGCAAGTACGTCAAGAACGGCACCGTCGAGGCCTTCGAGCTGTGGGACCCGGCCAAGCTCGGCGAACTGGCCGCGTACACCGCGGTCGCCCTCTCCTCCGGGCAGATCACCGGCAAGGAGGGCGAGACCTTCAAGGCCGGCGCCATGGGGCCGTACACGATCGGCAAGGACGGCCTGATCAACCTCGGCAAGCCGACCGTCTTCGACGCGAAGAACATCGACGAGTTCGACTTCTAGTGCCTACCGCGGCACCAGCCACCGGGCGGCACCGGCCCGGACGAGGAGACGAAGCCCCTCGGCGAGGTCTTCCACCTCGCCCGACCCGCATCCGACCCCCCTCTGACCCGCTCAGATGTGCGGTGCCATGACGGTAATGTGAAGGCCCGCCCGCCGCCCCTCGCATCCCTGGAGGTTTCCGCCCGATGGCCCCATCGGTGGGTATCAAGGACGTCGCACGCGCCGCCGGTGTCTCCGTGGGCACGGTCTCGAACGTCATCAACCGTCCGGAGACCGTCGCCACCGAGACCCGGGTCCGGGTGCAGTCCGCGATCGACCGGCTCGGCTACGTCCGCAGCGAGTCCGCGCGCCAACTGCGCGCGGGCCGCAGCCGGATCATGGGGCTGCTCGTCCTCGACATGGGCAACCCCTTCTTCGTGGACGTCGCCCGGGGCGCCGAGCGGGCAGCCCGCGCGGCCGGGCTCGGCGTGATGGTCTGCAACAGCGCGCAGAGCCCAGGGGAGGAGGCCGAGTACCTGTCCCTCTTCGCCGAACAGCGGGTGCGCGGCGTCCTGCTCACCCCGGCCGACGCCACCGGCCGCAACATCGCCGCCTTCCGCCGCCACGGCATCCCCTTCGTACTGGTCGACCGGGTCGCCGAGGGCGCCACCGAGTGCTCGGTCTCCATGGACGACGTGGCGGGCGGGGCGCTCGCGGTACGGCACCTGGTGGACGCGGGGCACCGCTCGCTCGCGTACGTCAGCGGCCCGCCCGGCCTGAACCAGGTCCGCGACCGCCGTACCGGCGCCCTGAACGCGCTCGCCGAGGCCGGTCTCGGCCCCGACGCGCTGCGCGAGTTGCCCACCGAGAGTCTGGACGTGGCCGCCGGACGGGACGCGGGCGCCCGCCTCCTCGGCCTCGCCGACCGGCCCACGGCCGTCTTCTGCGCCAACGACCTGCTCGCCCTCGGTGTGCTGCAGGCCATGTACGCGGCCGGGGTCCGCGTCCCCGACGACCTCGCCATCGTCGGCTACGACGACATCGAGTTCGCCGCCGCCGCGGCCGTGCCGCTCACTTCGGTCCGCCAGCCCGCGGTCACCATGGGCGCCCTGGCGGCGGAGCTGCTGCTGGAGGAGACCGAGGCGCCGGGGGCGCGGGCGGCGCACGAGCACCGGCGGGTGGTGCTCCAGCCGGAGCTGGTGGTGCGCAGCTCCAGCCTGCCCGGGCGCCCACCGGCCACCCAGTGACGCGTCCACCGCGCATGCCGTACGAATTCCTGATCCCCGTGGTCAGGCGGCGGACGAACATGTGCTGAACTGGGACGCGGCCGTAAACCCTCCGTCCCGGGAGAACCCTTGACCGTCAGCTACCGCCACCCCGGCGTCGTCCTCACCGACCGCACGTTCACCGTGCCGCTCGACCACGACGACCCGGCCGGGGAGACGATCGAGCTCTACGCACGTGAGGCCGTCGCACGGGACAAGGCCGACAGGGACCTCCCGTGGCTGGTCTACCTCCAGGGCGGTCCCGGCTTCGGGGCGAACCGTTTCATCGGACGGCAGGCCTGGTTCGGCCGGGCCCTGGAGGACTACCGGGTCCTGCTCCTCGACCAGCGCGGCACCGGCCACTCCACGCCCGCAAACCGCCAGACCCTGCCGCTGCGCGGCGGCGCCGCCGAACAGGCCGACTACCTCACGCACTTCCGCGCCGACTCGATCGTCCGCGACTGCGAGGCGATCCGTCCCGAGGTGACCGGCGGCGCGCCCTGGACCGTCCTCGGGCAGAGCTTCGGCGGCTTCTGCACCGTGAACTACCTGTCCACGCACCCCGAGGGCATGGCCGCCGCCCTGATCACCGGCGGCCTGCCTTCGCTCGACGCCCACGCCGACGACGTCTACCGGGCCGCCTACCCGCGCATCGAGCGCAAGGTCGCCGCCCACTACGCCCGCTACCCGCAGGACGTCGACCGCGCCCGCCGCATCGCCGACCACCTGCTCACCCACGACGTGGTGCTCCCGAACGGCTACCGGCTGACCGTCGAGGCCTTCCAGTCGCTCGGCATCATGCTCGGCGGCGGCGACGGCAGCCACCGCCTCCACTTCCTCCTGGAGCACGCCTTCGTCCGCACCCCGAACGGCCCGGAACTGTCCGACGCCTTCCAGGAAGAGGTCCAGGGCCTGCTGTCGTACGCCGGCCACCCGCTGTACGCCCTCGTCCACGAGGCGATCTACGGCCAGGGCACCCGCCCCACCGCCTGGTCGGCCGAGCGGGTCCGCGCGGAGTTCCCGCAGTTCGACGCCGCCAAGGCCCTCGCCGGGGACGGGCCGGTGCTGTTCACCGGTGAGACCGTGCACCCCTGGATGTTCGACTGCGACCCGGCGCTGCGCCCGCTGCGCGAGACCGCCGACCTGCTCGCCGCCCGCACCGACTGGCAGCCCCTGTACGACCCCGCCCGCCTGGCCGCCAACGAGGTACCGGTCGCCGCGGCCGTCTACCACGACGACATGTACGTCGACACCGCCCACGCCCTCGGCACCGCCCGCGCGATCCGCGGCCTGCGCACCTGGGTCACCGACGAGTTCGAGCACGACGGCGTCCGGGCCGGCGGGCCCCGCGTCCTGGACCGGCTGCTCGGGCTCGTCCGCGGCGACGTGTGACGCAGGTGGCACCGGCCGGTCCGCCTCCGCGACACCGAGGCCTAGGATGCTCGGTGCTCGGGACGTACGGGGGAACGGGGTGGGAAGGACATGTCCGGCATGGCTGACGAGGAAGTCCTGGCACGGAGCTTCGAGGAGCACCGCGGGCAACTGCGGTCGGTGGCCTACCGCATGCTCGGCTCGGTGCCCGAGGCCGAGGACGCCGTCCAGGAGACCTGGCTGAAGCTCATCCGCACGGACACCGGCGCCATCCGGAACCTCGGCGCCTGGCTCACCACGGTGACCGGCCGGGTCTGCCTCGACCTGCTGCGTGCGCGCAACGCCCGCCGCGAGGAGCCGATCGACGACACCTTCGTGCCGGACCCCGTGATCCGGCCCCTGACACCGACCGACCCGGAGCAGGAGGCGGTCCGGGCCGACTCGGTGGGGCTCGCCCTGCTCGTCGTCCTGGAGACGCTTCAGCCCGACGAGCGGCTGGCGTTCGTGCTCCACGACCTGTTCGCGGTGCCCTTCGACGACATCGCGCCGATCGTGGAGCGCAGCGCCGCCGCGACCCGGCAGCTCGTCAGCCGCGCCCGCCGCCGGGTGCAGGGCGCCACCCCGTCCGCCGAGGCCGACCTCGCGCGGCAGAAGCGGGTGCTCGACGCCTTCCTCGCCGCCTCGCGCGGCGGCGACTTCGAGGCGCTGGTGGCCGTCCTGCACCCGGACGTGGTGCTGCGGGTCGACTCCGGCGCGCTCGTCCGGGGCGCGGCCGCCTCCAAGGTGGTCCACGGGGCGAGGACGGTGGCCGCCCAGGCCCTCACCTTCGCGCAGTACGCCGGGACGGCCCGCCTGGTGCTGGTCAACGGCTCGGTCGGGGTGGCCAACGCTCCCGAGGGCGGGCCGCGTTCGGTCATGGGCGTCGTCGTCGCCGACGGCCGGATCACCCACCTCTACATCCTGGCCGACCCCGAACGGCTCGGACACCTGGACCTGGCCGCCGCACGGGAGGACTGAGCGGTCCCGGACCGGGAATTCGGTTGCCCGGCGGGCGACGGCCCTGACAGGGTCGTCGCCATGCCCGGCTATCGCGCGTACGACACGACGACGCTCGCCTACCGCGTCCTCGGAGAGGGCCCTTCGGTGATCTGCCTGCCCGGCGGACCCATGCGGGCCTCGGACTACCTCGGCGACCTCGGCGGACTGTCCGCGCACCGGCGGCTGGTGCTGCCGGATCTGCGGGGCACCGGAGGATCGGCGGTCCCGCGGGACCCCGCGAGCTACCGCTGCGACCGGCTCGTCGACGATGTCGAGGCGCTGCGCGAGCATCTGGGCGTGGAGCGCGTGGACGTGCTCGCACACTCCGCCGGCGCGAACCTGGCCGCGCTGTACGCGGCCCGCCACCCCGAACGCGTCGGCAGACTGGCGCTGATCACGCCGAGCGTCCTGGCCGTGGGCATCGAGGTCACCGGGGAGGTCCGGCACGAGACGGCGCGGCGGCGCGAGGACGAGCCGTGGTTCGCGGCTGCCTACGCGGCGCTGGAGGAGATCACGGCGGGCCGGGCGACGGACGCCCACTGGCAGGCGGTCGCCCCGCTCCGCCACGGCCGCTGGGACGCGGCGGCCCGGGCCCTCGACGCCGCCGACGCCGAGCAGAAGAACGGCGATGCCGCGGCCGCGTACGCCGCCGACGGCGCCTTCGATCCGGACGCCACCCGGGCGGCGCTCGCCCGGTTCACCTCCCCGGTGCTCGTGCTCGCCGGTGAGGTCGACCTGAACTCGCCCCCTGCCGCCATGGCCGAGTACGCCGGGCTCTTCCCGCACGCCGAACTGGTCGTCCAGCCCGGCGCGGGGCACTACCCGTGGCTCGACGACGCCGGCCGGTTCGTGGCGGCCACCGCCGCCTTCCTGCGGTGAACCGCTCGTTTGGGCCCCGCACCCGAGCTCAGTAGGTTGAACATCATGCAAGATCGGAAAGACCCTCCGCACGACCGGAGCGGACTGCGCGGCGACTGCGCGCGGTGCTTCGGGCTCTGCTGTGTCGCGCTGCCTTTCGCCGCCTCCGCGGACTTCGCCCTGGACAAGCCCGCGGGGAAGCCGTGCCCGAACCTCCGGGACGACCACCGGTGCGGCATCCACACGCGGCTCCGGCAGCGGGGTTTCACCGGGTGCACGGTCTACGACTGCTTCGGAGCGGGGCAGAAGGTCTCGCAGGTCGTCTTCGGCGGACGGGACTGGCGCACGGGGTCCGCGGAGGACACCCGGCGGATGTTCGAAGTGTTCCCGGTGGTGCGGCAACTGCACGAGCTGCTGTGGTACGTGACCGAGGCGCTCTCTCTGAGCGCCGCCCGCCCGGTGCACGGCGAGCTGCGCCGGGCGCTGGAGCGTACCGAGCACCTCACCCTCCTGCCGCCCGGGGAACTGGCCGCGCTGGACGTCGGCGCGCACCGCCAGGAGGTCAATGTCCTGCTGCTGCGCACCAGCGAGCTGGCGCGGGCCGGAGTACGGCGCGGGAAGGGCAGGCCGAAGGACCGGCGGGGCGCGGACCTGGCCGGGGCCCGGCTGAAGGGCGCGGACCTGCGCGGGGCCAGTCTGCGCGGCGCCCTCCTGATCGCCGCCGACCTCACCGGAGCCGATCTGCGGGACGCGGACCTGATAGGCGCCGACCTGCGGAACGCGAATCTGGCCGACGCCGATCTGACCGGCGCGATCTTCCTCACCCAGCCGCAGGTCGACGCGGCGCGGGGCAGCGCCGGCACCCGGCTGCCCGGATCGGTCTCCCGTCCCGCGCACTGGACGGCGCGGAGCTGACCCGCCGCCGTCCCGCACCGGCGCCCGGTCCGGCGGTATCGCGCCGGAGCGGGCGCCGTGCGCCGCTTCACGGCCCTCCGCGCCCGCCGGTCGACCGTGCGCCGTTTCCCGGTTCTCCGCGCCCGCCGGTCGCGGCCCGTCTGGTTGGCACACCCTCCGATCTTCGATAGGTTAGGCAAGCCTTACCTAAGAAGGAGGTTGAGGGATGGACGACAGTCAGACCTGGACGGCGGCGCCCGCGGCGGCACAGCGGGCGCGGTCCCTGCTCGCCGCCGCATGGTCGTGCGCGGTGACCGCGGAGGGCGGACGGGAGGAGTACGTGGGCGCCCACACCGTGAGCGAGGACGGCCGCGTACTCCTGCAGGTGCCCGAGGACGGCGCCCTGCGCACCGCCGCGATCTGCGCGCCGCGCGGTGAGCCGTCCGCCGTCCTGGAGTTCGCCGACGTCGCCCCCGTCCCCGTACGCAACCGGATCCGCGCCCGGCTCTGGCTCGCCGGCCGGCTCGTCCCCGAGGCGCGGCACCTGGCGTTCCACCCCACGCGCATCGTGCTGCGGCAGCCGCCCGGCGCGGTCGTCGTCGGAGCCGAGGAGTTCACCGCCGCCGCGCCCGACCCGCTCGCCCTGGCGGAGGCCGGTCTGCTCACCCACCTCGCCGACGCCCACCCCGAGGCGGTGGAGCGGCTGACCCGGCTGGTCGGACCCGACAGCCTGCACGGCGCGGTGCGCGTCCGGCCGCTCGCCGTCGACCGGCACGGACTGACTCTGCGCATCGAGCGCGCCCGTACCCACGGCGACGTACGCCTGCCGTTCCACGCGCCCGCCGACGACCTCGCCGCGCTCACCGAGCGCATGCACGTCCTGCTTCTCCAGGCGGGCGCCGCCTCCTGCCCGCGCGCCCTACAGCGGCAGCGCGCAGACGGCGACGGGTGAGGGGAACGGCGTACCCGCCAGGCGCAGCGCGCCGTTCGCGCGGTCGACGTGGAAGACGCTGACCGTGCTCGACTTCTGGTTCGCGGCGAACAGCAGCGCGCCGTCCGGTGAGAAGGCGATCTGACGCGGAAAGTCGCCCGCGACCGGTGTCGTGCCCAGCAGCTTCAGCCGGGCCCCGCCCGCCACCACGGCGTACCGAGCCAGGGTGTTGTGGCCCCGGTTGGCCAGGTAGGCGAACCGGCCGTCGGCCGTGACGAGGACCTGCGACGGGTAGTTCTTGCCCGGGCCCCCGCCCGTCGACTCCGTCGCGCCGATGGTCAGCCGGCCGGTGGGCCGGTCGTACGTACAGACCGCGACGGTGTCGTCGACCTCGTTGGCGAGATAGGCGTACCGGCCGCCCGGGTGGAAGGTCAGTTGACGCGGTCCGGCGCCCGGCCGGGTGTGCGCCTGGGAGACCTCCGTGAGGCGGCCCGTGCGGGTGTTCAGGCGATAGGTGTAGACGGTGTCGGTGCCGAGGTCCACGGCGAGGACGTGACCGCCGTCGGGGCTGGTGATGACCTGGTGGGCGTGTGGCCCCTGCTGTCCGGGGCCGGGCCGCGGGCTGGTGTGGGTGACCAGGTCGGCCCGCTCGCCCAGCGCGCCCGAGGCGGCTATCGGGTGCACGGCCACGCTGCCGGAACCGTAGTTGGCGCTCAGCAGCCAGCGCCCGCTCGGGTGCACGGACAGATGGCTGGGCCCCGACCCGCCGGTGCTCCGGGTGCCCAGCACCCTCCGGTCGGCGAGCCGCACCGCGGTCACCCCGCCGTTCTGCCGCTCGTCGACCGCGTACAGCGTGCGGCCGTCGGGATGCACGGCGAGGTACGACGGGTCGGCGACCCCGGCGACGGCGCCCCGGCCGCCGACGGCACCCGACACCGGGTCGTACACCGCCAGGCCGATGCCCTTGCCGCCGCCCGGCACGGAGGTGTACGTGCCCAGGTACAGGGGCCGGGGGCCGGACCGTCTCGCCGCCGGCTGCCGACCGCTCGCGGCGGCCTCCGGCGCGCTCTCGGGCGCGGACCCCGCCCGCGGTGTCGCGGGCGCCGGGACCGCCAGCACGGCGACGGCTCCCGTCAGCGCCCCGACGAACTGCCGCCTGCTCCAGCCTCCCCCGGGTTCCCGGCGTCGCCCGAGCAGGGGGGACCCCTGCCGCGACGCCCTCGCACCACTGTCCATGCCCGCACCTCAGGTCGTCGGCTGCCCCGGTCGTGACTGCCACCTTGACGCGCGCCACCGCTCCCACGCAAACGCAGCGGAACGCGTCCAGGGTCGCGTGGGGCGGCAGCCCGGTGCGGGCCTGCCCGGAGCGTCTTTTCCTGCCACGGCTCGTGGCCGTCACCGGCCAGTCACCGGCCGGCCGCACCGTCGGCAGGACGTCGCGGCTGGGTAGCGGCTGCTTGTCGTGGCTGTCGCCGCGCCGGTCGTCCACGATCCCCCGGAAAAACCGGTCGCCCAGGTCGTGTGCACCGCCGGTGTGCTTCGGCCGGAGCCCGGCGCTCGGTGCGGTACCACGATGGTCGGCCGGGTCCGGGTGGACGCGTGGACCGCCGGCATCCACGCGTCCCGTGAGGTGGCACTCTGGTGCGTCTACCAGTCCCCGTCCTCCACCGGCTTGCCCGGAGCGTCCTTGAGGGGTCGCACCTGCTGCGGTGACGGTTCCTGCCACGGCTCGTGGTCGTCGCCGAGCCAGTCCCCGGCCGGCCGCACCCCCGACAGGGGTTCGGTGGGGGAGAGGTCCTCGGCGTCCTGGTCGTAGTAGTCGAACCAGGGCAGTCCGGCGCTCGTGTACGCGGCGCGGTCCACGGGCGACGGCGGGGGAGCCTCGCCGGTGATGCGGCGCCACTGCGGAGGCGTCACCAGGTGCACGAACACCCGCCCCGCGGGCCGCTCGGACCAGGCGCCCGGCGGCCGGTCGTCCCGGTACACCTCCTGGCGCATGGAGCCGCCGACACCGAGCCCCATCGCGGGCGCGGCCCGGCGCGGGGCGGCCGGCGCGGCGCCGGGCGCGGGCGCCGCCGCTGCCGCCATGGGGGCGGCACCGCAGATCTGGGCCGACAGGGCCGTCTCCTGCCGCAGCCGCCGCCGCTCCTCCTTGCGCCACCGGCCCAGTTCGTCATCGTTCAGCGGGAACGACTGCAACTGCACGCCGCCCCACACCTCCTCGCCCGTGACCTGGCCCTCGACGCTCGCCCCCAGGCCCAGCGGCACGGCGACGAACTGCCGCACGGTGCCCTTGCCGGAGTTGATGCCGTCCAGCCACGGCTGGCGGGGCAGCACCACGTAGTTCTGCGGGTCCCGGGACAGCCGGTCGCTCCAGGGCCGGCCCGACACCGCGCACACCTTGCCCACGCCGACCTGGAGGGCGGCCGGCTCGGTCGTGCCCGCGAAGCTCAGCCACATCGCCTCGCGCAGATACACCGGCAGCATCACGCCGCCGCGCGCCCGCCACTCCTCGGGCACCGAGTCCGCGTAGTCGGCCACCCGCCGGACCGGGAACTCGCCCAGCCCAGGCGGCAGCGGATGCGTACCCGTCTCCGGCAGCCGCAGGGTGCGCACGAACCGCACCGCCACACCGCCCGGCAGCCGCAGCGTGTTCCCGTCGATCCGCACCTTCGAGTCGGTCATGCCTGCTCCCCTCCCGCCGTCGTAGGACCGCGCCCCTCACGCACAGAACGCCGCGCGACGCCCTCGTGGTTCCGCCGCTGCCCGACCGGGGCGCCCAGCCGGTCCCCGAGCCGGGTCAGCCGCGGGGCGCGCTCGCGCTGGGCGCGGGTGTACCGGTCCAGCTCCTCCAGGAGCCGGCGGGAGCGGTGCTCGGTGTCCATCTCGTCGATGATGCGGTCGACCTCGGTGAGCACCGCGCCGTAAAGCTGCCACTGGCCCATGTCCCGCCGCGCCTCGTCCAGCAGCAGCCGCGCCACCTTGTCGCGGGTGGCCGAGGTCTGCCGCAGCTGGGCGGCCAGCCGGGACTCGGCTTCCTCGGCGCTCACGCTGACGTCCGTGGTGACGAGCACCGAGAAGCTGACCACCGCGTCGGCGATCTCGCACAGCAGCTCCTGCACCAGGGCTCCGGTCTGTGGAGAGAACATCGGCTCGGGGGCCCGCTGCTTCGTCAGGTCGGTGAAGCTGCGCGCCAGCACCCGCAGAACGACCGTGCAGATCTCCAGCGTGTCCAGACCCGTGCGCAGCACCACCCGGTGCAGCAGGCCCTCGCGCACCCGCGGATTGAGCCGCAGGCTGTCCTCGGCCTGCCGGAGGGCGGCGTCCACCTCGGAGATGTCGTGGTCCAGTCGGCGCGCCTCGTGCAGCCGCTCCGCGGCGCGCTCCACGGGCGGATGCCCGGCCGCCTCCTCGCCCAGCCGCAGCATCAGCTGCCGCACGCGGCGGGCCAGGCCCTCGATCGACGCACCGGCCTGTTCGGTCCATACCGGGGGAGCGAGCAGCAGATTGCAGCCGAGGCCGACCACCGCGCCGATCAGCGTCTCCTCGACCCGCGCGGAGGCGGTACTGCCGACGGCGGTGACGCCGAGGACCAGCATCGCGCTGATCGCCACCTCGGGCACGAACTCGTCCACCCGCACCAGGTGCCCGACCGCCAGCGCCGCCAGGATCACCAGTGCGAGACTCCACCAGGTCAGCCCCACCAGCAGGGAGAAGGCGATGGCCACGAGCACTCCGGCCACTACGGAGTTCACCCGGCGGATGCCGGTGGTCAGCGTGGAGTAGAGGGTCACCTGGACGACGAGCAGAGCCGTCAGCGGCGCGGTCAGCGGCGCGGGCTCGGGACTCAGCCGCAACGCGATCACATACGCGATCGTCGCCGCGGTCGTGGAGCGCAGCGCCTGTACGACCACGGGGTCCCGGTGCCGCTTGGCCAGCCGAACCAGGGACGAGGTCCAGTCACGTACCTTCCGCATCCCTTGCGCTGTTCCCCGATCGCGCAGGGGTCGAACGTGACCGGGCGGTGCGGTCAGGCGTACAGCTTGTCGAGGAAGGCCGCCAGGTTGGTCGTGGTGCGGGCGATCTGCTGCTCCAGGGTGAGGCTCTCCTCGAAGCGCGCGCCGGAGTCCGGGACCTTCTTTCCGCGCACGTAGAGGGAGCAGGCGAGGTCGGTGCACATGTACACGCCGACCGAGTTGCCTTCGCGGCCCGCCGTTCCGGCCTTGCGGGCGGTCATCAGGGAGACCCCGCCCCCGCGGTGGGTGGTCAGGCACAGCGAGCACATGCTGCGGTGCAGGAACCCGCGCTGCGAGGCGGGGAAGCGCAGGGTCACGCCCATGAGCCGGCCCTCCCGCTCGGTGACCAGATAGCTGCGATCGGGCGCTCCCGGATCGCGCCAGCCCAGGAAGTCCAGATCGTCCCAGGGGCGGTCACCGAGGTCGCGGGGTAGCGGCAGGCGCTTGGCCTCGCCCTGGGAGCAGTTGACGAACGAGTCGCGGACGTCCTGCTCGGACAGTGATCTCATGGGGGGCCTCCGGGAGGGTGCGAGAAATTGCCTAAGGGGATTAGTTTTGCGGCTAGGGTAAGCAGGATCCGAAAGGGGGGTCCAATGGATTTCGGTGAACCGGACACACCGCCGACGCGGTCGTGGGGGCGGGCCCGGCGCGTTCTGCGGGCCGCGGGTGTCCCGCCCGGCCGGCTCGCCCGGCTCCGCGCACTGGGCGGCGGCACGTACAACACGGTCGAGGAGCTGTGCCTGGCCGACGGCACCCGGTACGTGCTGAAGGTCCCGCCCGCCCCGACCGCGCCCGGTCTGCGCTACGAGAGGGACCTCCTCGTCGGCGAGGCCGAGTTCTGCCGCGGGGCCGGACGGGCCGGAGTACCGGCGCCGCGCGTGGTCGCGGTGGGCGAGGAGGCGGGCCGGCGCCACCTGCTGATGACGGCTTGCCCCGGCGAGCCGTGGGACGCGTCGGTGACGGACGCCGAAGCGGCGGACCTGCGCACCCGGCTGGGCGGCCAGGTGGCCCGGCTGCACCAGGTGACCGGCCCCGGCTTCGGCTACCCCTCCGGCGTGCTCGGCCCGCTCGCCCCGGACTGGCGCACCGCCTTCACGGCCATGTACGCCGCCGTCCTCGACGACGCCCGCCGCTACGGAGCCCGGCTGCCCCGGCCCGCCGACGAGATCGCCCGCACGGCCGCGGCCGCGTACGGCGCCCTGGACGAGGTCGCCGTACCCCGCCTGGTCCACTTCGACCTGTGGCCCGGCAACGTCCTGGTCGACCGCTCGGAGGGCGGTGTCCGCATCGGGGGCCTGATCGACGGCGAGCGCATGTTCTGGGGCGATCCGGCGGCCGACTTCGTCTCGCTCGCGCTGCTCGGGGACATCCTCGAGGACCGGGCGTTCCTCGCGGGCTACCGCGCGGCGGGCGGCCGGGCCGGGTTCGGGCGGACGGCCCGCCTGCGGCTCGCCCTGTACCGCAGCTACCTTTACCTGGTCATGCTCACCGAGGTGATTCCGCGCGCCCTGGGGCAGGAGCACGAACGCTGGACGCGCGACCATGTCGCCCCTGAACTGTCCGCCGCGATCGAGGAGATCGGCCGCCTTACCGTCACCTCTTAATTTATTGCGTGGACTAAGGGATCGCAGAAGTCGCGCCCAGACGGCCCGCGGCGGTATGTTGCAGCTCGGGCACGGTTCGGGAGGGAGCCACATGGCGGGGCGGAACGGGCGCACGGTGCGCGATCTCAGAAGGGGCAACCGCTCGGCCGTACTGCAACGGCTCTACTTCGACGGCCCCCTCAGCCGCTTCGAACTCGGCCCCGCCACCGGCCTGAGCTCCGGCTCGGTCAGCAACGTCGTCGCCGACCTGGTCGCCGACGGCCTCGTCGAGGAGGCCGGCAGCGTCGACTCCGACGGCGGCCGCCCGCGCACCCTGCTGCGCGTCGCGCCGGGCAGCGGCCACATGATCGGCGTCGACGTCGGCGAGACCCGGGTCCGCGTCGAGCTGTTCGACCTCACCCTCACCGAACTGGCGCGCACCGAACGGCCGCTGGAGTCACAGGGCTACGACGTCGACGTGATCACCGGACACATCCGGGACGGGATCGCCGAGGTCCTGACCGCGGCCGGCCTGCCCCCGGAGCGCCTCCTCGGGGTCGGGATCGGCGTCCCCGGCATCGTCGAGCCCACCCCCGACCGCGGTGCCGTCGTGCACGGGCAGACCATCGGCTGGGACGCGGTACCCCTGGAGTCCCTGCTCCGCGCCGGCTCCCGGCTCCCGGACGGCGTCCCGTACTTCATCGACAACGGCGCCAAGACGCTTGGCCAGGCCGAGATGTGGTTCGGCGCCGGCCGTGGCGCGGGCAACGCGGTCGTGGTGCTCTTCGGCTCCGGAGTCGGCGCCTGCCTGGTCACCACCGAGGTCGAGCGCGGCCGGGCCGTGGAGTGGGGGCATCTGACGGTACGCGTACGGGGGCGCCGCTGCCGCTGCGGCTCCCTGGGCTGCCTGGAGGCGTACGCCGGCGCGGAATCCCTGCTGGCCCGCTGGCTCGAGGAGGGCGGCCGGCCGCCGCGGGACACCGACGAGGAGACCGCACTGACCGCCCTGCTGGCCGCCGCCTACCCGCCCGAGGGCACCGCCGCCGACCCCGTGGCGCTCGCCGTGCTGGAGGAGACCGCCGAATACCTGGGCGCCGGCCTGTCCGACCTGATCAACCTCTTCCAGCCCGAGCGCATCCTCATCGGTGGCTGGGCCGGCCTCCAGCTCGGCCCCCGCTTCCTGCCCGCGGTACGCCGCCACGCGACCGCCTACGCCCTGCGCCACCCCGCCGAGCGGGTCACCATCGACCTGGGCAGACTCGGCCCGGACGCGGTCACCGTCGGCGCCGCGATCCTCCCCCTCGCCGACTTCTTCACCCGCGGCGGCCGCCGCGCCGACCCGGCCCCCAAGGACCCGGTCCCGGCCTGGCAGACGGCCCTGGAGGAACGCAGGACGTAGGGGGCTGTCCTTGGGGCGCGGTGCGATGGATCATGGGGGCGCATCCCGCACCAGGAGCGTTCGAAGGAGTCGTCCGTGACGCATGACATCGCCGGTGTCCGCGCGCAGTTTCCCGCCCTGAAGGCCGGGTGGGCTCATTTCGACGGGCCGGGCGGCAGCCAGACACCGCAGCCGGTCATCGACGCCGTCGCCGACGCGCTCGCGGGTCCGCTGTCCAACCGGGGGCTGACGACGGCGGGCGAGCGCAACGCCGAGGACTGCGTCGCCACCGCCCGCGAGGCCATGGCGGACCTCCTGGGCGCGGAGCCGGCCGGAGTCGTCTTCGGGCGCAGCGCGACCCAGTTGACGTACGACTTCTCGCGCACGCTGGCCCGGACGTGGGCGCCCGGCGACGAGGTCGTCGTCACCCGGCTCGACCACGACGCCAACATCCGGCCCTGGGTCCAGGCCGCCGAGGCCGTGGGAGCCGTCGTGCGCTGGGCCGACTTCGACCCGGCCACCGGCGAACTGACCGCGCGGCACCTCGCGGACCAGCTGTCCGACCGCACCCGGCTGGTCGCGGTCACCGCCGCCTCCAACCTGATCGGCACCCGCCCGGACCTGCCCGCGATCGCCGCCCTGGCCCACGAGCGCGGCGCCCTGCTCTACGTGGACGGCGTGCACCACACCGCCCACGCCGCGGTCGACCTCGCCGCCCTGGGCGCGGACTTCTTCGCCTGCTCCCCGTACAAGTTCCTCGGCCCGCACCTCGGCGTCGTGGCGAGCCGCCCGGACCTGCTGGAGACGCTGCGCCCGGACAAGCTGCTGCCCTCGTCCGACGCGGTGCCCGAGCGCTTCGAACTCGGCACCCTGCCCTACGAACTGCTGGCCGGCACCCGGGCCGCCGTGGACTTCCTCGCCGGGATGGATCCGTCGGCGCGCGGCACCCGGCGGGAACGGCTGCTCGCCTCCTTCGGCTCACTTGAACGGCACGAGGACGCCCTGCGCCACCGGATCGAGGAGGGGCTGTCCCGCCTCCCGGGGATCACCGTGCACTCGCGCGCGGCCGAGCGCACCCCGACCCTGCTGCTGACCATCGAGGGCCGCAGCACCGTCGACGCCTACCGCCACCTGGCCGAACGCGCCGTCGCGGCGCCGTCGGGCGCGTTCTACGCCCTGGAGGCCTCCCGCCGGCTCGGCCTGGGCGACACCGGCGGGCTGCGGATCGGACTGGCCCCGTACAACGACGACGAGGACGTCGACCGGCTCCTGGAGGGGCTGGCGGACTTCCTCCGCACGGCGCCGTAGACCGGGGCGCGGCCCCGCGAGTCCAGCCCCCGGGTGTCAGGGCTTGCGGGCCACGCCGCCGTGGATGTCCGTGGGCTCGGGCCTGCCGCCCGGCTCGGGACGCCACAGCGGGCAGGAGACGATGCCGGGCTCGAACAGCTCAAGGCCCTCGTAGTAGGCGACCAGCTGCTCCGGACTGCGCAGCACGTACGGGACGGCGCCGGTGTCGTCGTAGCCCTGCTGGGCCTCCTTGAGCGCCCGGTCGGTGTCGGTGCTGTCGTAGTGCACGAAGCAGCTGCCGGAGGGCAGGGCGGCCTGGAGGCGGCGGACGATCGACTTCGCCTCCTCGTAGTCCTGGATGTGGCCGAGGATGCCCATCAGCATCAGGGCCACCGGCTGGTCGAAGTCGAGGATCTTGCCCGCCCGCTCGATGATCGCCTCGGGGTCGTGCAGGTCCGCGTCGATGTACTCGGTCAGTCCCTCGGGGGTGCTGGTGAGCAGGGCCTGGGCGTGGCGCAGCACCAGCGGGTCGTTGTCGACGTAGACGATGCGCGACTTTGGGGCGATGCGCTGGGCGACCTGGTGGGTGTTGTCGTAGGTCGGCAGTCCGGTGCCGATGTCGAGGAACTGGCGGATGCCGAGGTCGCCGGCCACATAGGTCACGGCGCGGACCAGGTACTGGCGGGAGGCGCGGGCCATCGTCGCGATGGTCGGCGCGTGCTCGCGGTAGGCGTCGCCCGCGACCCGGTCGACCTCGTAGTTGTCCTTGCCGCCCATCCAGTAGTTCCAGATGCGGGCCGAGTGCGGCACCGTGGTGTCGATCTTGGACATCGCGTCCTGGTCCGGGGTGAGCTCGCCGTCTGCCATGAGGGGTCTCCTGCCGTGCGTCCCGCGGTCGGTGTCTGTATTCAACTTAGCGTCAACACCCTTATGCGTGGCCCGAGTTCAGGATGATGTCGACGAGGGGGCGGGCTGCGGACCGGACCCGGACGCGGGCCCGGCCTGTCCCGCGGGTTGCGGGGCCGGCCGGGGCTGTTCCGTTCGTTTCGGGACCGGTTTGTGTCCGGTTCCGGCTCAGTCCACCAGGAAGTCCGCCTGGCCCGCCTTGACGCCCCGGAGGAACGCGATCATCTCGTCCCGGCTGTAGAGCAGTGCGGGCCCCTCGGGGTCGGTGGACTGGCGGAGGGCGACCGTGCCGTCGGGTAGGCGCTTGGCCTCGACGCAGGAGCCGCCGTTGGTGCCGCTCCAGGGCTTGTGCCAGCCCTCGGTGCCCAGGTCACCGGCCGGTATGCCGCTGTGGATGGGAGCGTTGGATGCCATGGATCACAACTCCTTACGCAGTTCGCCCAGGATGTCCCTGGTCCGTGCGACCGGTTCCGCCTGCACGGACATCCGGTCCAGAACTTCGAGATAGGTCACGACGTCCTCCGGCCGGTCGTAGTACACCGAACCCGCGAGGTTCTCGGTGTAGACGACGTCCGGCAGTTCGGAGAAGCCGAAGCGGAAGTGGTGGAAGGGGCCGAAGGCGCCCGGGTGGGCCCCCACCCTGTAGGGCATGACCTGGATGCTGACCTTCGGCATCCGGAGCACCTCGACGAGCCGGTCCAGTTGGGCCCGCATCACCTCGGGGCCGCCGACGGGACGGCGCAGCACCGTCTCGTCCACGATGGCCCACATGGCCGGACCGCCCGGCTTGGCGAGCAGGTCCTGGCGTCTCAGGCGCAGGGCCACGCGACGGGCGACCTCCTCCTTCGACTCGTTGGGGAAGCCGACCCGCATCAGCGCGGTCGCGTAGTCGCGGGTCTGCAACAGGCCGGGCACGTAATGGGGTTCGTAGAGGCGGATGACGCTGGCCTCGCTCTCCAGGCTCACGTACGCCTTGAACCACTCCGGCAGCACGTCGCGGTACTTGTACCACCAGCCGGGCCGGTTGGCCTCCCGGGCCAGGGTGACGAAGTCGTCGATCTCCGCCGCGGGGACGCCGTAGGTGCGCAACAACTCCTTGACGTACGGGATGCGCAGGCCGACCTCGGCCTTCTCTATCCGGCGGACCGTCAACGGCGTGACCTCGATGGCCCGTGCCGCGTCCTCGAAGGAGACCCCGGCCTGCTCCCGCAGGTGCCGCAGACGCTTGCCGAGGACCATCCGCAGGACGGTGGGCGCGCTCCCGCCTGAGCGGTTCTCCCTCACGTCCTACCTCCCGAACGGCCGACTTCGCGTGCAGTGTGACACGGCGTCGCGGACGCAGACAGGGTGTTGGCGAACGTTCTGAAATTATCAGAACGCAGGTTGCGGGCCGAGTGTGTCCGAGACCATAGTGACGGGGAGAGCTGTCGCGCAGCGGGTCGTCCCGTCAGCCAACTGTGCTTTTCCGCAAGAAAACTGACGTCTTGTCAGATGTGAACCCGGCCCACACGGGAACGCGACGCGAGACCTGGATGGCCATCGTGACCGACGGACAGTCGAGGAGCCCGGACCCCGGCCCCGCCCGTACGCGGACGAGGGCGGCCGTCCTGACGCAGGGCGCCGCGCCGCCGCGTCCGAAGGAGGACCGATGACGGCATCCAGCGCCCGGCGCCCCGGGCCGCCGCCCGCACCGGCGGTCACCGGGCACCGTCCGGCCGGCCCCGCCGGGGCCGCCGCGGACGAACCCTTCCGCGTCCGCTCCACCGTGCCCGCCGACCCCTCCTGGGCGGCGGCCGTACGGCGACTGGTCGCCGAGCAGTTCGCCCGGCTGCCGCTGTCGGCAGATCAGCGCGACGGCGCGGTGCTCGCCGCGGACGAACTGTTCGCCAACGCGGTCAAGCACGCGCGCACCGACCCGGACGACACGGTCACCGTGACCGTCGAGTGGAGCGCGCACACCCTCCGCGTGACGGTGGCGGACTCCTCGCCGGTGCTGCCGCGACCGCGACCGGCGGACGCGGACGCGGAGTCGGGACGCGGACTCGCCATCGTGGCCGCGCTGGCGGACGACTGGGGCATGGCGCCGCCCGAACCCGGCCGCCCCGGCAAGAGAGTGTGGTTCACGCTGCGCCGCCGCTGGGGCACGGCACCATGACGGCCTCCCCGGACCCTCCCCTGGGCACGCCCACGACATCCCGCGGACCGGACGCCTCGGACGGGAGCCCCGCGGTCCTGCCCGCCCGCGCGGCCTCGGGCGCACCGGTGACGGGACCGGCCGAGGCGACGGTGCCGTCGGCGGGGCGGGATGCGGTGTCGCTGGCTGGGCGGGATGCGGTGCCGACAGCGGGGCGGGATGCGGTGTCGCTGGCTGGGCGGGATGCGGTGCCGGCGGTAGGGCAGGACGCGATGCCGCTGGTCGGGGAGGCCGCCTCCCTGGTGGCGGCCGAGTTGGTGCGCAGGGCCGACGCGGACCGGGAGTCGACGCGGGAGGCGGGGGCCGCGCCCACGGCGGAGCGGCGACGGAGTGTGGCCCGGTGCCGCCGGGACAACGCCGAGGCGCTCGCGGTGATCGTGCGCCTGCACGGCTGGCCGACCGTTGAGGCCGTCGGCGGGGCCGCCTCGACGGCTGCCCTGATGATTCTGCTGCACGCCCCGGACCTGGGCTTCCGGCTGCGGTGCCGGGATCTGATCGCCCAGGCCACCGCGGACGGCCGGTGCCCCGCGGTGCACCTGGCCTACATCGCCGATCACTGCGCCGTGGAACTGGGCGAGCCGCAGTTCTACGGCACGCGGATCAACCCCGTGACGTTGCACCCGTACCCCGTGCGCCGCCCGCAGACCCTCGACGAGCGCCGCCGGGACGTCGGCCTCGGTCCGCTGGACGAACAGATGCGGGCGCTGCGGGCGCACGGCTGACACCTTCGGGGCCGTGGCCGGGCTTTCCTCGGGAGACCCCTGCCGATGCCGAGCGCAGGCCCCGGCGCGGCCCTGGCTCACCCGGCCTTGCGGCCCCGCAGCGGCTCCGTGTCCCCGCCCTCGCCCCGCTGCAACCCCTGGAGGAACTCCTGGAGGACCTCCGTCGCCGTACGCTCCGGGCGCCAGCCCAGTTCGGTGTGGGCCCGGGTGCAGTCCATCAGGGGGAGGTGGAGGACCGCGTCGAACAGCTGGGGGGAGGCGGGCAGCAGGCGCAGCCCCCACGCGGCGGCGATCGCCGAGCGGGCGGCGGTGCGCGGCAGCCGTACAGGCCGGGAGCCGAGCAGCTCGCCCAGCACCTGCGCGTCGAGCGGCGGCTCGGCGGCCAGATTGAACGCTCCCCGCACCTCGTGCGCGAGCGCCAGTCGGTAGGCCCGGGCGGCGTCGTCCGTGTGCAGCGCCTGCACCCGCAGGCCCGGGACGTCCGGGAGGAACGGCATCAGCTCGGGCCGGGCCAGCTGCCCCGGCAGGAACCGGCCGCCGAAGATCCGGCGCTGCTCGCTCGCCGACTCCCGCTTGAACAGGAAGGCCGGGCGCATCCGGACCACCCGTACGTCCGGATGGTCCCGCTCGAAGGTGTCCAGGGCCCGTTCCAGATACGCCTTCTCCCGGGAGTACGCGGCGTCCGGCCAGCCGTGGGTCGGCCACGACTCGTCCACCGCGTGGTCCTTCGGCCCGGGTGAGTACGCGCCGACCGACGAGGCGTGCACCAGGACCGGCACCCGTGCGGCGGCCACCGCGTCGAAGACCCGGATGCTCCCCAGCACGTTGGTGCGCCAGGTGGCCGCCGGATCGTGCGTGGGCTGGAAGGCCCAGGCCAGATGGATCACGGCGTCGGCGCCCGCGAACTCCCCGGCCAGCCCGGACTGCTCGAAGGACACGTCCACCGCCGACCACTGCGTCTTCGGCGGCGACCACTGCGGGATCCGGCGGGCCAGTCCCCGGATGGACCCGATCTCCGGATCCTCGGAGAGGACGCGCACGACACTCGTGCCGACATTGCCGGTGGCGCCCGTGACGACGACCCGGCTGCCCGAAGCGCTGCTCACCCTCGGCTCCTCTCGGCGGCGGCTGACAGTGCGGTCCACCGAGTACCCGGTCCCGGCCGGCCGACGCGGACGCACGGGCGCGGGCGCGGACCGCATGGACGAGCCGCACGGACGAGCGCCGAAGGATGCGTGGGCGGCACGCCTCACGGCGTCCGGCGCTCGCGGGTCCAGTCCAGCAACTGCTCCCCGGTCCACGTGGTCACCACGCGCTCCGGGGGCACCCCGCACTCCTCGGCCCGCGCGCACCCGTGGATCTGCCAGTCCAGCTGGCCGGGCGCGTGGGCGTCGGTGTCGATGGAGAACAGCACGCCGGCCTCGACGGCCCGGCGCAGCAGCCGCCGCGGCGGGTCCAGCCGCTCCGGGCGGCTGTTGATCTCCACGGCCGTGCCGGTCTCGGCGCACGCGGCGAACACCGCGTCCGCGTCGAACTCCGACTCCGGCCGACCCCGCCCGGTCAGCAGCCGTCCGGTGCAGTGGCCGAGGACGTCGGAGTGCGGATCGCGTACGGCGGCCACCATGCGGCGGGTCATCGACCGGGCGTCCATCCGCAGTTTGGAGTGCACCGACACGACCACGACGTCCAGCCGTTCCAGCAGCTCCGGCTCCTGGTCGAGCGAGCCGTCGTCGAGGATGTCGCACTCGATGCCGGTCAGCAGCCGGAACGGCGCCCATGTCCGGTTCAGCTCCGCGACCACCTTCAGCTGCTCGCGCAGCCGCTCGGCGGACAGCCCGCGGGCCACCGTCAGCCGCGGCGAGTGGTCCGTGAGCACCGCCCACTCGTGCCCGAGGCGCGCCGCGGTCCGGCCCATCTCCCCGATCGGGCTACCGCCGTCGGACCAGTCGGAGTGCAGATGGCAGTCGCCGCGCAGCAGCGCCCGCAGCCGTTCGCCGCCCGCGACGAGCGGTTCGTCCGCCTCGTCCTCCAGGTTCCGCAGATAGCCGGGCACCTGCCCGGCCAGTGCCTCCCGTACCACCTGGGCGGTTTTCGGACCGACGCCCTTGAGTGACTGGAGCGTCCCGGCCGTGGCGCGCTCGGCCACCTCGTGCTCGGGCAGCCCGGACAGCACCTGGGCGGCGGTGCGGAAGGCGCGCACCCGGTAGGTGGGCGCCAGGGACCGCTCCAGCAGGAAGGCGATCCGGTCCAGTGCCTCGACAGGGTCCATCGCCACCTCCACCCCCAGGGTTCCCCGGCGCCACCGGGACCGCACCACACGGCACTCCGGTGTGTCCAATGGAAGCCCGTCGCCGCGGGCGGCGTTTTACCCTTGAAGGTATGACCGAAGCTGCCCTGCACATCTCCCGGCCGCGGATCCTGGTGCTCGCCGTGCAGCCGGGCAGTCCGCCCTTCCGTATCGTGGAGATCGACGGTGAGGTGATCGGCGAGGCGAAGACCGTCATCGACGTCCTGGAAGCCGCCGCCGCCTTCGGTATCAGCATCCACGACCTCGACGATCCGGACGTGATCCGCTGGGTCGGCGGCGACAAGTTCACCTGGACCGTGCACTAGGCCCTGTCGTCACATTCCCGCCTGCCCCGCGACGCCTGGCACGCACTCTCGCCACACCGGGCGAAAGCCCAAGTACGTCCAGTACGAGGACTTCCGCCCGGCACGCCGAGAGCACGCACCAGACGCCGCGGAGCCGCCCTTCGGGCGACGACGGGAATGTGACGACAGGACCTAGCCGTCAGCGCCGGTCCACGGGCTCAGCCCACCGTCCACTTCTGGTTGGCGCCGCCCGTGCAGGTCCAGATCTGGAGCCGGGTGCCGTTGGCGGAGTTGTTTCCGGTGACGTCCAGACACTTGTTCGCCTGCGGGTTGACGATGTCGTGCGCCGAGGAGACGACCCACTTCTGGTTCGCGCCGCCGCCGCAGTCCCACAACTGGACGGTGGAGCCGTCCGCGGTGCCGCGGTCCGTGATGTCCAGGCACTTGCCGAGCGCGCGCAGGGTGCCGTCCGAGGCGACCGTCCACTGCTGGGCCGCGGTGCCGTTGCAGTCGTAGAGCTGCACCGGGGTGCCGTTGGCGGAGTTCGCCCCGGCCACGTCCACGCACTTGCCGGCCAGCCCGCGGATCGCGCCGCCGACGGACGTGTCGCTCGTGGTCACCGAGACCGAGTCGACCACGAGCTGCTGCGGGAAGGAGGTGGAGCCGTCCGGGTCGCCCGGCCAGTAGCCGCCCACGGCCAGGTTCAGGATCAGGAAGAACGGCTTGTTGAACACCCACGTCCTGCCGCCCAGGTCGGCCGGCGTGCGCCGCTGGTAGACGTTGCCGTCCACGGACCAGGTGATCGAGTCCGGCGCCCAGTCGACGGCGAAGGTGTGGAAGGCGTCCGCGAAGGCCTGTCCGTTCGGCAGCGTGTAGCCCGCGCCGATGCCGCCCGAGCCGGAGTAGCCGGGGCCGTGGATGGTGCCGTGGACGGTGGACGGCTCGAAACCGACGTTCTCCATGATGTCGATCTCGCCGGAGTCGGGCCAGTTGACCGGTGTCCCGAGCATCCAGAACGCGGGCCACATGCCCTGCCCCCGCGGGACCTTCATCCGGGCCTCGACGTGCCCGTACTGTGCGGTGAACTTCCCGGAGGTGTTCAGGCGGGCCGAGGTGTACTGGCAGGTGCCGTACCAGCACTGGTAGTTGGAAGGGTTCTCGCGCCGGGCGGTGATCACCAGATGGCCCTGGCCGTCAAGGGCCGCGTTCTTGTTGCCCGACGTGTAGTACTGCCGTTCGTGGTTGTTGACGTTGTCGCCGGTCTCGATCTGCCACTTGGAGGAGTCGACGGCCGCGCCGGCGGGGCCGTCGAAGTTGTCGGAGAACGTGACGGCGGCGGCCGCCTTCGGGGTGGCCGCCGTGGGGGTGGCCGCCTTCGGGGAGTCGGCCCGCGCCGGGCCGACGGCGGCGGAGCCGACCAGGACGGCGGACAGGGCGGCGAACAGGCATCTGCGGAGCAGGCGTGGACGGGCCACGGCTCTCCCTTCCGTGCGGCGGTCCGGGCCCGGGCCGCCGACCGTTGTGGGGGGTGAATGTGTCGCCCTTGATTCAAGGAGTGAGATAAGGGGCCGTCAATATGTGGTACGGACCAATTCCGGCCATCACTCACGCGGCTTGCGCGCGTGCACGGCCCGGCCCATCCTCCGGCCCAGGAGCAGGTAACCCAGCAGTGCGCCCGTGGTGTTGAGGACGACGTCGTCGATGTCGAAGGCCCGCCCGGTGATCAGGGCGCCCTGCGCGAACTCCACCAGCAGCATCACCGTCGCGGTCAGCAGCAGCACCCGCAGGACTCCGCGGGCCCCCGGCGCCACGACCGGCACCAGCACGCCGAACGGCACACCGAGCAGCACGTTTCCGCCGATCTGCTTGACCGCCTCCTGCGCCCCCGCCCCCTCCAGATAGGCCCGAAGCGAGCTTCCCGGACGCAGATTGCTGTGCGCGATGGACGCCGACGCGGGCGACGGCTCCAGCGTCAACTGTGCCAGGACGACCGCGAACGCCACCATGAAGGCGAAGGCGCACAGCATCGCCAGCAGCCGCAGCGGCCAGGCCAGCGGCCGACGGGCACCTCCGGCCCGCCTCTCGGCGGTCCCGGACCGGCCCTTGCGCCGGCGGAAAACGGTACGCGGACTGATCGCCACACGGGCCATGCTGGTCCTCCCGGTCGCCAACTCCCCTGCTATGTAGGTCGGTTACCCGCGAACCCGCCGAGGATGCCCTGCTCTGCCCGGCCTGGGCGCGGCTCTACACCGTGGGGTCGGCCTCGGCCGGCCATCCGATGACGTCCTCCAACTGGACGTCGCGCAGGATCGCTCCCTCGAGGCGGACTCCGGTGACATTGGTGAGGCCGTGCGGTGGTCTGCCGCTGTTCACCAGGTCGAACCTGGCGTCGGTGAGGTCCGCGTCGCGGAGGTCGGCATCGCGGAGATCACAGCCGGACAGCGACACTCCGCGAAGTGACGCCCCGCGCAGGTCCGCACCGCTCAGATCGCAGAACGTGAACGAGCAGCCGTCCAGGGTGGCCTGCCGCAGATCGGCTCCCGCGAACGAGCATCGCGTGAAGCGCAACTCCGAGGGGCGAGCAGAGGCCAGAGCGTGGCCGGTGAAGTCCTCCCCGTTCAGGGCCGTGCAGCGCGGGAGCGTGGCGAGTCGATTCCTCGCGTTCAGGGACGTGGTCATGGGCGCCGGCCTGCCAGCCGCCCCCGACGGGAGCCCGCGGATTTCCCACGGCCCGCCGCGACCGTGGACGATCGGGGGCGCGCCAGGGGCTACGCGCAACCTCAAGCCCGCGCGCACGCCGCATGGTCCGCGCCCTGCGCTGAGCTGCGGCGGCTCACGTGCAACAGTGGGGCTCCCGAGACGAACATGGCTACGAGAAGCCGAGGTCATGAGCAACCACTGCTGTGATGCGATGAGCAGCCACGTGAACAGGCGCTGCGACCAGCACGACGACCCCTTCGCCTGTCCGGACGTCCTGATCGGCTACAGCGCCGAGTCCCAGGAGTACGGGCTGATCATCCACGATGGCGGCACATCGAGCATCACCATCGACTTCTGTCCCTGGTGCGGACGACGTCTCCCGGTGTCGCCGCGGGAGTGACGGAACGTCCTGCGCACGCGCCGGATGGAGCCGGCCGCTCAGGGCCCGTACGTGACGTGTACCTCCTTGAAACCGAGGGACTTGAGCAGGCCCTCGAGCATGCCGGTGGTGTTGGTCTCGGCCCGTGCCGTCAGGCCGCTGTCCTTCGCCGCGTCGGCGATGTGCTTGACCGCGAGCCGCTGTACGGCCTGCTCGCTGTTGGGGTTGTCGGAGAACAGGTCGCCCAGGCGGTCGAGCAGACCGCGCTGCTTGGAGACGGCGTAGGAGTGGTCCGCGTCCAGGGCCGGGCGACCGAGCCGTGCGTGCGGCAGCCGCAGCGTGGCCGAGGTGCGGTCACCGTCGACCGTCACGTCCTTGTCGCCGAGCCGGCCGAGGTCCACGTAGGCGTCCACGGTGCCGGCCCCGACGTACAGGGTGCGGGTGCCGCGGATCGCGTCGGGCAGGTACTTGCTGTCCTTCTCCAGGTCCACGACGACCTGGAAGTTGCCGGAGGCGGCGTCGTAACGGCTCAGGTCCTGGATCGACTTCAAGAGCGCGGGGCCCGAGCGGTCGTGCGTCTCGGTGCCGAACAGGTCCTTGATGCCGGGCAGCACGGCCAGCGCGACACCGGCGAACAGCAGCGCGAGCACCATCACGACGGCACTCACCGCCTTCGCCCAGCCGGGCATGCGCCGGGTGGCTCGCTCGGGGGGAGTCGTCATCCCAGGTTCTCCTTCCTCCCTCCTGAGAATGCCCGCCAAATCCGTTGACAGACAGGACAGTTGGCCGGGCCCAGGGCGGTTGCGGCCCGCCGGGGGCCCGTCTCGCCCCGGCGGCGGCGTACCGCGGCCCGTCACCGGGCGATCAGTAGCATGAGCCGGGAGTCGGAAAATGATCAGCGAGGAGCGGATCGTGCGAGACATCGCGGTGTTCAGCGGCAGCGCCCACCCCGACCTGGCGGCGGAGGTCTGCGCCCATCTGGGTGTGCCCCTCAGCCCGGCGCGGGTCAGCCGGTTCGCCAACGACTGCCTGGAGGTGCAGCTCCGGGCGAACTGCCGGGAGCGGGACGTCTTCCTCATCCAACCGCTGGTCAAGCCGGTGCAGGAGCATCTCGTGGAGCTGCTGCTGATGTGCGACGCGGCCCGCGGCGCCTCCGCCGGGCGGATCACCGTCGTGATGCCGCACTACTCCTACGCCCGCTCCGACAAGAAGGACGCGCCGCGCATCTCGCTGGGCGGCCGGCTGGTGGCCGATCTGCTGGTCGCGGCGGGCGCGAGCCGTGTCCTGGCGATGACGCTGCACGCCCCGCAGGTGCACGGTTTCTTCTCGGTGCCCGTCGACCATCTGCACGCGCTGCGTGAACTCGCCGAGCACTTCCGGCAGTACGACCTGTCCCGCACCACCGTGGTCTCCCCGGACCTGGGCAACGCCAAGGAGGCGGCCGCGTTCGCCCGGATGATCGGGGCCCGGGTGGCCGCCGGGGCCAAGCAGCGCTACGCCGACGACCGGGTGACCATCAGTTCCGTCATCGGTGATGTGGCCGGGCGGGACGTCATCGTGCTGGACGACGAGATCGCCAAGGGCAGCACGGTGCTCGAACTGCTCGATCGGCTCCGTGAGTTGGGGCCACGCTCCATCCGTGTCGCCTGCACCCACGGCCTGTTCGCGGCGGGCGCCCTCAAACGGCTGACCGAGCAGAGCGACGTCCTGGAGATCGTGTGCACCAACACCGTGCCGGTGCCGGTGGGGGACGAGGAGCACCGGGCCCACAAGGACAAGCTGCGGATCCTGTCCATCGCCCCGGCCCTCGCGGAGGCCGTACGCCGCATCCACAACGGCGAATCGGTCAGCGCTCTGTTCGACGCGCCGCCCACCGAGTAGCCGCAGTCGGCTGCAATTCGGAGACATATGTCAACCGAACATGCTGAAATTCACTCCTACGAGGGTAACTTGCAGAACGGGTAGGGGTGTTTGGCCCCGAAGGCCGGGGGATGCTGTGATCTCCGAGCCCGTCGTACTTGGAGCCGGTTGGAGGGGAATGCCGTCGTGCAGCAGGATCCCGCGCCGCCGTTCACCCGGCATCTGCGCGTCCATCGGGACCGCGGGCACACCGTGCTGGAGTTCCGCGGCGAGATCGACATCGCCGCGGAGGCGCAGATCGCCCCCCACATCGACCGGGCCACCGCACGGCCCGGGGCCCGGGTCGTGATCGACCTGAGCCGGGTGGACTTCTTCGACTGCTCAGGGCTGCGCCTGCTGTACCGGGCCCGCGGCCGGGTCCTCGACCACGGCGGAGAGCTGCACCTGGTGTGCACGCACCCGCTGACCCTGCGCATCCTGAAGGTCACCGGGCTGTCCCGGCTGCTGCCCCCGCAGCCGACGCTGGAGGCGGCGCTGGAACAGCACGGGGCAGCGTCCGGCTCCGTGTGAGCGGGCACATCGCCGTACGGTGTGCCCGGTCCCCGGGCGTCAGTCCATGAGCAGGACCAGCTTGCCCGTGGTGCGGCCGGTTTCGCCGAGCTCGTGCGCCCTGGCGGCCTCGGCCAGTGGGAAGGTGCCGGCGATCGTGGCGCGCAGCCTGCCCTGTTCGACGAGCTGCGCGACCGCCTTCATGCCGTGGTGGTCGGCGTCGACGAGCATCCGGACCGCCCGGACGCCGAGCCGCTCGGCCTCGTGGTAGAGGTCGTCGGAGCCGACCGGCAGGATCGACACCAGGAGCCCGCCCGGGCGCAGCACCCGCAGCGAACGGAGCGAGGTGTCGCCGCCGATGGTGTCCAGCACGACGTCGACGTCCCGTACCGCCTCGGTGAAGTCGGTGGAGCGGTAGTCGACCGGCTCGTCCACGCCGATGCCGCGCAGGAAGTCGTGCTTGCCCGCGCCGGCGGTGCCGAAGACGTACGCGCCGCGCGCCTTGGCGATCTGCACGGCCACATGACCGACCCCGCCGGCCGCCGCGTGGATCAGCACCCGCTGCCCCTCCCGGAGATCCGCCCGCTCCACCAGCGCCTGCCACGCGGTCAGCGACACCAGCGGCAGCGCGCCCGCCCCGGTGTGGTCGATCCCGCCCGGCTTCGGCGCGAAGGCCCGGGCCGGAGCGGTCACGTACTCGGCGTGCGAGCCGTGGCCGAACGGGTACGGCAGCATGCCGAACACCTCGTCCCCGGGCCGGAAGAGGGAGGCTCCGATGCCCGTCGCCTCGACCACCCCGGAGACGTCCCAGCCCAGGACGAACGGCGGTTCACCGAGGAAGCCGCCGTTGGCCCGGTGTTTCCAGTCCGTGGGGTTCACCCCGGCGGCGCGCACCCGCACAAGCACCTCGTTGGGCCTGGGCACGGGCCGCTCCAGTTCGATTTCCCGCAGCACCTCGGGACCGCCGAGGACGTCCTGACCGATCGCGCGCATCGTCTCCATGCGGTTCATGGTGAACCAGTCCGTCCGCGTCGGCCCGCTCATCCGGCGGCGCGTCACGCGGCCCGGACTCACCTGGCGCTGCGAGGACCTGGCGGGCAGTCAGATCGGCCGGGGTTCGCCCGCCGTGCGTGCCTGAATCCGCGGGGCCGGGATATCAGGGAAGTAGGGGCGGCGGGACACTCATGCCCCGCCACCGGACCCTACTGGTGACGGCCGGCCGCCCTGCCGGGTGCCGCGCCCGGCGCGGTCGCCGGGTCCACGGACGTACGGGTCAGTCGTGGTCGTCCCTGACCTTGGCGGGCCAGACGCCGAGCGAGCGCTCGACGGCGGTGGCGCCCGCTCGGTCGACGGCGCTGCGCACGACGGCGAAGATGGCGCCCTGGACGGCCGCGGCGAGCAGGATCTCGCCCCAGCGGCGGTCCTCGTCGAGCGCCTCGGGAGCCTCCTCCTCGTGGCGGATGGCCTTCCACGTCGCGCGGAACGCCAAGCCCGCCAGCGTGCCGCCGACCCAGCCCAGCACGAAGCCGACGGGCTGGTAGGCGAGCGGGATCTTGTGCTTCTTCTTGGCCATCGGTGTCTCCTCTGCCGGTACGGGGAGTTGCCGGTACGGGGGTTGCCGGTACGGGGGTTGCCGGTACGGGCCCGGGGCCGTCAGGGCCGGCCTCGCGGCGGAACCTCCTCGCCGGGCCGTACGGGACCCGGAGGGGTCCCGTCGCCGAAGGGGCGCCCGCCGAGTTCCTCGCGGTGATGCGGGCTCAGCCAGCCCGAAAGGTCCGGTCCGAGCGGCACGATCCGGGTCGGGTTGAGGCCCGTGTGCACCTGGTAGTAGTGCCGCTTGATGTGGTCGAAGTCGACCGTGTCCCCGAAACCGGGAGTCTGGTACAGGTCCCGGCTGTACGCCCACAGCACGGGGTTCTCGGCGAGCTTCCACAGGTTGCACTTGAAGTGGCCGTGGTAGACGGCGTCGAACCGGACCAGCGTGGTGAACAGCCGGATGTCCGCCTCGGTGATCGTGTCGCCCATGAGGTAGCGCTGCCCGGCCAGGCGGGACGCCAGCAGCTCCAGCCGCCGGAACACGCCCGCGCAGGCGGCCTCGTACTCCTCCTGGTCCGTGGCGAAGCCCGCCCGGTACACGCCGTTGTTGAGGTCCTCGTAGACCTCCGCCATCACTGTGTCGATCTCGTCGCGCCGCGCCCGCGGGTACAGATCCGGCGCGCCCGGCCGGTGCAGCGCGCTCCACTCGGTGGCGAGGTCGAGCGTGATCTGCTGGAAGTCGTTGGTGACCAGCTCGCCGCTGGGCACGTCGACGACCGCGGGGACGCTCACCCCGCCGGGGTAGCCGGTCTCCCGCCGGTCGTAGGCCTCGCTGAGGAAACGGATCCCGAGCACGGGATCCCGGCCGTCGGCGTCGAGTGTGAAACGCCAGCTCCGGTCGTCCTGGATCGGATCCACGACGGCCAGCGACAGGGCGTCCTCCAGCCCCAGCAGCCGTCGTGAGACCAGTGACCTGCTCGCCCACGGGCAGGCACGGCTGACCACCAGCCGGTAGCGCCCGGCCTCCACCGGCCAGCCGTCCCGCCCGTCGGCGGTGATCCGGTCCGCGAAGTGGCTCCTGGACCGCTTGAAGGCCTTGTGGCCGTAGGCGCTGTTGCCGTCGCCCCCGCCGCTCATGTGTCCTCCCTGCTCGACGGATGTCCTGGTGAACACGTTCCCCGAAATCCGCCGGCGGCACGGCGTGGGGCGCGGCGGCGGGGGAGCGGGCACGAAAGGGCCCCGCCGCGACGGGGGAGCGCGGCGGGGCCTGACAGACGCATGCCCGGACGGGACGGGCTCATGCCTCCCGGCCGGATTTTCTCTCGCGGCTCAGATCCCGGCGGCCGGTTCCAGCACGAAGACCGGGATCTCCCGCGAGGTCTTCTCCTGGTACTCGGCGTACGGGGGGAACGCGGCCACGGCCCGCTTCCACCAGCGCGCCTTCTCCGCGCCGGTGACCTCACGGGCCGTCATGTCCTGCTTGACCGGACCGTCCTGGAGCTCGACGCGGGGGTCGGCCCTGAGGTTGAAGTACCAGAACGGGTGCTTGGGCGCACCGCCCTGGGAGGCCACCACGGCGTACTGCCCCTCGTGCTCCACGCGCATCAGCGGTGTCTTGCGGATCCTGCCGCTCCGAGCGCCCACGGTGGTCAGCAGGATCACGGGCAGTCCCGTGTCCAGCAGCGTGGTTCCCTTGGTGCCGCCGGAGCCCTCGTACAGCTCCACCTGCTCCCGCACCCACTGGGTCGGGCTGGGCTCGTACTCGCCCTCAAGAGCCATGCCGGCCGTCCTCTCGTCGCATCCCGTGACTGATGGTGCAACGCCATTCAACATCCGCACCCCCACGATTCATCCCCACCGCGCCGCCCCTACGCACGGCACACGTACGCCACCCTGCGGGCGGACTCCGCCACCTCACGGGCGGGCCGTGCCCCCGTGGGCGCACGGCGTCCCCCTGCGGGCGGCAGCCTCCCCCTGCGGGTGGATTCCTCGCGGGCGGGCCGTGTCGCTCCGCGGGTGCGGCGTCCGCCGCGGGCGGGGGAGCGTCTCCCCGCGAGCAGTTCTCGTTCCGCGCGGGCGGGCCGCGTTGCCTCGCGGGTGTACGGCGTCCTCTGCGGGCGGGGAAGTGTCTCCCTCCGGGCGGATCTCGTTCCGTGCGGGCGGGCCGTCTCCCTCCGCGGGCACGCGGCGCCGCCTGTGCGCGGTCCTCGTTCCGCGCGGGCGGGCCGGGTCCCCCGTGGACGCACGGCGTCTCCCTGCGGGCGGCCCGTGTCCCTCGTGGGCGCAGGGTGTCCTTTGCGGGTGGGCTGCGTTTCTCGCGGGCGGCTGTCACTGCGGCAGACGGCGCGGGCCACGTTCCGCGCGGGTGGGCTGCGTCACCTCACGGGCGGGCCGGGTCGCCCCGCCGGCACACGGCGGCCCCTCCGGGCGGATCTCGTTCCGTGCGGGCGGGCCGGGCCCCTCGTAGGCGCACGGCGTCCTCTGCGGACGGCGCTCGTCCCGTGCAGGCGGACCGCGTTCCCCCTTGGACACACGGCGCCCCCCGGGCGGACCTCGCCCCGCGGCTGGACCTCGCCCACCGCGCCGCCCTGTGGGCGGGACGCGTCCCTCGCGGGCGGGGCGCCTCCCCGCGGGTGCACCGCGGCCGGGGCTGCTTACCCCGGCGGCAGCAGCATTCGTACTGCCAGTGCCGTGATTACGGTGCTGGACGCCAGGGTTGTCACCAGGCGTCCCCGGTGGCTCGTCAGGGTGCGGCCGAGCAGGGCGCCGCCGCCGGCGAGCAGGAGTTGCCAGCTGGCGGAGGCGGCGAGGGCCGCCAGTACGAACACCGCCTGCTGGGACGGTGGCGCGGCCTGTGTGCCCCGGGTACCGAGCACCAGCGCCGCGAAGTAGACCAGCGTGGTGGGGTTGAGCAGGGTGATGCCGAGCAGCGCCAGGTACGCACGGGCCGGGCTCGGCGGCGGTGGGTCGGTCCGGGCGGCGAGCCGGTGTCCGCGGTACCGCCGCACCGCGCCGACCGCGCCCCGGACGGCCAGCGCGGCGAGCAGCAGGGCCGACGCCCAGCGCAGCGGCACGAGGGCCGGCCGCAGCGCGGCGGCCAGCGCCGAGCCGCCGAGGGTGGCGAGCAGGGCGTAGAGGCCGTCGGCCGTCGCCACGCCGAGCGCGGCGCACACACCGGTCCGCAGGGACGTACGGGCGGTCAGGGTGACGAGATAGGTCGCGACGGCGCCGACGGGCACGGCGATGCCGTAGCCCGCGAGCAGGCCCGCGACGAGCGCGGCGCTCACGACCGCGGCGGACCGGGCCTCCGCGGACGGCCGGGCTGCTGCTGGGACCGCGCGGAGAGATCGGCGGCGGACGGCAGCGGCGGGAACACATCGGTCGTGGACATGGCCGGATCCTGCAGCCCGCGCCGTTTCGGCGGCAACCGAATTACGATGCGGAATGGGTGGTTCCCAGCCGGATCCCAGCCAGATCCCGCAGGTCCCCGATCTGGCCGAACTTGATGTCGTGTCCTAGGTGCCCCGGGCATCTAATGAAGATCGGCACGACGCATCCTTCGTCTGCGAGGTCTTCCATGACAGACCTGACCGAACTGTCCGAGCCCGTCTCCTTCCCCCAGGACCGGGCCTGCCCCTACCACCCACCCACCGGGTACGACCCGCTGCGCACCGCCCGGCCACTGGCCCGCATCCGGCTCTACGACGGCCGCCCGGCCTGGCTCGTGACCGGCCACGCCGTCGCCCGTGACCTGCTGGTGGACCCCCGGCTGTCCACGGACCGCACCCGCTCGGGCTTCCCGGCCACCACGCCCCGCTTCGCCGCGGTCCGCGACCGCAAGCCGGCGCTCCTGGGCGTCGACGACCCCAAGCACCGCACCCAGCGGCGGATGATGATCCCGAGCTTCACCCTCAAGCGCGCCACCGAGCTGAGGCCGCGCATCCAAAAGATCGTCGACGAACTGCTGGACGCGATGATCGCGCAGGGACCGCCCGTCGACCTGGTGCGCGCCTTCGCGCTGCCGGTGCCGTCCATGGTGATCTGCGCCCTGCTCGGCGTGCCCTACGCCGACCACGAGTTCTTCGAGGAGCAGTCGAGGCTGCTGCTGCGCGGACCGACGGCCGAGGACACGCAGGACGCCCGGGACCGGCTGGCGGCGTACCTGGAGGAGCTGATCGACGACAAGCGGCGGCAGCCCGGCGAGGGCCTGCTGGACGAACTCGTCCAGCAGCGGCTGCGCGAGGGCGAGCTGGACCGCGAGGAGCTGACCGCGCTGGCGATGATCCTCCTGGTCGCGGGCCACGAGACCACCGCCAACATGATCTCCCTGGGCACCTACACACTCCTGCTGCACCCCGACCGGCTGACCGAGCTGCGCGCCGACCCCTCGCTGCTGCCGGACGCGATCGAGGAACTCATGCGGATGCTGTCCATCGCGGACGGGCTGCTGCGGCAGGCCACCGAGGACATCGAGATCGCCGGGACCACGATCAGGGCCGGGGACGGCGTGGTCTTCTCCACCTCCGTCATCAACCGCGACGAGGAGGTCTACCCGGCGCCCGACACCCTTGACTTCCACCGTTCGGCCCGCCACCACGTCGCCTTCGGCTTCGGCATCCACCAGTGCCTCGGCCAGAACCTCGCCCGTACCGAGCTGGAGATCGCCCTGCGCTCGCTCCTCGAACGGCTGCCAGGGCTCCGGCTCGCCGCCCCGCCGGAGGAGATCCCCTTCAAACCCGGCGACACGATCCAGGGGATGCTGGAACTCCCCGTCAGCTGGTAAGAGGCTGCCGTCATGCACATCGAGATCGACAAGGACCGCTGCATCGGCGCCGGACAGTGCGCCCTGACCGCGCCGGGTGTGTTCACCCAGGACGACGACGGCTTCAGTGCCCTGCTGCCCGGCAAGGAGGACGGCGCCGGCGACCCGATGGTCCGGGAGGCCGCCCGGGCCTGCCCCGTGGGCGCCATCACGCTGCCCGAGGACGAGTAAGCGGGCCACGCCGACCGCCGGTCCGCCGCGGGACGCGGCGGCCGGCGGTCGGCTGCCCGTCGCGCCGGCCCGTGGCCCCGGCGGCGAAGGATTGACTAGGGTTCCCGGGTGAGCGAACAGGCCCAGCAGCCCTCCGGGGCAATGCCCGGGAAGGAGTCCGGGACAGCGTCCGGGAAACCCTTCCTCTACGTCGTCGTCTGCGCCGCCGGCATCGCCGAGGGCGTCAGCAAGCTGATCACCGCCGCACAGGAGCGGGGCTGGGAGGCCGGTGTCATCGCGACCCCGGTCGCCATGGGCGGCTTCTTCGACACCGCCGCGGTCGAGGCGCTGACCCGTCGCCCCATACGGTCGGCCTGGCGCACGCCTGCCGACCCGCGCCCGTTCCCGCCGCCGGACGCCGTCGTCGTGGCGCCCGCCACCTTCAACACGCTCAACAAGTGGGCCGCCGGGACCGCCGACACCCTTGCCCTGGCCACCCTGTGCGAGACCTACGGCCTGTGCGTTCCGGTCGTGGTTCTGCCGTGCGTCTCCGCCACCCTCGCCGCCCACCCCGCCTACCGGGAGAGCCTCGCCCGCCTGCGCGGGATGGGTGTCCGCTTCGGGGAGCCGTTCTCCGGCGAACCGTCGCCGAACGGCGGCCGGCCCGACTTCGGCTGGGAACGGGCACTGGACCTGCTGGACACGTTTCCGACGCGGACGCCCGCGGGCCGCCCCGGCTCGTGACCGGCGACCGCACCATGGACAGGAGCGCCAACGATGCAGTACGTGAAGCTCGGTTCGACGGGTCTCGAGGTGTCGCGGATCTGTCTGGGCTGCATGACCTACGGCGTGCCCGGCCGCGGCACGCACGAGTGGACCCTCGACGAGGAGGCGTCACGCCCGCTGATCCGGCAGGCCCTTGAGGCGGGGATCACCTTCTTCGACACGGCCAACGTCTACTCCGACGGCACCAGTGAGGAGATCGTCGGCCGCGCGCTGCGCGACTTCGCCCGCCGCGACGACATCGTGCTCGCCACCAAGGTGCACGGCCGGATGCGGCCGGGACCCAACGGCGGCGGGCTGTCCCGCAAGGCGATCATGACGGAGATCGACCACAGCCTGCGCCGGCTGGGCACCGACTACGTCGACCTGTACCAGATCCACCGCTGGGACCCGCACACGCCGGTCGAGGAGACCATGGAGGCGCTGCACGACCTGGTGAAGACGGGCAAGGTCCGCTACATCGGGGCGAGTTCGATGTACGCGTGGCAGTTCTCCAAGGCCCAGTACACGGCCCTGCTGCACGGCTGGACCCGGTTCGCCTCCATGCAGAACCACTACAACCTGCTCTACCGGGAGGAGGAGCGGGAGATGCTTCCCCTCTGCGCGGACCAGGGCGTCGGTGTACTCCCGTGGAGCCCGCTGGCCCGCGGCCGCCTCACCCGGGACTGGGGCACCACCACCGAGCGCAGCACCACCGACGCCTTCGGCGGCCGGCTCTACCCGGAGGGCGACCGCGGCATCGTCGAGGCCGTCACCCGCGTCGCCGGGGACCGCGGGGTCCCGCGCGCCCAGGTCGCCCTCGCCTGGCTGCTGCGTCAGGACACGGTCACCGCGCCGATCGTCGGCGCGTCCCGGCCGGAGCACCTGCGGGACGCGGTGGCCGCGGTCGAACTGGAGCTGAGCGACAAGGAGGCCGAGGAACTGGAACGGTCGTACGGACCGCACGCCGTCAGCGGTCACTGAGGGCGGCAATTGCCCTGCGTATCGGGCAGTAATCGCATTCCATCTGCGGGAATTGACAATTCGTCAACACAGGGCGCCGGGAGCGTTATGCACAAAACCGTGTGATCCCTTGTTGCTCGCCGCTGGCCTGTGCAAAGGTGTGGCCAGTCGGCGAGCAGGCCATGGGTCCTCCCTCTGCGCGGTGGACGTTCGAGATGCCGACACGCCTTTCTGGGACGGATTTTTTGGTACGGACCAAATCCGCGGTGTGTATGGAGGAATGCGGTCGTGAAAGACCCGGGCACGTCCAATTCCCCCACGTCACCCGGTCCGTTCGGTACCACGGACGAGCAGTTGAGCGCCGAACTCCGGAAGTGGACGGGTACTTCGCCCGCTCTGCTGCCCGTCGGTGAACTCCTCGACCGGCACTGGGAGGCGGCCTTCACCTACGCACGGCTGTGCGCCGACGGCCCGCATCCCGCGGGCATGCTCACCACCGCGGCCTTCACCCGCCTGTTCGGCGAGTCCCTGCGGCAGTCCGGGCCGACCGCCGCCTGGCGGCCCCAACTGCTCGTCACCGTACGCCGGATCGCGGCGGAGTGGAGCACGGACCACCGCCAGGAGATGCTGCACCCGGAGTTGAGGGCCGCGGGCGCGGACGGCGACCGGATCGGCGCGCGGCTGCTGCCGCCGGGCGACCGGCGTCTGCTGTCCCGGGCGTTCCAGCGGCTGCCGCAGACGGGGCGCGCCCTGCTGTGGCACGCGGAGGTCGAGGCCGAACCCGCCGCCGCCCCGGCCCGGCTGCTCGGCCTCGACGAGGAGGACGCGCGCGTCGAACTCCGGCGGGCCCGGGAGCGGTTGCGCGAGGAGTGCCTCCAGGTGCACCGCGAGGTCGCACCCCGCCAGGAGTGCCTGCTCTACCTGCGGCTGCTCGACGTGACCTACCGGCGCGGCGGCGTCCACGTCGACCCCGATCTGCGCACGCACCTGGCCGGCTGCACGCACTGCCGGCACGCCGCCGACCAACTGGCCCAGTTCAACGCGGATCTGGGCGGCGCGCTGGCCGAGGGCGTCCTCGGCTGGGGCGCCCGCGCCTACCGTGCCTCCCGCCTGGCCGGCCCCTCGACCGCGACGGAACCGGAACACCCCGCGCCCGCCGCCGAGTCGGGGCCGGTCGCGCCCGCCCCCGAGTTTGGGCCGGCCGTGCCCGCCGGGGGAGAGCCGTTCGCGTCGGGGTGGCCGGGGACGCCGGGCGGGGGCGAGCCTTTCGCGCCGGATCCGTCCGGTCCGCCGGCCGCCGGCCCGGCGTACCCGGCCGGGCGGCCCGACGGCCCGTACCCGGGCGGCGCCCTCGGCACCGACCCGGCGGGTGGGCCCGCCCCCGAGATGTTTGCCGCCGCTCCCTTCTCGGCCCCCGCCGCTGCCGAGCCCTGGGGTTCCGCCCCGCCACCCGCCACCGCGGCCGGTGGCCCGGCCCCGCAAGCGGCATCGGCCGGTCGCGGTATCGGGGCCGAGCCGGCCTCTGCCGAGCGCCGGGCGCCAACACCGGATGCGGAGCCGGCACCGGCCGGTCGCGGCGCCGCGGTAGCGGGACCGGGGGACGGTGTGGCGTCGGCGGGCGGGACGGCCGGGGGCCGTGCGGCCGCGCGGGGGCGGGCGGCCCGGAAGGCGGCGCGGCGGGCGCGGCAGCGGAACCTGGCCATCGCGGTGGCGACGGTGAGCGGGCTGGTCGTGCTGCCGCTCGCGCTGTGGGCGGTGTTCGGCTCCGGGGACGGAACCCCGACGCGCGCCGAAGGGCAGCCCTCCGGGCCGCCCGCCACCGGCGTCTCGGCCTCCGGACCGTCCTGGACCGGAGCCGGGACGGCGGCCAGGGGCACCCTGCGCGGACGGCTGCACAACGCCGCGTCCGGACTGTGCGTCGACGTCGTCGGCAAGAAGGCCGTCGAAGGCGCGGAAACCGAGTTGGCGGCCTGTTCCTCGGCCCCCGGCCAGCAGTGGGTGTACGAGACCGACGGCCTGTTGCGCAGCGGCGCCGCGCCCGGCCTGTGCCTGGACTCCCACCTCGGCTACTCGGTACGGCTCGCCCCCTGTGTGGACGGCTCCGGGCCCGGCGCCAGGAACATCCGCTACGACTTCACCCTTCAGGGCACCCTCGTACCCCGATTCGACCAGGACCTGGCCCTGACGCCCGCCGCCACCGACGGCGGCGGCGCCCTCGTGCTCAAGACCCGCGCGAAGAGCGACACCCAGCGCTGGGCGATGGACACCTCGACGCCGGAACTCCAGATGGAGGTCGTCAACTGGGACCTGGACGGCGGCTCGTCGGCCCGGCCCGGCCCCGGACCATCGGAGCCTGCGAAACCGCCGGCGACGCCCGCCCCGGCCCGCAGTGCGCCCCGGACGACCCCGCCGCCCACGCCCGGCAGCGCCGAGCCGTCCCCCACGGACCGCTGCTCCTCCCATGGCCACCCCTGCTCGTGGGACGACAGGAACAGGCACCACCGCCACGGCGGTGGCCGCTGAGCGACGTCAGCGGTGGTGCGGCGGCGGTGGCGGCATCGTCGTGAGGTCAGGCGCCGCCTCCGGCCACACCAGCAGCACCGCGCAGGGCGCGTGGTCGACGGCGAACCGCGCGGCCGGACCCAGACTGTGCGGGCCGAGCCGCTCGCGGTCGCCGTCGCGGGCGAGCACCAGCAGGTCCGCGTCCTCCGCGGCCGCCACCACCTCGCGCTCCACCCGCCCGCGCCGCTCCATCCGGGTGCACGGCCGCCCGAGCCGGGCCGCGGCCGCCTCGAGCAGCTCGGCCGCCGACGTACCACCGAGGTCCGTCAGCAGGTCGCCCGGGTCGCGTTCGGCGCGGCCGCGGCCCAGCAGCCCGGCGAAGGCCCCGTGCGCCACCGCGGGCACCTCCGGCCCGCTGACGTGCAGCAGGACGACGTCGGACGCGTGCGGAGCATGGGTGCGTACAGCGTCCACGCAGGCGGGCCAGGTGCCCTCCACCAGCCAGGTGATCACACGCATCCGGTCGGCCTCCTTCCGTTTCACAGCAGCGTCAGCGCCCCCCACAGTGCCACCACGGCCGGTACGAGCGCGGCCGGCACGGCCAGCAGACCCAGCCGGGTGAACTCCTTGAGGTCCACACCGTGTTCGTGCTGGTGCACGATCCGCCGCCACAGCAGGGTCGCCAGCGACCCGGCGTAGGTGAGGTTCGGGCCGATGTTGACACCGAGCAGCACGGCGAGGACGGCCCCCGGCCCGGTCGGCGCTGTCAGCGGCAGCAGGACCAGCACCGCGGGCAGGTTGTTGATCAGGTTGGCGAGGACGGCGGCCAGCACGGCGACGGCGAGCAGCGCGGGCAGTCCCGTACCGCCGGGCAGGATGTGCCCGAGGGCATCGGCGAGACCGTTGTCGACCACCGCGCGGACCACGATGCCCAGGGCCAGGACGAAGGCGAGGAAGGCCGGCGCCGCGGCCCGCACCACGCTCAGCGCTGTCGCCCTGCGCCGCAGCACCGCGCGCCCGGCCAGTACCAGCACCCCCGCCAGGGCGGCCCACACCGGCGCCACGCCGAACGCGGAGGCCACGACGAACCCGGCGAGCGTGCAGGCCAAGGTGACCAGGGCGAACAGCGGCAGCTCGGGCATCTCGCCGGTGCGCGGTGAGGGCACCGCGGCGGCCAGGTCGCGGGCGAAGAAGCGCCGGAACACCACGTACTCGGCGCCGATCGCCACCAGCCACGGCAGCGCCATCAGCGCCGCGAACCGGGTGAAGCTCAGCCCGCTCGCCGCGAACGCCAGCAGGTTGGTGAGGTTGGAGACCGGCAGCAGCAGCGACGCCGTGTTGGACAGATGCGTGCAGGCGTAGACGTGCGGCTTGGGCCGTACGCCGGTGCGGGCGGCGGTGGCGAACACGACCGGCGTCAGCAGTACGACCGTGGCGTCCAGGCTGAGCACGGCGGTGATGACCGACGCCAGCGCGAACACGGCGGTCAGCAGCCGCACCGGGCGCCCGCGCGCCCGGCGGGCCATCCACGCACCGCAGGCCTGGAACAGCCCGTCCACGTCGCAGAAGTGGGCGAGCACCAGCACCGCGGCGAGGAACCCGACCACCGGTCCCAGCCGCTCCGCCTCGGCCCGCGCGTGGTCCAGCGGGATCGCACCGGTGGCGACGGCGATCCCGGCGGCGGGCACGGCCATGACCGCCTCGGGCCAGCCGAAGGGGCGGACGACGGCCCAGGCGAGCACGGCGACGAGCAGGACGACCGAGAGGGCCTCGGCCAGCGGGGTGTTCAGTGCGGTGTTCCTCCGGACGTGACCGACGGTGCCCGCCCATCAAAGCAAAGGGCCGTGCCGGGCCTCCGCGGGAGAGCGCCGCCGACGGGACGGGTCAGGGCTCGGTGCCGGGGCTGAAAACCGTCAGGAACACCGAGGAGGCGTTGCCGCCCACGGGCACCTCGCCGGCCGTCCACTTCACCGTGAGGTGGTCCCGTTCGTCCGGCGGTGTGACGATCAGCGAGGCGGGCGTCGCGGTCTTCGCGCCGCTCACTCCGGGGTTGGAGAAGGTCAGCCCCGCCCAGGCGCTCCGGCCGGGCTTCAGCGTAACCGTGGTGGGTGTGCCCGAGGACCGCTTCGGGTCAGGGCCCAGCTGCCTGCCGGAGGCGTCCACGAAGGCGGCGCCGGGATAGCCGCGCACGGCGCAGGTGCGGCCGGAGGTGTTCGTCAGGACGACCGGGAAGTTCTCCTGCCCGGCGCCCGGGTTCTCCCGGCCCACCGACGCCCTGAGTTCGGAGGTGTGACAACGGGTGCTCGTTGCGGGGGTGCCGGTGCCACCCGTGTTCCGGGCGGTGCCCGGGGCGGAGCCGGTGGCCGTGCCGCTAGGGGGCGCGGCGCCGCCGCTGGGTGCGGAGCTCGTGCCGGGGGCCGTGCCGGGTGTCGTCCCGGCGGTGGTGCCGCCGGTCGCGGGCGCGGCGGTGCCGGACACCTTCTGCGGAGCGCCGCTCGTGCCGCTGCCGTGGCCGCAGGCGGTCAGCGGAAGGCCCAGCAGGGCGACCGCGCCGACGAGCAGGGCCGCCCGGCGGGCGGACGGGGACTTGTGCGCCATGTTCCACGCTCCTGGGTCGCTCGCACGCGGTGACCGCGTGCCTACGGCGCCGGGTGCGCCGTCCTGAGTGTCCGATGCACGGACCGGGCGAAAAGTTCGCGGCCGCCCGCACCTTTCTCTCGGTGACTTCTTCCCGCGCGGACCCCGGCCGGCTCTCACCCGTACGGGGTGGAGCGGCTCTCACCCCGTACGGGGTGAGGTGACGCGCAGGGAGCCCAGGACGCCGTCGGTCGCGTCGCCGCCGCCGTGCTGACGGATCTGCACGTACACCTGAGGTTGCCCGCCGCCGGCCGGGACCAGCGCGGTCTCCGTGAGCCGACCGCCGCCGGGGCAGTCGCTCCAGGTCCGGATCCGGCCGTGCCACCGCCCGCCGGTGTAGGCGCGGGCGCCGTCGTAGTGGCAGCCCGGGTGGCCGAGGGCATCGACCCGGGCGGTGACGTCGCCGTGCTCGCTCAGTCCGGCGAACACCCCGCGCACGTCGGCCCCGAGGTCCTGCCACCGGTTCAGGTCGTCGGCGACGGCGAGCCCCGGCTCGTGCCCGGCGGGCAGCCCCAGCGCCGCGGGATCCCAGCCGGAGTCGCGCAGTTGGCGCCCCCAGCCGTCGGGCACCCGCACCGCGATCCGGCCGGTGGCGTCCTCGACGCCCACACCGGAGACCGAGGACGGCCGGTTCACCAGGGCGAAGGCGGCCCCGGCGACGGCGACGGCCGCCACGGCGGCGGCCAGTGCGACGGTCCTGGACCGCCCGCGCGTCCGGACGGCGGCCGCCGGGGCCGAGGCCAGCCGGTCCAGCTCGTCCGCGAACGCCTCGGCGGTGGGCCAGCGCCGCTCCCGGTCAGGTTCCAGAGCCCGCATCAGGGCCCGGGCGACCCCGGGGTCCAGGCCCGGCCGCAGCCGCTCGGGTCGTACCACCTCGCCGGGCTCGGCGGGCACCGTGCCCGTGACGAGCCGGTAGCCGACCGCGCCCAGGCCGTAGACGTCCGCCCGCGCGTCGATGCCCGCGCCGGGCCCGGCCTGCTCCGGCGGCCGGTACCCGGCCGAACCCGCCGCCAGGGTCAGGCCCGAGGCCTGCGCCAGGCTCTTGGCGAGCCCCAGATCGGCGAGCAGCACCCGGCGGGTGCCGTCCGGCGCGGTGCGCAGCAGCACGTTGCTCGGCTTGACGTCCCGGTGCACGATGCCGGCCTCGTGCAGGGCGTGGGCGGAGCGGGCGGCCAGCGCGGTCAGCCGCAGGGCCTCCGGCAGCGACAGCGGACCGGCGGCGAGCAGGTCGGCGAGGGTGCCGGCGTCGGCGTACTCCATGACGAAGTACGGTCTGCCGTCGGGCAGTTCACCGATGTCGTAGACCTGGACCACCCGGGACGAGCCGGCCTTGCGCAGCAGCCGTGCCTCGGCCAGGAACCGCTCGCGCACGTCGAGGCGGTGGGACCAGTTCTCGGCGAGGACCTTGACGGCCACGGGGGCCTCGAGCTCGTCGTCGTGGGCGAGCCACACCGTGCCGAAGGCGCCCGTGCCCAGGCGCCGTTCGAGCCGGTAGCGGCCGATCCGCTCGAGGGAGTGCATGCGACTATCATGCCTGCCCCGGGATCGACGCAAAGGGGGCCTTGTCGTGCAGAACGCCGCGCCGGTCGAAGACCTCGCCCGCCGTGCCGCCGCCGGTGACGGCACCGCGCTGGAGACCCTGCTCCAGCAGGTCCGGCCCGAGGTGCTCCGGCGCTGCGGGCGTTTCCTGCCCTGCCGCGAGGACGCCGAGGAGGCCGCGCAGGACGTGCTGCTCCAGATCGCGCGAAGGATCACCTCCTTCGAGGGCCGCAGCCGTTTCAGTACCTGGCTCTACACGGTTGTCGCCAACTGCTGCCGCCAGAAGTACCGGGAGCTCAAGCGCCGCGCCGCCGAGCAGCCCGCGCGGATCGAACCCGCGCAGTACGCCGACCCGCGCACCACGAGCGTCATCGCGGGCTCCCGGGTGGACCTGCTGGAGGCGCTGGAGCGGCTGGAGCGGGAGCATCCCCACCTGGTGGCGCCGCTGGTGTACCGGGACATCTGCCGGCTGGAGTACGCCGAGGCCGCCGAGCGGGCGGGCATCCCGCTGGGCACGCTCAAGTCGCGGCTGTACGAGGCGCGGCGGCGGGTGCGGCCCTGGCTGGCCGACGGGTCCTGAGACCCGGCCGGGTTCAATCGTCCTCGATCAGGCTCAGCTCAGCCCAGATCGTCTTGCCGTCGGCGGTGTGCCTGCTGCCCCACCTCCGGGTGAGCTGGGCGACCAGCAGCAGGCCGCGGCCGCCCTCGTCCCAGGTCTTGGCGCGGCGCAGGTGCGGAGCGGTGTGGGTGGTGTCGGACACCTCGCAGGTCAGGTGCGACTCGTCCTGGATGAGCCGGAGCCGTATGGGCGGGGTGCCGTACCGGATCGCGTTGGTGACCAGTTCGCTGACCACCAGTTCGGTGGTGAACGCCGCCTCGCTCAGCCCCCAGTCGTCGAGCCGGTCGACGACCTGCTTGCGGACCGGCGCGACCAGCGACGGGTCGGCGGGGATCTCCCAGGTCGCCACCTGGGAGGGCGGCAGGACGCGGGTGCGGGCCAGCAGCAGCGCCGCGTCGTCGGAGGCGCCGCCCGCCGGCAGCAGGGTGTGCAGGACGCGGTCGCAGGTCTCCTCCAGCGAGCCGCTACGGGCGGCCAGCGCCTCGCACAGCAGCCGGTGCCCGGCGTCGGTGTCCCGCTCGCGGCTCTCGATCAGCCCGTCGGTGTAGAACGACAGCACGCTGCCCTCGGGCAGTTGGAGCTCGACGCTCTCGAACGGCAGTCCGCCCAGGCCCAGCGGCGGACCGGAGGGCAGCTCCACCCGGCGGGGCAGGCCGTCCGGCGGGACCAGCACCGGCGGCGGGTGCCCGGCGCGGGCGAGCGTGCAGCGCTGGGAGACAGGGTCGTACACCGCGTACAGACAGGTCGCGCCGACCTCGCCTGGCCGTCCCTCGGCCCCGGCCTCGGCGGACATCCGGGCCACCACGTCGTCCAGATGGGTGAGCAGCTCGTCCGGGGCGAGATCGATGTCGGCGAGGGTGCGCACGGCGGTGCGCAGCCGGCCCATGCTGGCCGAGGCCTGCACACCGTGCCCGAGGACGTCCCCGACGACCAGGGCGACCCGCGTCCCGGACAGCGGGATCACGTCGAACCAGTCGCCGCCCACCCCGGCCCGGGCCGCCGGGAGGTAGCGGGAGGCCGCTTCCACCGCGGCGGTGCGCGGCAGGCTGCGGGGCAGCAGGCTGCGCTGGAGCGCGAGGGCGGTCTCCCGCTCGCGGGAGTAGCGCCGGGCGTTGTCGATGCAGACGGCGGCGCGGGCCGTGACCTCCTCGGCCAGCAGCACGTCGTCGGGCATGAAGGGGGCGGGCTGCCGGAACCGGGTGAACACGGCGACCCCGAGGGTCACGCCCCTGGCCCGGATCGGCACGGACATCGTGGCGTGGACGCCGAGTTCCCGGGAGTGCAGGCGGCGCACCGGGTCCCAGGACAGCCACTTCTCGAGGTCGCCGGACTCCTTGGAGATCACTACGGAGTGGCCCGTGACCAGGGAGGCGCCCTGCGGGGAGGTGGCCGGGTACAGCTCGGTCCGCCCGGCGGCGCCCAGCGCCTCGGGGCTGCCCGCGTTGACGGAGCCGTGGGCGGCCCGGCGCAGCACGACCGGCATGGTCACCGGCCCGGTGAGCGGTTCCCCGCCGTGCTCGGGCGGGTCCAGCAGGTCGACGCTGACGAAGTCGGCGAGGGCCGGGACGCAGACGTCGGCGAGTTCCTGCGCCGTCCGGGCGACGTCGAGGGTGGTGCCGATGCGCACACTCGCCTCGTTGACCAGTTGCAGCCGTTCGCGCGCCCGGTACTGCTCGGTGAAGTCGTGCGCGGCGACGCACACCCCGCACACCCGTCCCTGCCGGTCGGTGATGGGGGACATCCGGGCCAGCCAGGCGCTCACCTGGCCGTTGCCGCCTATCGGCACATACGTCCGCACGTCGTTCCCCCGGCCGGTGGTGAGGACCCGGTGCATGTGCCACTCGAAGTCCTCGCTCTGCCGGCGGCCGCCGATCTCGGAGAGGCGCAGGCCCCGCAGCCGATCGGCCGGCACCCCGATCACGTCCGCCATGGCGGCGTTCATGCCGTGCAGCCGCAGCCGCTCGTCGTAGATCGCCACGGCGCACGGGGACTGCATGAGCTCGGCCCGGGCCAGCGGGTCGTCGGGGTCCGGGGGGCCGCCGCCCTCCAGCGGGGTGACCAGGAGCCAGTTGCCGCCGTCCTCCGGGCGCCGGTGGTGGGCCAGGACCCACACGGGTACGGCACGCCCGTCACGGTGCCGCACCGTCAGCGTGCCGTTCCAGCGGGGCTCGTCGGGAAGGGGGGTGTCCGGGGCGTCGGCCAGCAGGGTCGCGGCCTGCTCGCCCAGCACCTCCTCGGGCGCCCAGCCGAGCAGCCGGCGCGCGCCCTCGTTCCATTCGACGAGGACGCCGTGCTCGTCGACGACGGCCCGAGCCGTGGCGGCATCGTCGAACGGATACACGGGGCTCATCGTCGCCACTCCATCGCGCACACTCACAGTGAACAGGTGCGTCACTTCCGTTCCAGCCTAGTGCGTGGCGGCGCCGTACGGACGGCGACCCCCCTGCCGGTCGAACGCGGTCACGCGGCCGGGCCCGCCGTGCGGCGCGCCGGTGCCAGGGACGGACGCGTCGGCGCCTCGGACGGAAGGCCGGTGCGACGCTCCGGCAGGGAAAGGCCGGGCCGGGCGGCCGGGGAGGCAATACGTCCCGTCGGGACCGTTGACGGATGTCATGGCTGCAACAAACATGGTGCCTTCGCCCTTGGGAGCGCTCCCATGGGTGCCCGTACCTCCTCCGAGGAGCCCAGACGTGAAACGACGCAGAACCACCCTGCTGTCCGTGGCAGCCCTGCTCGCGGCGGCCCTCACCACCCTGCCGTCCGCCCCGCAGGCCCTGGCCGACGAGGTCGAGCAGGTCAGGAATGGCACCTTCGACACCACCACCGAGCCGTGGTGGACGACGAGCAACGTCACCGCGGGCCTGTCCGACGGCCGGCTGTGCGCGGACGTGCCCGGCGGCACCGCCAACCGCTGGGACGCCGCCGTCGGACAGAACGACATCACCCTGGTGAAGGGCGAGACCTACAGGCTGTCGTTCACGGCGACCGGCACCCCCGACGGGCATGTCGTCCGGGCGCTCGCGGGGCTCTCGGTGGCGCCGTACGACACCTGGTTCGAGGTGAGCCCGCAGCTGAGCGTCTCGGGGAACGCCTACTCCTACTCCTACACCTTCACGTCCCCCGTCGACACCACCCAGGGCCAGGTCGCCTTCCAGCTCGGCGGCACCGCGGACCCCTGGCGCTTCTGCCTCGACGACGTGTCACTCCTCGGCGGCGTTTCGCCGGAGGTGTACGAGCCCGACACCGGGCCGCGGGTGCGGGTCAACCAGGTCGGCTATCTGCCCGGCGGCCCCAAGAACGCCACGCTGGTCACCGACGCCGGTGCCAAGCTGCCCTGGCGGCTGCGCGACGCCCGCGGGACCGTCGTGGCCCACGGCTGGAGCGCGCCGCGGGGCACGGACGTCTCCTCCGGGCAGAAGGCGCACTCGATCGAATTCGGCACCTACCGGGGGAGCGGCAAGGGCTTCACCCTGGTCGCCGACGGCGAGACGAGCCACCCGTTCGACATCCGCGCCGACGTCTACGACCAACTCCGCCTGGACTCGCTGAAGTACTACTACACCCAGCGCAGCGGCATCCCGATCCGCGAGGACCTGCGCCCCGGCTACGCCCGCCCGGCCGGCCACCTGAACGCCGCCCCCAACCAGGGCGACGCCAAGGTGCCCTGCCAACCGGGCCTGTGCGACTACACGCTCGACGTCACCGGCGGCTGGTACGACGCCGGCGACCACGGCAAGTACGTCGTCAACGGCGGCATCACGACCTGGGGGCTGCTGAGCACCTACGAGCGCACCCTGCACGCGCGCACCGCCCGGCCCGCGAGCCTCGGTGACCGGACGCTCGCCGTCCCGGAGAGCGGCAACAAGGTGCCCGACATCCTGGACGAGGCCCGCTGGGAGCTGGAGTTCCTGCTGAAGATGCAGGTTCCGGCCGGGCAGCCGCTGGCCGGCATGGCGCACAGCAAGATCCACGACGAGCAGTGGACGGGGCTGCCGCTGCTGCCCAGCCAGGACCCGCAGAAGCGCGAACTGCACCGGCCCACGACCCAGGCGACCCTGAACCTGGCGGCGACGGCCGCGCAGGCGGCCCGCCTCTACGAGCCCTACGACCGGGCCTTCGCGGCGAAGGCGCTGCGGGCCGCGCGCACGGCCTGGACCGCCGCGCTCGCCCATCCCGCGGCCTACCCGGACCCGGACGACGGCATCGGCGGCGGCGCGTACCCCGACGACAACGCCACCGACGAGTTCTACTGGGCGGCCGCCGAGCTGTACCTCACCACCGGTGAGCGGCAGTTCGCCGACTACGTGACCAAGTCCCCGCTGCACACGGCCGACATCTTCGGCAGCGTCAGCTTCGACTGGGCCGCCACCGCGGTACCCGCCCGCCTCGACCTCGCCACCGTCCCCAGCCGGCTGCCCGGCCGGGAGAAGGTGCGCCAGTCGGTGATCAAGGGCGCGGACACGTACCTGGCCACGCTGAAGGCGCAGCCCTACGGCATGCCGTACGCGCCCGCCAACAACGTCTACGACTGGGGCTCCAACAGCCAGATCCTCAACAACGCCCGGGTCCTCGCCGCCGCCTACGACCTTGACGGCGCCGTGAAGTACCGCGACGGCGCGGTCCAGAGCATGGACTACGTCCTGGGCCGCAACGCCCTCAACATCTCCTACGTCACCGGCTACGGCACGGTCAGCTCCCGCAACCAGCACAGCCGCTGGTACGCCCACGAGCTCGAGCCGAGCCTGCCGAACCCGCCGAAGGGCACCGTCGCGGGCGGGGCCAACTCCAGCATCCAGGACCCGTACGCGCAGAGCAGACTCCAGGGCTGCGTGGGCCAGTTCTGCTACATCGACGACATCGAGTCCTGGTCGACGAACGAGACGGCCATCAACTGGAACGCGGCGCTGGCCTGGATGGCCTCCTTCGCGGCGGACCAAGGCCGGGCCGCCGGACCGCCCGCCCACCCCGGACGCGGGTGAGCGAGCCGGGCCGAAGGAGCGCCGCCGCGTCCCCAGCGGCGCGGCGGCGCGCGGCCCCGACAGCCGCGGACCCGCCCCCTGGTACCGCTGTCTCGCAGCTGTGATCAGCGGATATTTACGGGAAAGTACCCGCGCGGTACCGTGTGGACCATGCCAGCTCTCAACGTGGAGTTCAGCGACCGCGAGCTCGAGGACCTGCGGCAGATCGCCAAGGAACGGGGTACGTCGATGAAGGCACTCGTGCGCGAGGCCGCTGCCGCGGACATAGCCCGGCACCGGGCCCTCCAGGAGGGCGCCGAGGCCTTCCGGCGGTTCTTCACCGCCCACGCGGACGAGTTCGCGACGGCCTTTCCCGAGGATGAGAAAGCCACGAAGGGCGAGGGGCGGGCAGCCTGACCGATGACCCCCGTCATCCACATCGACGTTCCCTGGCTGCTCCAGCGCCACGAGGAAGTCCTGCCGGACCAGCCCGCCGTCGACGACTTCTCGGCCCTGGTGGCCGCCGTCGCCCGCCACCGCGTCGACCCGCCGCGTCTCGGCGTCAATTCGGACCCCGCCTGGCGGGCCGCCGCCCTGCTGCACACCCTCGCCGTGCTCAAACCCCTGCCGTCGGCCAACGCCCGTTTCGCCTGCGCGACGGCCGTGGCCTACATGTTCGTCAGCGGCGTCGGCATCGACCCGCCCTACGGCGCCCTCGTCGATCTCAGCCGCGACCTCATGTCCGGCAAGGCCGACGTCTACGGCGCCGCCGACCGCCTGCGCTCCTGGGAGATCTGACACCGCTCGCCGTATGCCCCCCGGGGCCGCCGGCCGTGGGCGGGAGGAACACGGTCGGCGGCCCGGCGCGCGCAGGAGAGCCGCCGTCCTGCGCCGGGCCCCCTGGAGAGGCCGGCACCAGTGCACTCCCGGGCCGGGCGTGCGGGGAGCGTGCGCGCGGCGCCGGTGTGTGCGCGTGCTTCACACGGGGCGCACGGCGACGGTGGGAACGCGTAGACGTGCACCGCTCGGTGGCGTACGCGCACACCGCCCGGTGACGTCCCGCTTCCTGAACTTCCGTCAATGATGCCCGTGTTGTCGGTATGTCTTGTTGTGTGTCAATGAGCTGTGCAAGGCTGAGCGGCCCGTGCGTGGGCAAGGGCCGGTCCTGAAGGGACAGTTGGGGAGTCGAGCCGATTCGTCCGCCGGCCGTGTGCCAGACCCGCGGGCTCGCTCCACACAGGTACGTACCAAAGGAAGCCTCTTCGTGCCCACCCCCCACCCCTCCCGTCCCCCCAGCCCGCCGCCCGGCGGGATCCCCGGGGAGCCCGACGAATCCCTCGCCGCGCGGCTCACCGGCAGCACGGACGACGAAGTCGCTCACTGTGTCGCCCTGCTGATCGCCCGCCACTGGCAGCCGGTCCACGACTACGCGGTGATCTGCCTCGCCTCCCCGGCGCCCCTCGCGGCCATGGTGACCTCGGCCGCCTTCCACCAGGTCTTCGACCGGCTGACCCTGGGCGAGCCGGGCACCGCGCTGCGCCCCCGGCTGCTGGTGACCGTGCGGGACACGGTCCGGCTGTGGGCCGCCGAGGACCGCGTGTCCGCCGCCCTGCCCGAGCTGCACAAACCCGCCGGAGGCCGGGGCATGCGGACCGCCGCGACCCTGGTCCCGGAGAACCGCAGGCTCGCCCAGCGGTCCTTCGAGTGCCTCGCCCCGGCCGCCCGGTGCCTGCTGTGGCACACCGAGGTGGAGGCCGAACCGCTCGGCGTCCCGGCCGGGTTGCTGGGCATGGACCTCGACACGGCCTCCCGCACCCTGGAGGAGGCCAGGGACAAGTTCCGCGAGGGCTGCGTGCGCGCCCACCGCGAACTCGCGCCGACCGACGACTGCCGCTTCTACAACCGGCTGCTCGACGTGCCGATCCGCCGCGGCGGCGCCCTGCTGCCGGACGTCGAGCGGCATCTGGACGACTGCCGCTACTGCCGGGACGCCGCCGCGCAGCTCGGCCAGGTGGAGAACGCACCGGGCGCGCTGCTCGCCGAGGCGGTGCTCGGCTGGGGCGCCCGCCGCTACTTCGACTCCCGCCCGGGCCGCGCCGGGCACGCCGCGCGCACGAAGGGCTCCGCCCGGCACGGCGGGGGACGGCCGGCCGGAGGCGGCCGGCACCGGCTGCTGTCCCGGATCGCCGCGCCGGTCCGCCGCGCCCAGGGCGGCCCGCGGTCGTCCCGGATGCTGCGCACCGGCCTCGGCCTCGTCTCCGCCTCCCTGCTCGCGACCGTGCTCGGCGTCAGCCTGTGGTCGCACGGCGACGGCACCGCCCCGGCCGCGTCCACCGGCGCGTCCGGCACCCGGGACACGGTGCACGGCGCCGACTCCGAGGCCCCGTCCGGAGGTTCCGCGGCACCCGGCACCGCCGGGCCGTCCCCGTCGACCGAGGAGACCCGGCTGCGCAACATCGCGGCCGGCCTGTGCCTGGCCGTCCGGGGCGAACCGAAGGCCGGAGCCGCCACCGCACTGGCCGAGTGCTCCTCGGCCTGGAGCCAGCGGTGGACGCTGGAGGACGACGGGCTGCTGCGCAGCGTCGCCGACCCCGGCCTGTGCCTGGACTCGCACGCGGACGCGGGCGTGGTCGTCCTCGGCACCTGCGCGGAGGCCGGTGACGGGCGGGGCCCCGACGTGCGCTACGACGTGGGCGGGCAGGGAGAGTTGCAGCCCCGCTGGGGCGAAGGACTCGCCCTCACCTCCGCCTCGCCGCAGGCGGACGCGGACATCGTCGTCAAGGTCGGCGACGGCACCGCCGCGCAGCGCTGGGCGGCCGACTCGGCGTCGGTGACTCCGGGGCCGCTGTCGGTCGCCGGGCCGGGCAGGCCGTCCGCCCGCCGGGCCGCACCGCCGGACGTCACCATGTGAGCGGCCGTGGCCGGTCAGGCGGGGTCCTCGACGAGGTCGCCCGCGCCGACCGTGTCCGGTCCGGCGTGACCCGCCAGGGCGAGCGTGAGGTCGAACTCCGCGAGCAGACACCGGAGCACGTGCTCGACGCCCGCCTGGCCGTCCAGCCCGAGCCCGTACGCGTACGGCCGGCCCAGCAGCACCGCCCGCGCACCGAGGGCGAGCGCCTTGAACACGTCGTCCCCGGTGCGCACACCGCTGTCGAACAGGACCGTCAGCCGGTCGCCGACCGCCTCGGCCACCCGGGGCAGCGCGTCGGCGGCCGCGACGGAGCCGGCCACCTGGCGCCCGCCGTGGTTGGACACCACCACGCCGTTCATCCCGGCGTCGGCGGCCAGGCGGGCGTCGTCGGGGTGCAGGACGCCCTTCAGGACGATCGGGCCGTCCCAGTTCTCCCGCAGGAAGGCCAGATCCGGCCAGGTCTTGCCGGGATCGGCGAACATGCCCACGAAGTGCAGCACCGCCGCGTTGGGATCCTCGTGCACCGGCTTGGCCAGACCCGCCCGGAAGGCCGGGTCGGAGAAGTAGTTGGCGGTGCCCACTCCGTGCAGGAACGGCAGGTACGCCTGGTCCAGGTCGCGGGGCCGCCAGGCCAGCAGCGGAGTGTCCAGGGTGACCACCAGGACGCTGAACCCGGACGCCCTCGCCCGGCCCAACAGGCTCCGGGTCACCTCGCGGTCCTTGGCCCAGTACAGCTGGAACCAGCGCTCGGCGCCCCCCATCGCCTCGGCGACCTGCTCCATGGGCGTACTGGAGGCCGACGACAGGACGAACGGCACACCCTGCGCCGCGGCGGCCCGCGCCGCCGCCGGCTCCGCGTCCGGGTGCAGGATCGACAGCACCCCGATCGGCGCCAGCGCCAGCGGGGCCGGCAGGGCCCGGCCCAGCACCTCCACCGACAGATCGCGCGCGTGGACGTCCCGGAGCATGCGCGGCACGATCCGGCGCCGGTCCAGGGCGGCCCGGTTGGCCCGCGCCGTACTGCCGTTGCCCGCGCTGCCCGCCACATAGCCCACCGGGCCGGGGCCGAGCCGCTGTTCGGTCAGCTCCTCCAGGCGCGTCAGGTCGGTGGGCAGCCGGGGTACCGCGCCCGTCATGCCGTTGAGATAGATCTCGTACTGGAAGTCCGCCCAGTGCTTCGCCATCTGTCCCTCCCGAAGTCGCCCGTCACGCGCGTCACCCGACGATACTGGCCGGTAGGCGCGGGCCGGCACCTCCGGGAGCGGACCGCCTGCTCGTCAGTCCACGGCCGCGGACTCGACCAGGATCCGGGCCAGTTCGCGGGGACGGGAAAACATCGGCCAGTGGCCGGTGTCCATCTCCACCAGCTCCCAGCGCTCGCTCTTGAGCGCCTCGGCCACGGCGGGCGGCGGCTCGGGTCCGTCCAGCAGGCACTTGACGTACGTCGCCGGCAGCTCGCCGACCGGACGCCGCAGCACGGCCGGCTCGGTGAGCGTGGCGCCGGGGTGCGGCGTGCCCTCGGTGAGGATGCGGTGGATCTGCTCGGCGGTCAGCTCCTGGCCGGCGTAGGCGTCCGGGGGCAGCGGCGGCCAGCAGCCGTCGTTCGCGTCGAGCGCCCGTCGGACGTCGTCGCTGTCGAACCCTGAGAGGAACGTCCGGCCGTCGACCGGGACGTCCGAGTCGATGAACACCACGCGCCGCAGCCGCCCGCCGATCCGCTCGGCCGCCTGCCCGACCGGGATGCCCGAGTAGCTGTGCCCGACCAGGACGACGTCCCGCAGGTCGTGGCGCTCCACATGACCGACGATGTCCTGGACGTGGGTCTGCTGACCGGCCGGCAGGTCCTTCTTCTCGGCGAGGCCGCCGAGGGTGAGGGCGTGGACGTCGTGCCCGGCCTCCCGCAGGCCGGGCACCACCTCGTCCCACGCCCACGCACCCAGCCACGCGCCCGCCACCAATACGAGATGAGTCATGCCCGCCAACGTATCGGCAGGGTGTGACAACGACCCTGGGCCCTGTCGTCACATTCCCGTCGTCGCCCGAAGGGCGGCTCCGCGGCGTCTGGTGCGTGCTCTCGGCGTGCCGGGCGGAAGTCCTCGTACTGGACGTACTTGGGCTTTCGCCCGGTGTGGCGAGAGTGCGTGCCAGGCGTCGAGGGGCAGGCGGGAATGTGACGACAGGGCCCAGCGCCGCGGGTGAGGAGGGCGGCCCGCAGCGGCGCGCAGCCCTCCAGGACCGGTCAGCCGGCCTTCGCGGGCGCCGCCGCCACGCCGCCTTCCTGCGCGCCCGGTCCGGTGACCGGCGGCACCGGGACGTCGACGGCACGGGCCAGCCGCGGACCCTCGGGGCCGTAGACCGCCCGGGGCTCGGGGAACAGCCACAGCAGCGCCAGGAACAGCACCGCGGCCGACGCCAGCGACAGCGGGAGGCTGATGTCGACGCCGTTCGCCACATCGCCCAGGGGGCCGACGAACTGCCCGGGGATGTTGGTGAACAGCACCCCGATCAGCGCCGACACCCACCAGGCGGTCAGGCCGCGCCAGTTCCAGCCGTGCGTGAACCAGTAACGGCCGCCGCGCTGACGGCGGTTGAAGACCTGGAGCGCGTCCGGGTCGTACCAGCCGCGGCGGGTGTAGAAGCCGAGCATCATCACGACCATCCACGGCGTGGTGCAGGTGACGATCATCGTGGCGAACGTCGAGATCGACTGCACCAGGTTCAGCGCGAACCGCCCGATGAAGATGAACGCGAAGGCCAGCAGTCCGACCAGCACGGTCGCCCGCACCCGGGACAGCCACGGGACCACCGAGGCGAAGTCCAGTCCGGTGCCGTACAGGGAGGTCGTGCCGGTCGACATGCCGCCGATCAGCGCGAGCAGGCACACCGGCAGGAAGAACCAGCTCGGCGAGATCGCGAGCAGCCCGCCCACGAAGTCGGGAGCGGCCGGGTCGACGTACGCGGGGGCCTTGGTGGCGATGATGCTCGCCGCCGCCAGGCCGAAGACGAACGGCAGCAGGGTGGCGATCTGCGCCAGGAACGCGGCGCCGACCACCCGGCGGCGCGGGGCGTCGGCCGGGATGTAGCGCGACCAGTCGCCGAGGAACGCGCCGAAGGAGACCGGGTTGGACAGCACGATCAGGGCCGCGCCGATGAACGACGGCCAGAACATCGACCGTGTCGCCGCGTCCGCCGAGGCGGTGAACACCCCGTCGTACCCCGGGTCGAAGTCGCCGGCGAACGCGACCGCGCCGAGCAGGAACAGCACGCTCGCGGAGGTCACCGCGATCTTGTTGACGAACAGCATGAAGCGGAAGCCGTACACGCAGACCACGAGGACCAGCGCGGCGAACAGCGCGTAGGCGACGGCGTACGAGGCGGTGCCGCGCGGCAGGCCGAAGAGCCGGTGCGCGCCGCCGACCAGGGCGTCGCCGGAGCTCCACACCGAGATGGAGAAGAACGCGGTGGCGGTCAGCAGCGACAGGAACGAGCCGACCACGCGGCCGTGGACACCCAGGTGCGCCGAGGACGAGACCGCGTTGTTGGTGCCGTTGACGGGGCCGAACACCGCCATCGGGCACAGGATCAGCGCGCCCGCGACGACCCCGAGGACGGTGGCCGCCAGGCCCTGCCAGAAGGAGAGGCCGAACAGGATCGGGAAGGCGCCCAGCACACAGGTGGAGAAGGTGTTCGCGCCGCCGAAGGCGATGCGGAACAGGTCCAGGGGCCTGGCGGAGCGGTCGGCGTCGGGGATGCGCTCGATGCCGTGGGTCTCGACCTCGGTGAGGGACGGCGCGGCGGGGGAGGGGGCGGGCGGCTGGGCCTGCGGTGACTGCTGCGAGGACATGGGGGCTCCATCGGAGGACGGCGGTGGAGCGCGTGGTGGCGCGGCGGGTGGACGGGCGCTCGCCGGCGCGGGGTGTGCGGCGGGAAGGGCACCGTCCTCGGGGGTCCGCTGACGCTAAGGCGCCGTGCGTGAGCCGCACCAGAGGACGGTTCGTCCATCTTTCACGCCACCGGTGGATGAATCCTCCACCCTCCGCTCACCCCTCCCCGCCGCGGGTGCCCCGGCCGCGGCCGTCCTCGTCGTGAGTCTCCTCGTCGTGGGTGTCCTCGTCGTGGGTGTCCTCGGGCCGGGCATCGGGTCCCTGCGCCCGGACCCGCTGTACGTGCTCCAGCGACGCGCGCAGTTCGCCGAGCCAGTCGTCGGTGTGCTGCTGGACCAGGCGCACGCACCAGGCGAGGGCGTCGCTGCGGCTGCGGGCGACGCCACCCGCGATCAGGGTGTCGAGGACCTGGCGCTCGGGCTGGCGCAGCCGGGTCATGACGGGCGCGGCGACATGCGTGAACAGGGCCCGCCGCCCGGCGCACTCCACGCCCCAGGACACCTTCCGGCCGAACCGGTGCTCGGCCTCGCGGGCCACCGCGATCCGGCCCTCGCGGGTGCGCTCCCGGAACTCCCGCACCCGGCCCTCGACGGCCGCCTCCCGCTCCGCGGGTCCGGCGTCCCCGGCGAGCCGGGGGGCGGGAATCCGGCCGATGACGGTGATCTCCTCGCGATCCAACGCCACTTCGACCAGTTCCTCGAACAGATCGTCCGGCAGACGGCCGGCGAACCAGCCGCGCACTTTCTCTCGCTGCTCTGTCGTAATCATGTAATGACGATTACGCGGCTCGAACATGAACACAAGGGGTCGCGGGCAAGTCCGCCGAGAGCGGAACGGGAGTGTTTCAGGACGATTGGCGAGCGCGGGAAAACAGGCCATCCGGCCGGATCCGATGATCGCCGGGCCCATGGGCAAAGGGTTGTCGCCCCGGCGTTCCGTGACTTCGAGCCACTGATTCAATACGCAAGGTTACCGAAACCCGCGGGTTCGACGTGAGTTTCCGCCGCGGACTCGGCAGACTCCGGCACGCCGCTCCGGCACCGACCGAGCCGGGCCGGCACCCGACGACTTCCAGCGGAAGGAAGTACACGATGCGGAACACCGCGCGCTGGGCAGCGACCCTCGGCCTGACGGCCACCGCCGTCTGCGGGCCCCTCACGGCGCCGGCCCTCGCCGGCCCCGCACCGGCCACCGCCGGGCTCTACGCCCCCTCGGCCCTGGTGCTCACCGTGGGCCACGGCGTCGCCGCGGCGAACGCCGCACCGGAGCGCGCCGTCACCCTGAGCTGCGCGCCGGCGCCCTCCGGCACGCACCCGGCCGCGACCGAGGCGTGCGCGGAACTGCGCGGTGCGGACGGTGACTTCACGGCGCTGACGGCGAACGACCGGGTGGCGTGCACCAGGGAGTACAACCCCGTGGTGGTCACGGCCCAGGGCGTCTGGCAGGGCAGGCGCGTCTCCTACGAGCGCGCCTATGCCAACGAGTGCGTGAAGAACGCTTCGGTGACGAGCTTCTTCGCGTTCTGAGAGCCGGGATCGCGCGTTCCCCGCGCACACCTGAAGGGTCCCGTGACTGGGGAGTGCGGGCCCTGCCGCGGGGACCGGGCGATTCCGTACAAAGGGACCGGCGGGCGGAGTGGGGCCGCCCGCCGGCCCCTGGCATCGGCCGGAGTGCCTCTGGGTGAGGGCCGTCGCGACCGCCCCGGCGGTTCCATGCGCCCCGTACGGGCCCGGCCCGGTACATTCCGTCGACGCCCGACCCTCCGAGCAGACGAAGGACTGATCCCCATGCCCGCCGACCTCACCGGCACCTTTCTGCGGCTCGGCGACGGCCGCCCCGCCCTTCGCTTCACCCGTTCCTACGGCCACCCCGTGGACCGCGTCTGGCACTTCGTGACCGACCCCGGGGAACTCGCGCAGTGGTTCCCGTTCCGCGCCGAGATGGACCTGCGGCCCGGCGGCACCATCGTCTTCCGCGGGGAGACGGGCGCGGAGGAGTTCACCGGCACCGTGCTCGCCGTCGACCCGCCCGGGCACCTGTCCTTCGAGTGGGGAGGCAGCGAACTCCACTTCGACCTCGAGGAAATCGACGACAGGCACACCCGCTTCACCCTCACCGACATCCTCGCCGCCGAGGACACCGCTGCCCGCAACGGCGCCGGCTGGGAGGTCTGCCTGGCCGCCCTGGACACCAGGGCGCGCGGCGAGCGCTTCGAGGGACCGCACGCCGGGGTCCACGCCCCGTGGAAGGGCTTCTACGAGGCGTACATCGCCGCCGGAGTCCCCTCCGGAGCCCCCGTCCCGGGCCAGGACTGAACCACCTGGGCCAGGACCGAACGGCCCGGACCGGACCTCACGCCATCTGCCGCCGCACCAGTTCGTGCAGCCGCCCGCCCGTGTCCGCGAGCAGTTCGGCCGGCGGCCCCTGCTGGATGACCTTGCCGTCCTCCATCACGACGACCCGGTCGGCGTCCAGCACCGTCGACAGCCGGTGTGCGATGACGACGCGGGTGGCGTTGAGCTTGCGGGTGCTCTCGATCACCGTGCGCTGCGTGTCGTTGTCCAGCGCGCTGGTCGCCTCGTCGAAGAAGAGGATCCGCGGCCGGCGCACCAGGGCCTGGGCGATCATCAGCCGCTGCCGCTGGCCGCCGGAGACCGCGCCACTGCCCGAGACGATCGTGTGCAGACCCATCGGCATCCGCTCGATGTCCCGCGCCAGCCCCGCCAGCTCGGCCGCCGCCATCGCCTCCTCGGCCGTGCACGGCTCCGTGCCGCGGATGACGTCCAGGAGGGAACCGGTGAACGGCTGCGCGTGCTGGAGCACGACCCCGCACTGCCGCCGCACGGCCGACTGGTCCAGGGCCGCCAGGTCCTGGCCGTCGTACAGCACGCTGCCGGACAGCGGCCGGTCGAACCCGATCAGCAGCCTCAGCAGCGTCGACTTGCCGCAGCCGCTGGGTCCGACGATCGCCACGAACTCGCCCGGCCGCACCTCGAAGGACACGTCGTCGAGGACCAGCGGCCCGTCGTCGGTGTGGCGGAACGACAGCCGCCGCGCCTCGATCGCGCCGGACAGCGGCCCCGGCCGGGTACTGGCCGTGCGCACCTCCGGCGTGGCGTCCAGCACCGGCCTGATCTCCTCCAGCAGCGGCAGCGCGGCCACCGCCGAGACGAAGGCGCCGGTCAGCTGGGTGACCGAGGTCAGCAGCATCGTCACCGAGGTGTTGAAGGCCAGGAACGCCGCCGCCGACATCGAGCCGCGCGCCGGGCCGGCCAGCAGCATGAACATCAGCAGCGTGCACACCGGCAGGTACACGGCGCCCAGCACCGTGGTGAGGTTCTTGATCCGGCCCACCTTCTGCTGAAGCTCACGGCTGTGCGCGAACTGGGACGCCCAGGCGGCGTACGCGTAGTTCTCGGCCGCCGCCACCCGCAGCTTCGGCAGCCCCCGCAGCGTCTGGAAGGCCTGGTTGTTCAGCTTGTTGGTGAGCACCACAAGACGCCGCTGCCACCGCGCCTGCCACAGCCCGAGCCCGAGGAACACGGCGCCGATCACCACGAGCATGCCGAGCGCCGCCAGCGCCATGGAGGCGCTGTACCAGAACAGCAGCCCCAGGTTCATCGCGCCCACGGTCACCGACTGGACGACCACCGGGCCGACCCCCGCCAGCAGCCGGCGGATCGCGCTGACCCCCATGGCCGCGCTCGCCAGCTCGCCGGTGGACCGCTGGGTGAAGAACTTCGTCGGCAGCCGCAGCAGCCGGTCCCACACGGCCGACTGGAGGGTGGCCTCGATACGCCCCTCCAGCCGCAGGACGGTGAGGTTCTGCAGAAGCATGAAGGCGGCCGCCACCACGCTGCTGATGATCACGGCCAGACACGCCTGCACGATCAGGCCCTGCTCGGCCCTGGGCACGTACTCGCCGAGCACCTTGCCGGTCGCGATGGGAACCAGTGCCCCCAGGACGACCGTGACCAGCCCGGCGGACAGCAGGTTCAGCAGATCGCCGCCGGTACCGCGCAGACTGAACCGCAGCAGCCCGACCGGGCTGAGCCGTCGGTCGGGCAGCGGCCGGTAGAACATCACCGCGCGCGGCTCGAACTCCTCCGCGTTCGCCTTCTCCACCGGGTTCTCCCGCCCGGTGGCCGGGTGCACGGCGACGTATCCGCCGCGCCGCCACAGCAGCGCGACCGGCGCCCCGGACAGCGCCCGGTGGCCCACCAGCGGGCCGATGTTCTCCCGCCACCAGCGGCCCTGAAGACGTACGGCCCTGGTGCGCACCCGGGAGGCCAGGGCGACCCGCTCCACCGGGTCAAGCCGGTCGCTCTCGGTGCCGGCCTGGGGCGGTGCGGCCAGCGTGATCCCGGCGGCCCGGGCGACCAGTTCGCAGGCCGCGTAGCCGGCGTCGGTGTCGGCGGCCGTGGGCCGCCCCGCCGAGGACCGGCCGATGGACGCCAGCAGCGTCCGGTCGGCCTGGGCGCGCACGGCCTCACCGGCCTTGATACCGGCCGCCGTCCGGGTCTCGTGGGTGTGCTCCAGCTGTTCGATCCAGCGGTCCAGGGCGGTCAGCAGCCGGTACTGCTGATCGACCATGCTCTGCCACAGGGCGGGGTCCATCAGCAGATCGGCCGCGGCCTGAGCGCCGTACAGCGACCCGTACTGCACGCTGCCCGGCGGGACCTGCATCCAGAACACGTCGTCGTCCGTGGGCGCCGCCGCCCGTTCCTCGGCCATCGGCGCCTGGAAGAGCACGGACAGGCCGCGGCCGACGCCGAGCGCGAGGGCGTACTCCAGCGGGCTGGTCTGCGGCGGCACGTACTGGGGGTTGCCGTACTCGTCGTACGACCAGGTCTGGGTGCCGGCCGGCTGGTACAGCTCGCGCAGCCCGATGCGGCGCACGACGCAGTCCCGCAGCGGGCGCGCGACCAGGGTGTGCCGCGGGCCCGCTACGGGACCGAGCAGCAGCGAGCCCGCCTCCAGCCGGCCCAAGTGGTGCCAGTGCCCCTGCTGCGCCGCGTCGACCGCGAACAGGTCCACCGCGCCGGCCGCGATCAGCCACAGCTCCTGGGGGCCCGCCAGGTCGAGCCGGTTGAAGCCCGAGCAGTCGATCGGCGTGCCCAGGGAGCCGAGCGCCCCCAATACCAGGTCCGGCTCGTCCGCTGTCGTCATCTCACCGCTCCCTGACCAGCGCCGCGTACGCGCCGCCGCGCGCCACCAGGTCCTCGTGCCGCCCGCGTTCGACGACCGTGCCGTGCTGGAGCACGACGATCTCGTCGCTGTCGCGCACGGTGGACAGCCGGTGCGCGATCACCACGCAGGCGCAGCCGCGCCGCCGCAGGTTGTCCATCACGGCCTGCTCGGTCTCGGCGTCCAGGGCGCTGGTCACCTCGTCGAGCACGAGGATGCTGGGCCGGCGCACCAACGCGCGGGCGATCTCCAGGCGTTGGCGCTGCCCGCCGGAGAAGTTGCGGCCGTCCTGCTCGACCCCGCTGTGGATGCCGCCGGGGCGGCGCGTCACGACCTCGTACAGGGCCGCGTCGCGCAGCGCCTCCACCACGGCGTCGTCCGGGATCGACGGGTCCCACAGGGCCACGTTGTCGCGGACCGTGCCCTCGAAGAGGAACACGTCCTGGTCGACGAAGGACACGGAGGCCGCCAGCGCCCCGCGCGGGATGTCCTCCAGACGCTGCCCGTCGATGCGGATCACTCCGTCCCAGGGCGTGTACAGGCCCGAGATCAGGCGGGAGACCGTCGACTTGCCGCTGCCCGAGCCGCCGACGAGCGCCACCTGCCGGCCCGGTCCGACGGTCAGGTCGAAGCCGGTCAGCAGCGGCTTGTCCAGCGGGCTGTAGCCGAAGCTGATGTTCTCCAGCTCCACGTGCCCGTGCAGCCGGCGGGTGGAGTCCCCGCCGCCGGGGCGGGTGTAGAGGGGGTCGGCCTGGAAGTTCTCGACGTCCTTGAGCCGGGCCACGTCCGCCGCGAAGTCCTGGATGCGGCCCGCGACGCCGTTGAGCCGGGTCAGCGGCGCGGTGAACCGGGTCACCAGCGCCTGGAACGCGACCAGCAGTCCGACCGAGATGTGCCCCTCGACGGCCCGCATCCCGCCGATCCACAGGATCAGCGCGCTGTTGAGCGTGGCGAGCGCCGGTGCGACCACGCCCAGCCAGGCGCTCGGCACCCCGAGCCGCTGCTGCTCCTCCAGGGTGGCGGCGTGCTGTCCGGCCCACTTGCGGAAGTAGCCGTCCTCGCCGCCGGTCGCCTTCATCGTCTCGATCAACTGGAGCCCGGTGTAGGCGGTGTTGGTCAGCCGGGCGTTGTCCGCGCGCAGCTTCGCCGTCCGGGTGGCGCGCAGCCGTACGACGACCCGCATCGCCACGACGTTCAGCAGGGCCACGCCGATGCCGACGAACGTGAGCTGCGGGTCGTAGGTGTAGAGCAGCAGCGTGTACAGCACCACGACCACCGCGTCGACGCCGGCCGCGGCCAGGTCGCGGGCGAGTGTCTCGGCCACCTGGTCGTTGGAGGCCAGCCGCTGCACCAGGTCGGCCGGGCTGCGCTGGGCGAAGAACGTGACCGGCAGCCGCAGCAGATGCCGCAGGAAGCGGGCGCTGGCGAGCGTGGAGGAGATGACGCGCCCGTGCAGCAGGTTGGCCTGCTGCAACCAGGTCAGCACGACGGTGAGCAGCACGCACGCGCCCATCGACGCGAACAGCACGCCCAGGAGCGAGGTCTGGCCGCCGATCAGATAGGTGTCGATGTAGGTCCGGCTGAGCGCGGGCACCGCCGCGCCGACCACGACCAGCAGCAGACTGGCCAGCACCGCCGCCGGCATCGTCCCCGCGGTGCCGCGCATCCGGGCCGGTAGGGCGCCCAGGACTCCGGGCTTGCGGCCGCCCCGCTCGAAGTCCTCGCCGGGCTCCGTCACCAGCACGACACCGGTGTAGCTGGTGTCGAAGTCCTCCATGGGCACGAACCGGCGGCCCTTGCCGGGGTCGTTGACGAACACCCCGCGCCGGCCGAGGCGGCGGCCCATGCCGTCGTAGACGACGTAGTGGTTGAACTCCCAGAAGAGGACGGCGGGCGCCTTCACCGCCGCGAGCGCGGCGGTGTCCATCTGCATGCCCTTGGCCGTCAGACCGTAACTGCGGGCCGCCTTCAGCAGGTTGCTCGCCCGTGAGCCGTCCCGGGAAACGCCGCAGGCGATGCGCAGCTCCTCCAGGGGGACATGGCGGCCGTAGTGGCCGAGGACCATGGCGAGCGAGGCGGCCCCGCACTCCACGGCCTCCATCTGGAGCACGGTGGGCGTGCGGACGGTCCCGCCCCGTGCCTTGGGGACGGGCCGTCCGGGCCGGGCGGCGCGCCGGCGGCCGCGGGTCTCCTGGGTGGTGGTCACGGCAGCAGCCAATCGAGGGGACGCTGGTCGGCCAGCCGGATCGAGGCGGCGGCCGGGGTCATGGAGTCGAGCCGGTACGGCGGCCCGCCGGCGGACGACCACGCGAGGCCGCTCTCCGTCGCGGACGAGATGTCGAGCCGTACGAGTACGGCGACGGGCCGGCCCTTCCGGGTGAACTGCTCGCCCAGTTGGCCGTCCCCGAGGAAGGCGGCGATCCGCTGGGCGGACTGGGCCGACCGGTCCACCGTCTTCACATGGCCGCGCAGCACGCCGTAGCGCTGGGCGGGCACCGAGGAGACGGTCAGGTCGACCGAGGCGCCGGCGGGAATGGCGGCGGCGTTCTCGGCGGGCACGTACACGGTCGCGTACAGCGGGTCGGAGGCGCGGGCGACCTTCTCCACGGCGGCGACGTTCGCGCCGGTGGACACGATCTGGCCGAGGGTGGCGGCGAGCGTGGTGATCCGGCCGGCGGCGACCGTGCGCACGGTCTCCTCGCCCTGGCCGGTACGCACCCTGAGCACGGGAGAGTTCGCGGGCAGCCGCTCGCCCTCCTTGGCGAGGACCGCGGTGACCTGTCCGGCGACCGGGCTCTGCAGGACGTAACTGCCCTGCCCGTGCGTGAGGATGGCCGGCGCGCCGACGGTCGACGCCACCGATCCGGTCACGGCCCACAGGGACGCGGCCGCCATGGCGACGAGGGTGACGGACAGGGCGAGCCATCCCTGGGGGCGGGCGAGCCGCACCGGGAGGTCGAGTTCTTCCGGCGACTGGAGCTTGGCGAGTGCCTGTTGTCGGAACTGCACGTTACGGCTTCCTGCGGCAACCGCGAGCCCCGGAACCGGCGTGCGGTTCCGGGACTCGCGGCGACGAGGTGCGATCAGAGACCGGCGACCAGGCCGGCGACCGGGGCGGTGCTCAGACCGGTGGCACCCTCGACCGTGCCGACGGCCGTGTCCACCACGCCGGAGACCGGGACAACGCTGTCCACCAGGCCGGTGGCGGTGCCCAGAGCGTTCACGGACAGACCGCCGGAGACGTTGTCGAGCTCGGCGTCGGAGATCTCGACGGTCTCAACCTGGGGGGTGGAGTTCATGATGGAACGTCCCTTCATATGGATGTCTCACAAGGGGGGAGCGGCCTTCTTCGGGGAAAGACGGCCGCGAGCGTGGGTACCGGGCCCCGTTTCCCGAGCGCCCGGCTGGGGTCCCGCGCTGCGATGGATGTAAGCACGGTGCGGCCCGTCGCTTCCACTCAACCAGGGCCCCCACCAGGGCACTTGTCGGTGCGACCGGAGAAGCGTGCAGGCTCGGCAACGGCATGGCGGCGACTTCTTCACACGCCGCACCGCATCGGCGCACCGCCTCCCTTGCCCCTGCGCCGGTGCGTCCGGAACCGGGCGCCGAAGCCCTCGTAGGGGACGCGCCGTTGTGCAGATCCTCCGACCGTGGTGACTTCGTTGGGCATTCGATGTGCAGATTTGCTGAAGCCCGAATTCCACTTCCTGTTCGCAACCGACCGTCGCCGTGCGGTCGCGGAGCGTTCCCTCAGCCCCTGCTGAGCTTGGGAGTTGACCGATTCAGCATGGCTCGTGACGAGTTGGCGATCGGGATTGAACGCGGTGCCTGCCCCCTGCGTACCAACAGCCGTCCAGGCGTCCCCCAACCGCCACCGGACGGCGGTGCAGGCCCCGTCCCCAGGAGGTCGAGAAGTTTGAGTCACAAGCGAATTCCGAAGCGCAAGGCCGCGATAGCGGCGGGCGGCGTGGTGGCGCTGGGTGCGGTGGCGGTGCTGCTCCCGAACGCCAACGCCTCCCAGGACGGCGCGGCGGACGACGCCACTCCCAGGACCCTCAGGGCCGCGGACGCCTCGGGCCTTTCCGCGCGGCTCGCCACGGAGCTCGGGGACTCCTTCGCGGGCTCCTACTACGACAGCGCCGAACGGCGGCTCGTCGTCAACGTGGCGGGCGGCGACGCCGGCATGGTCCTCCGGGCGAAGAAGGCGGGCGTGACCGTCCGCCAGGTCGGCAACAGCACCGCCGCCCTGAAGTCCGCGGCGCGGACCCTGAAGGCCGATGCCACCATCCCCGGCACCTCCTGGGCCGTCGACCCGCGCACCAACAAGGTCGTGGTCACCGCCGACAGCACGGTCACCGGCGCCAACTGGAACAGGCTCCAGTCCACCGTCCGCGTCCTCGGCTCCGGCATGGCGACCCTGAAGAAGTCCGCCGGCACCTTCAAGACCTTCGCCTCCGGCGGCGACGCCATCTTCTCCCGGACGCAGGGCGGCACCGTCCGCTGCTCCCTCGGCTTCAACGTCACCGCGGGCGACGGCAGCCCCGCCTTCCTGACCGCCGGGCACTGCGGCGTCGCGGCCGAGCAGTGGTCCGATTCCCAGAACGGCGCGCCGGTGGCCACGGTGGACCAGGCCACCTTCCCTGGCAGCGACCTCGCCCTCGTCACGTACGACGACCCGAACACGCAGGCACCGAGCGCGGTCGACGTCGGCAACGGGCAGAGCGTCGAGATCACCGGGGCGGCCGAGGCCACCGTCGGCGCGACGGTGTTCCGCATGGGCAGCACCACCGGACTGCACAACGGCACGGTCACCGGCCTCGACGCCACCGTCAACTTCCAGAGCGAGACCGGCGGTGTCGACACCGTCACGGGCCTCATCCAGACCAACGTCTGCGCCGAGCCCGGCGACAGCGGTGGCCCCCTGTTCACACAGGACGGCGGCGCGGTCGGCCTCACCTCGGGCGGCAGCGGCGACTGCACCCGTGGCGGCGAGACCTTCTTCCAGCCGGTCACCACCGCCCTCCAGGCGACGGGCGCGACGGTTGGCGCGGGCGGCGGTGGCGGCGACGCGGCCGGCGACGCGGGAGTCGCGAGCGACCAGCAGTCCGGTGCCGACCAGTCCGGCGCGAACCGGTCCGCCGGCCAGTCCGGTGCGGGTGACCAGCAGTCCGGCCCCGCGTACGGCTCCGGGCGCACCCGGACCCCCTGAACGGCCCCCGGGCGGCTACCCCCTGAGTCGCTCGCCCCGGGCCGCTGACCGGCTCCCCCCACGCCACCGACCGGCCTTCCGGCCGGCGGTGCCTGCCGGTCAGTGGATCGGTCCGGCCCTCCCGGCGGAGGGCCGGACCGATCCGTCGTCCGACAGCCGTGCGCTCCGCCACACGGTCGAACCTTTCGGGCATCGTCCACCCCGGAACTCCCGGAACTGTCACAGGGGCTGCGTAAACGTCCGATACACGCTGTAATGACCAATGTGGTCAGTGAGGGCGCTACTGCACGAAGAACGAGAACCCCGCGGGCCGAACTCGCTCTCAGAACGCTCGCCTCCGCACCGGCCTCCGCCGACCGGCTGCGCCGCGTGCTGGAGCAGGCCCTGGTCTTCACCGGGGCCGCGTTCGCCGGCGTCTACGTCCGTGCCGCGACGGGCGAGGTGCTGTGCGTGTCCGAGTCGGTCGGTGTCCCACGGACCCTGTACGGGCTGCGGGACAGCTACCCCCTGGCCGGACGGTCCCCGGCGGCCGACGCATGCCGCACCGGCCGGCCCGTGTGGCTGCGACCCGAGGAGCTCGCCGGCTCCGCCGACTTCCGGCGGATGCCGGCCGGAGACGTCTTCTTCCTGGCCGCGTTACCCCTGCGCGGGCCGGACGGCGGCGTGCTGCTCGCCGTCACCGACGAGCCGGGCGGCTTCGACGGCGAGGACCGGGCGTGCCTCGAACTGATCGCCAAGGCCGTCGCGTGCCCCGACGCCGCGGAGGCCGCCCAGGGCGAGGAGCTGCCGCCGGACGCGTTCAGCCTCGCCATGGACAGCGGGCGCGTGGAGGTCGGCGATCGCATCCTGGACCTGTTCGGCATCGGCCGGTCCGGCTTCGACGGCAAGGTGGAGACGCTGCTCGCGCTGACCGTGCCGGAGGACCTGCCGTCCCTGATGTCCGTGGTCGAGGCCGACCACATGTCGATCGGCGAGCGCGAGTTGGAGTTCCGCGCCCTGCGACCGGGCGGCCAACCCAGGTGGCTGCGGCTGCGCGGACGGCTGCTGCCCGGCGGCGAGGGCCGCCCGGCCCGCCTGGTCGGCACCGTCGCCGACGCCTCCACGCTGCGCCCCGGCGTCAACGACGTCGCCCGCGTCCAGCGGCTCGCCGCGGCCCTGGCGACCGCGGGCACCGTCCGGGACGTCGGCCAGGCCGTGGTGGCCGCGCTGCGCGCACCGCTGCGGGCCGACCGGATCGCGCTGGCCGAGCTGGAGAACGACCGGCTCGTCGTCACCGTCCTCGACCCGCCCGAACCGGAGGCCTGGCCCGAGCTGTGGCGCCTTCAGTGGCGCACCGAGTGGCCGGACGCGCCGGTGCGGGCCATGCCCACCCTGGCCGCCGCCCTGCGCGAGGGCCGCGCCCAGATCTGGCCCGCCGGTGCCACCCTCGAACCGGCCCTCGCCGACGTCGGCCCGGGCGGCCTCGCGGTGCTGCCGCTGCCCGCGGCCGGCCGCATGGCGGGCGCCTGCCTGATCGGCTGGGACACCCCGCACGACTTCGGTCCCGACGAACGCGCCCTGCTCACCGCCTCGGCGGGCCTGGCCGGGCAGGCCCTGCTGCGCGCCCGCGCCTTCGACGCCGAGCACGAACTCGTCGGCATGCTCCAGCGCACCCTGCTGCCCAGCCGACTGCCGGAACTGCCCGGTGCCGAGGCGGTGGCCCGCTATCTGCCGGCCACCGCCGGACTGGAGGTCGGGGGCGACTGGTACGACGTGATCCCGCTGCCCGACCACCACGTGGCCCTCGTCATCGGCGACGTGCAGGGCCACAACGCGGGCGCCGCCACCCTGATGGGCCAGATGCGCACCGCCCTGCGCGCCTACGCCGCCGAGGGCCACCCGCCGGACGTGGTGGTCTCGCACGCCAACCGCCTCCTGCTGGAGATGGAGACCGACCTGTTCGCCACCTGCGCCTACGTCGAGGTCGACATGGAGCAGGGCTCTGCCTGGTGCGTACGCGCCGGACACCCCCCGCCGGTGCTGCGCCACCCGGACGGCCGCACCGAGATAGCGGAGGCCGAGGGCGGGCCCCCGCTCGGCGTACTGACGCAGGCCGACTTCCCGATGACCCCGCTGCGCCTGCAACCCGGCACGGTGCTCGCCCTGACCACCGACGGGCTGGTGGAGTCCGCGGACGCCGACATCGACGAGGGCATGGCCCGACTCGCCCGCGACCTGGCCGCCGCCGACCCCTCCCACCTCGGCCTGGTCGCCGACGTCCTGCTGACCGGCGTGCGCCGCGACGACGACATCGCGCTGCTGCTGATGCGCTACGACGGCATGGCCGTACGCCCTCTCAGGGAGAGCTGGTCGGTGTGGCGGGTGCCCGAGGCCGTCCGGCACGCCCGCCGCTTCACCCGGCGCACCCTGCGCTCCTGGGGCGTCACGGAAGACACCGACGCCGTGCTCCTCGTCGTGTCCGAGCTGGTCACCAACGCCCTCGTGCACACCGACGGCCAGGTCCGCCTGGACCTCACCCTCGTCAACCGGCGGCTGCGCGTCGCCGTCGCCGACGCCTCGCCCCGCACCCCGGTCAAGCCGACCAGCATCGGCTGGCAGGCCACCGGCGGCCGGGGCATCCTCCTCGTCGAGGCCATGTCGGCGGCCTGGGGCACCGTGCCGGCCGGCGGCGGCAAGCAGGTGTGGAGCGAGCTGGCGCTCTGAGACCGCCCGCGGCCCCGCGACCCGCCACACGGGTGCGCCGTGTCCCCGCCCGGCAGGTCGGGACCGCCGCGTGCGCCGGTCGTGCTTAGGGTCCTGGGCTGTGTCACACACCTTCGAAGAGCTCGTGGCCAAGCAGCGGGCGGCCGACGAGGCACACGACCGGGTCGAGCAGCTGCGGCAGAACTACGGACCGCCCGCGCAGGCGCAGTGGACCGGAACGCAGAGCGAGACGTACGAGACGGCGTGGCGGGCCTGGCGGGACCTGGCCCGTGACCTCCAGGCCGCCCTGAGCGAGTACGCGAGCGACGAGGGCAAGCCGCGCACCGAGATCGAGGCCGGTGTGGAGAGGGCCGCGCGGTCGGCCCCGGAGGCGGGCGAAGGCGGCCGGGACGAGGGCGGCGGAGCGGAGGAGCCGTGAGCCCGGCACGGCGCGGGCGCCCCGTACGCGGCGCCGGGGCCGGTGAGCGCTTCACCGGCTTCCTGGACGCCCGGCTGCCGCTGTCCGAGGGCGGCGGGCTGATGCGCAAGGCGTTCCCCGAGCACTGGTCGTTCCTGCTCGGCGAACTCGCTCTGTACAGCCTGGTCCTGCTGGTCCTGACCGGCGTATGGCTGACGCTGTTCTTCCAGCCCGGCATGCGCGAGGTCGCCTACTCCGGGTCGTACACGCCGCTGCGCGGGGTGCTCATGTCGGAGGCGTTCGACTCCACCCTGCGCATCAGCTTCGACATCCGCGGCGGGCTGCTGCTGCGCCAGGCCCACCATTGGGCGGCGCTCGTCTTCGTCGCCGCGATCGGCGCGCACCTGCTGCGGATCTTCTTCACCGGCGCCTTCCGCAGGCCCAGGGAGATCAACTGGGTCATCGGGGTCACGCTGTTCGCCCTGGCCATCGCCGAGGGCTTCGCGGGCTACTCCCTGCCCGACGACCTGCTCTCCGGCACCGGGCTGCGCATCGCCCACGCGATCATGCTGTCCCTGCCGGTGATCGGCACCTACGCCAGTTTCTTCGTGTTCGGCGGCCAGTTCCCGGGGCACGAGATCATCCCCCGCCTGTACAGCCTGCACATCCTGCTGCTGCCGGGCGTCCTGATCGGGCTGGTCGTCGTGCACCTGATCCTCGTCTTCTACCTGAAGCACACCCAGTGGCGCGGCCCGGGGCGCAGCAATCGCAACGTGCGGGGCAAACCGCTCTTCCCCGAGTTCACCGCCTCTTCGCTGGGCCTGCAGTTCACCGTCTTCGGCGTGTTGTTCCTGCTCGCCGGGATCGCCCAGATCAACCCGGTGTGGACGTACGGCCCCTACCAGCCGGACCAGGCGTCCACGGGCTCCCAGCCGGACTGGTACGTCGGATTCCTGGAGGGCTCGCTGCGGTTGATGCCGGCCTGGGAGACGAACGTGGCCGGGCACACGATCATGTGGAACGCCTTCCTGCCGGCGGTGGTCCTGCCGGGGCTGCTGTTCGCCGTCCTGTACGCGTACCCGTTCGCCGAGCAGTGGCTGACGGGGGAGTGGCACCAGGAGCACCACCTGTGCGACCGGCCGCGGGAGCGCCCCGTGCGCACCGGCCTCGGCGTCGCCGGGCTCGTGTTCTACGGCGTGCTGCTGCTGGAGGGCGGCAACGACGTCATCGCCGCCACCTTCCGGGTCTCCGTGAACACGATCACCTGGGTGCTGCGGATCTCGCTCGTGCTGGCACCCGTCGTCGCCTTCCTGGCCACCCGGGCCCTGTGTCACGCCCTGCTGGCCAAGGAGCAGGAGGTCCTCGCCGAGGGCGAGGAGACCGGCGAGGTGCGGCAGTCCATCGCCGGGGGCTACGAGAGCGACCACCGCCCCGTCGAGTCGCGCCGCCCCGGAGCCCCGGCGGGACCGGTGGTCACTCGCCCCGGTGTACGTACTGGAACGCCATCCCCGCCACCCCCCGCACCAGCACCCCGAGACCGATGAGGAACAGCCACAGCCCGTAGACCACGCCCAGCGCGCTGACCGAGAAGCCCAGCGCGGTGGTGATCGGCCAGGTGCTCTCGGGCGGGAAGAACTCCAGCGGCCCGGCGGCGTCGGCGACCTCGGCCTCGCGGCGGTCCTGCGGGCGCACCCCCTTGCGCCGGTACTGGATCAGGCAGAAGAAGGAGACCAGCGCCGCCATTCCGCAGGCGATGACCAGCGCCGCCGTGCCGGCCGGCTCGCCCGACCAGACGCCGTACAGGGCGGCGGTGCCGCCGAAGAAGAGTGCGACGCCGCCGAAGAGCAGGGCTTCCACCTTCATCGGCGTCCCTCCAGTTCCGCCCGCTGGACGATGTCGGGGTGGTGCAGGTCGAAGGCGGGGGCCTCGGAGCGGATCCGGGGCAGCGCGTCGAAGTTGTGCCGCGGTGGCGGGCAGGAGGTCGCCCACTCCAGGGCGCGCCCGTACCCCCAGGGGTCGTTCACGGTGACCCGCCGTCCATGGCGCGAGGTGTGCCAGACGTTGTAGAGGAAGGGCAGGGTGGACGCGCCGAGCAGGAACGCCCCCGCCGAGGAGAGTGTGTTCAGGAGGGTGAAGCCGTCGGCGGGCAGGTAGTCGGCGTACCTGCGGGGCATCCCCTCCGCGCCGAGCCAGTGCTGCACCAGGAACGTGAGCTGGAAGCCGGGGAACAGCAGCCAGAAATGGATCTTGCCAAGCCGTTCGTCCAGCATCTTCCCGGTGAGCTTGGGCCACCAGAAGTAGAAACCCGCGAACATCGCGAACACCACGGTGCCGAACAGCACGTAGTGCAGGTGCGCCACGATGAAGTACGAGTCGGTCACGTGGAAGTCCAGCGGCGGCGAGGCGATCAGCACCCCGCTGAGCCCGCCCAGCAGGAACGACACCAGGAAGCCGCACGACCACAGCATCGGCGTCTCGAACGACAGCGAGCCGCCCCGCATCGTCCCGATCCAGGCGAAGAACTTGATCCCGGTGGGCACCGCGATCAGGAACGACATGATCGAGAAGAACGGCAGCAGCACCGCGCCCGTCGCGAACATGTGGTGCGCCCACACCACCGCGGACAGCATGGTGATCGCGATGGTCGCCCCGATCATCGGCAGGTACCCGAACTGCGGCTTGCGGGAGAAGACCGGGACGATCTCACTGACGATCCCGAAGAACGGCAGCGCGACGATGTAGACCTCCGGATGGCCGAAGAACCAGAACAGGTGCTGCCACAGCAGCGCCCCGCCGTTGGCCGCGTCGAAGACGTGCGCCCCGAACTTGCGGTCCGCCTCCAGGGCGAGCAGCGCGGCGGTCAGCACCGGGAAGGCGGGCAGCACCAGGATCGAGGTGAACAGCACGTTCCAGGTGAAGATCGGCATCCGGAACATCGTCATCCCCGGCGCGCGCAGGGTGGTGATCGTGGCGATGAAGTTGACCGCGCCGAGCGTCGTCGACACGCCCGTCACCACCAGCCCCATCACCCACAGGTCGCCGCCCGCGCCGGGGGAGTAGTAGGCGCTGTTCAGCGGCGCGTAGGCGAACCAGCCGAAGGCCGCCGCGCCGCCGGGCACGAGGAATCCCGAGACGACCATGAGCCCGCCGAAGAGGTACATCCAGTACGACAGGGCGTTCAGGCGGGGGAAGGCCACGTCCGGGGCGCCGATCTGGAGCGGCATCACCGCGTTGGTGAAGCCCGCGAACATGGGCGTGGCGAAGAGCAGCATCATGATCGTGCCGTGGATCGTGAAGAGCTCGTTGTAGGTCTGCTGGTTCATGAACTGCAGGCCGGGCCGGGCGAGTTCGGCGCGCATTCCCATCGCCAGCAGGCCGGCCAGCAGGAAGAAGCCGAACGCCGTGACCATGTAGAGCCTGCCGATCACCTTGTGATCGGTCGTCGAGGCCCACTCCAACAGCTTCCGGCCGAACGGGCGGGCGGGGGTGGCGGGCCGCTCGGCGGCGGACGCGGATGTTTCGGACGTATCGGTCATCGGCGGCGAGGCTACCGCCCTGCCCCGCGACCGGGCCCGCGCCACGCCCTCGCCGGCTCGGCACGCATCGGCCGGGCGGGCCCGGGTATCCGCCGGCGATGGACAGCACCTGGTACGAAGCAGCCGTCACCGGCTCGGCCGCCGGGGTCGCCGTCATCGTCGTCGGCGGTCTGGTGATCGCGGCAGTCCTGGTGTGGGCCGTCCGGCTCGGCATCAGGGTCAAGCAGGGCGAGCCGAGGACTCCCCGGGGCGGCGAGCGTCCGACACTGCCGGATTCCGGGCCGGTCCACGAGGTTCGCCGGCGGCGCGAGCCGGCCGAGGTGCCCCGCACCGAGGAGACCGGCCGCCGCCTGACTCCGCACGAACTCGGCTCGTCCGGCGGCAGGCGCAGCGAGGACCAGGCCCGCCCGCGCTGGGACGGGGGCTCCGGCGGCGCGTTCGGCAGTGGGGGCTCCGGTGGCAGGTGACCAGGGTCAGGGTGCAGGTCAGGCGTTTACCGGGGCCCATTCCGGGGACTCGGCTGGTTTGGAGCACGGCGTTTTGGTGGGAGCCGCTCCACAGCACCTGACGCAGAAGGAAGATGAGGCGTCGTGACCGCGCACACCAGCGAGAAGCACCGTGTCCGGCACCCCGAGACGGGCTGGGCGCAGGCCCGCCGTCCGCGGGAGGAGGGCGTGCGCACCTGCCTCCCCGCGCTCGAGGGCCGCGGCGGCCCCCAGCAGGACCGCACGGGCAACGAGTCGAACATAGTGCGGGGTGAGGACTGAGTCGCCGGGTCCGGGTGAGGGCCCCGGGCCACGGGGCCCGGGGCCCGGGGAGACGGTCGGTGAGGCGGTGCGGAGCGCCTCGCCGCGTCAGCCGTGCGTCTTGGCCAGCAGTTCGAGGACCTCGGCGGTGGTGCCGGTCTCGCCCAGACGCGGGAAGATCCGCTCCACACTGCCCCGGTGGGCCTCGGCGTCCATGTCGCTCATGGCATCGGTGGCCAGGGTGACGTGGTAGCCGTGCTCGTGGGCGGCGCGGGCGGTGGACTCCACGCCGATGCTGGTGGCGATGCCGGCCAGCACGATCTGCGTCACCCCGCGGCGGCGCAGCTGCACATCGAGGTCGGTGCCGTGGAAGGCGCCCCAGTTGTGCTTGGTGACGGTGATGTCGCCCGGGTGCCCCGCCAGCTCGGGAACGATCACGTCCCAGCCCTCCGGACGCGCGCCACCGCCGGAGCGCACCGCCTCGGTGCGGCCGGGCGGCACGTCGCCGAAGTCGGCGGCGAAGGAGACCCGGACCAGGACGACGGGCAGGTTCCTGGCGCGGAAGGCGTCGGCGAGCCCGACCGTGCGGGAGAGCACCTCGGCGCCGGAGTGCGGGACGGTGGGCGCGGCGACGATGCCGGCCTGGAGGTCGATCACGACGAGTGCGGTGCGCGGGTCGAGTGCGGTGAGTGCCATGGGGGGGCAGGCCTTTCGGGGGGTGAGCTTTTCTGGCGGGGTGCTTGTCAGGGCTGGGACAGCCGTTCCAGCAGGGCGAAGGCCTCGAGGAGCGTTTCGCGTTCGGCCTCGGTGTAGCGGTCCTGCAGGGCCCGGGTCAGCCATTCCCCGCGGCTCTGCTGGTCGCCCGCGATGCGCGCGCGGCCCCCCTCGGTCAGGGTGACGAGCTGGCGCCGTCCGTCCTCGGGGTCGGGGCTGCGCAGGATGAGCCCGTGCCGCTCCAGGGCGGCGAGCGTGGCGGCCATGGACTGCGGCCGGACCCCCTCGGTGGCGGCCAGCGCGCTGGCCGTGGCGGCGCCGTGCTTGCCGACCAGGGTGAGTGCCGACACCTGCGGCGGGGTCAGATCCTCGTCCCGCGCGACCTCACGGATCCGGCGCCGCAGCCGGCTGAACACCACCCGCAGGTCGCGGGCGGCGCGCGCGGCGGAGGCGGAGATGCCCGGCGGTATCTCGTCGGCCTTGTGATCCATGACAGCACCGTAGAACCGCCACGACGGAACTGTCCAGTCTGGACTGAACAGTTTCGGCTGAAGGTCTGCCCCGGGTCGCCGCCTCGGCCCCCGCAGTACGCTGACCTCGTGCGTCTGCTGCTGATGTCCGACACCCATCTGCCCAAGCGCGCCAAGGAACTGCCCCCGCGGCTGCTCGCCGAACTCCCGCACGCCGACGTCGTCTTCCACGCCGGGGACTGGGCCGACGCCGCCACGCTCGACCTGCTGGAGAGCCGCAGCCGCCGCCTGATCGGCGTGTACGGCAACAACGACGGCCCCGAACTGCGCGCCCGCCTGCCCGAGGTGGCCGAGGCCGACCTGGACGGGCTGCGCTTCGGCGCCGTGCACGAGACCGGACCGGCCCAGGGCCGTGAGGCCCGCTGCGCCGCCCGCTTCCCCGGCCTCGACGTCCTGGTCTTCGGCCACAGCCACATCCCCTGGGACACCACCGCGCCCTCCGGTCTGCGCCTGCTCAACCCGGGCTCCCCGACCGACCGCCGCCGCCAGCCCCACTGCACCTACATGACGGCCACCGTCACCCGCGGCCGTCTGACCGACGTGGAACTGCACCGGCTGCCACGCCGGACCCCGTGACGCGCCCGTGCCACGCGGTGCCGTGCGACGGCGTGACCACGCAGGAGGGCAGCCCCTGATTCAGGGGCTGCCCCGGGGTCACTCTTCCCTTTCTCGTTTCCGACTTCTCGGCGAGATCCGGGCCGCTCGATGCGTGGCGGCGGCCCGGGCGCTACGAGTGTGCGCTTTCACGGACCTCCTTCCCACTGGGATGTGCGGCACATGTGCTGCGGAGGCCATGCATGCCTCATCCGTTGATGGCGCGCGTACCCTTCCCACGCAGCCTCACACCACCGAATCCGGAAAACCCGCGAGAAACCCGGAACAAGTCGGAACAGCAGGTCACAGTGGCAACGAGGGACTGATCGAAGCTCACGGGCACCCTCCGCACCGCAAGAAGAGTCGAGTGGCCGTCCGGTCAGCGGCGCCGGAGCCGGCGAACGCCCACGACCAGCAGCGCCACCGCCAGGGCGGCGCCGACCGCCACGGCGGCACGCTTGGCGACCGGTACTCCGGCGGTGCGCAGCAGATCCAGCGGCTCCGGCTCCGCATACCGCGCCGCGTGCTCCGCGGGCTCCTCGCGCACCTCCGTCGGGGCGCTCCCGGCGGCGCCCTCGGCGGCCACGGGCGGCGTCTCGGCGAGCCGCTGCGAAAGACAGTCGGCGAACTGCCCCACCAGCCGGTCGCCCACCTCCGCCAGCACCCCGCGCCCGAACTGCGCCGGGCGGCCGGTCACCGTCAGATCGGTCCGCACCGCCACCGCCGTGCCGCCGTCACGCTCCTGGAGCGTGCCCGTGACGGTGGCCCGCGCCGTGCCCTGCCCGCGCGTCTCCCGGCCGCTGGCGACGAGGACCATGCGGTGCGCCGTCTCGTCCTGCTCCTCGAAGACCGCCGTCCCCTTGTACGCCACCGTGATCGGCCCCAGCTTGACCGTGACCGAACCGGTCACGGTCTTGCCGTCGTACTCCTGCACGGTGGCCCCCGGCAGGCACGGCGCCACCCGCTCGATGTCCAGGAGCGCCCGCCAGGCGTCGTCGACCGGCACGGGCACGGTGAACTCGTGGTTCAGTTCCATGACTTCTCCTCGTACTCAGGCGGACTCAGGCGGACTCAGGCGGAGCCGGTCGCGTGGATGGCTCCGGCGGTCGCGGTCAGGGGCGTACCGGTGCCGCCCCAGCGCAGCGCGACGATCTCGGCCGCGACGGACACGGCCACCTCCTCCGGGGTACGGGCTCCGAGATCGAGGCCCACCGGGGACCGTAGCCGGGCGAGTTCGTCCTCCGTCAGGCCGGCGTCGATCAGCCGCTCCAGCCGGTCGTGGTGGGTACGGCGGCTCCCCATCGCGCCGATGTAGGCGGCGGGCCGGCGCAGCGCCTCCTCCAGCAGCGGCACGTCGAACTTCGGGTCGTGGGTCAGGACGCAGATCACCGTGCGCTCGTCGGTGTCCGTGCCGTGCAGGTAGCGGTGCGGCCAGTCCACGACCACCTCCACCCCCTCGGGGAAGCGTTTCGGCGTGGCGAACACCGGGCGGGCGTCGCACACCGTGACGCGGTAGCCGAGGAAGGCGCCGATACGGGCCACCGCGGCCGCGTAGTCGATCGCGCCGAACACCAGCATCCGCGGCGGCGGGGCGAAGGAGTGCAGGAACACCGTGACGGCGTCCTCGCGGCGCTCGCCGCGCGCACCGTAGTGCCTGAGTCCGGTGGCACCCTGGGCGAGTTCGCCGCGGGCGTCGGCGGTCACCGCCACGTCCAGGCCGGCCGCTCCCAGCGTGCCCGCCACCGTGTGTGGCCACACCGCGAGCGTCGCCCCGCGCGGGGCCGGTCCGTCGACCACGGTCGCCATGGTCACCGGGTCGCCCGCGGCGACGGACGCGGCGACCGCGCCGAAGGCCGGGTCGGACTCCTGGGTCACCTGCCTGACCAGCACGGAGATCTCACCACCGCAGGTGAGCCCCACCGCGAACGCGTCCTCGTCGCTGTAGCCGAAGGTCGCCACCCGTGCCTCGCCGCCGGCCGCGACCTCCTGGGCCAGGTCGAACACCGCCCCCTCCACGCACCCCCCGGACACGCTCCCCACCACCTCGTCGTCCGGCCCCACGGCCATCGCCGCACCGGGTTCGCGCGGCGCGCTGCGACTGACCGTGACGACGGTGGCGAGGCCGAACGGCACCCGCGCCGCGTACCACCGCTCCAGTACCGGAAGAATGTCCCGCACGCTCAGCTCCTCTCCCACGACCCCGGCACCTGGCCGGCCGCGTCCGTGCCGGCGCCCTGCACCACCGCCGCCAGACGTTCCAACGCGGCCAGGCTGTGACCCTCGACGAAGTCGTCAACGCTGGGCAGCGCCGCCGCCATACCGGCGGCGAGTGGCGCGTAGCCGGGGCGCGCCTTGCGGGGGTTGGACCAGACCACCCGGTGCGCGAGCCGGTGCAGGCGCCGCATCTGGGCGGCGAGCAGGTGCGGGTCGCCGCGCTCCCACCCGTCGGACAGCAGTACCACGACGGCGCCGCGCGCCATGCCCCGCTGGCCCCAGCGGTCGAGGAACTCCCGCAGCAGCTCACCCAGGCGGGTGCCCCCGCGCCAGTCGGGCACGGCCTCGGCGACCGCGGCCATGGCCAGGTCCGGGTCGCGGTGCGAAAGCTCCCGGGTCACCCGGGTCAGCCGGGTGCCGATGGTGAACACCTCCGTGCGCCGGCCCCGGGCGGCGGCGTGCGCGAACCGCAGCAGGGCGTCGGCGTAGGGCCCCATCGATCCGCTGACGTCGACCAGCAGCACCACCCGCCGCGGCAGCTCCGCGCGCGCGTGCCGCCGCAGCAGCGCCGGCTCGCCGCCCAGCCGGAGCAGTTCCCGCACGGTGCGGTGCGGGTCCACGTCCCCGCGCCGGGCCGGCCGCCGCCGCGCGGTGCGCCGCGGCTGCCCGCGCAGCGCGAACGCGGCGAGCAGCCGGCGCACCTGCGCGCGTTCCGCGGGGTCCAGCTCCGCCACGTCGCGGTGGCGCAGCACCTCGGCGGAGCTCGCGAGCGTCGCGGTGGGCGGCCCCTGCCGCTCCTCGCCGGGCGGCCCGGTGCGCGACCCGCCGGGCGCCTCCCTCAGGACCGGCCGCGGCCGGGGCGGGGGAGCGGTCCGGGCCGGGCGGGCCGGCGTCCCGTCGGTGCCGAAGTACGCGGCGAACACCCGCTCGTAGCGTTCCAGGTCGTCCCGGTCTCCGCACAGCGTCACCCGGCCCGCCCAGTACACGTCCGTCCGCAGCCCGGGGCGCAGGGCGTCCACCGCCCGCAGGAAGGCATGCACCCGCTCGGCGCTCGCCGCGACCCCGGCAGCCCGAAGCGCCCGCGCGAACCCCAGCAACGCGGCGTCGCCCCCCGGCCGACACCCTTCACCACACCCACCGCCCGCGACGTTCGCGGTGGTACGGCTGCCGGGCTGGTGCTCTCGCGGGTCCGGTGCGTTGCTTCGGCTGTCGGGCCTGTTGGGCCCGGGGTCTTCGTCACGCCTGCCCGTCCTGGCGTCTCGTGGGTCCGGCGCGTTGCTTCGGCCGTTGGTCCCGTCCGGACCGGGGTCTTCGCCGCGTCCGCCCGCCCCGGCGTCCGCGTCGCGTCCCGCGCCGCCGCCCTGGGCGGCGGCGCCTACGCGTACCTCGGGGTGTCCCCGTCGTTCCCCGGCCACGCCGATCACGCTCCTCGTCCCGCGAGGACCGCCGCGAAGTCCAGGCCGCGGGCCCGGTCCGTGTCCGCGCGGTACTTCAGCACCGATCCCAGGGTGGCCACCGCCAGCTCCGCGTCCAGCTCGTTCGCGCCGAGGGCGTCCAGGGCGCGGGCCCAGTCCAGCGTCTCGGCCACGCCCGGAGGCTTGAGCAGGTCCTCGGCGCGCAGAGCCTGCACCAGCGTGGTCACCTGCTCCGCGAGCCGCGCCGACACCCGCGGCAACCTGCGCCGGACGATGGCGAGTTCGCGGCCGAAGCCCGGATGGTCGAACCAGTGGTACAGGCACCGCCGCTTCAGCGCGTCGTGCACCTCGCGGGTGCGGTTGGAAGTCAGGACGACCACCGGCGGCACCTCGGCCCGCAGCGTGCCCAGCTCCGGAATCGTCACCTGGAACTCCGACAGCACCTCGAGCAGAAACGCCTCGAACTCGTCGTCGGCCCGGTCGATCTCGTCGACCAGCAGCACCGACGGCTGGGTCTGCAGAGCCCTCAGCAGCGGCCGGGCGACCAGGAACCGCCGGTCGTACAGCTCGCGCTCCAGCCGCTCCGCGTCCCTGACCCCGGCGGCCTCGGCGGCCCGCAGATGCAGCAGCTGACGGGGGAAGTCCCAGTCGTACAAAGCTTGGGAGGCGTCGATCCCCTCATGGCACTGGAGCCGGATCAGCGGCGCGTCGAGCGCCTCGGCGAGGGCGGAGGCGAGCGCCGTCTTTCCGACGCCCGCGTCGCCCTCGCAGAAGACCGGCCGGTGCAGCCGCAGCGCCAGGAAGCAGGCGATGGCGAGCCCGTCGTCGACGAGGTAGCCGGTCTGCTCCAGACGGGAGCGCACCTGCTCGGGGCTGTCCATGGAAGTGATCGGCGCTCACCCCATTCCGGCGGCGGCCAGGACCGCCCGCTTGGTCAGCACCCGCGCGAGGTGCGCCCGGTACTCGGGCGAGGCCGACGCGTCCCGCGAGGGCCGGGTGCCCTCCGCCGCGGACTGGGTCGCCCGCGCCACCGCGTCGGCGTCCCCGGCACCGGCCAGCGCCTCCTCCGCCGCAGCGGCCCGCAGCGGGGTCGCGCCCATGTTGGTCAGCCCGATCCGCGTCTCCGCGATGCGCCCGTCGTCGCGGCGCACCAGCGCGGCCACACCGACCATGGCCCAGGACTGCGCCACCCGGTGGAACTTCTCGTACCGGTAGCCCCAGCCCTCCCGCTTGGGCACCCGCACCTCCACCAGGAGCTCGTCGGGCGCCAGCGCGGTCTGCAGATAGTCGGCGAAGAACTCGCGCGCCGGGATCGTGCGCCGCCCGCCGGGCCCCTCGGCGACCAGTTCGGCGTCCAGCGCCAGCGCCACCGCGGGCAGGTCCCCGGCCGGGTCGGCGTGCGCGAGCGAGCCGCCGAGGGTGCCCCGGTGCCGTACGGCGGGATCGGCGACCGTCTCGGTGGCCTGGGCCAGCAGGCCCGCGTGCCGCCGCACCAGCGGGTCGTGGACGACGTCGTGGTGCGTGGTCAGCGCGCCGATGGCGAGCGTGCCGCCGTCCTCGCGGACCCCGCGCAGCTCGGGGATCCGCCCGATGTCGACGACGAGTTCGGGAAAGGCCAGCCGCAGCCGCAGCAGCGGCAGCAGGCTCTGCCCGCCGGCCAGCACCTTCGCGTCCTCGCCCGCGTCGGCGAGGGTGCGCACGGCCTCGTCGACGCTGGTCGGGCGGGCGTAGTCGAATGCGGGGGGAATCATGCCGAGCCCTCCTTCTGCGCGGGCCGCGCCGGCGGGGCGGACCGTACGGCCTCCCAGACCCGCTCGGGGGTGCACGGCATCCGCACGTCGTGCACGCCCAGCGGGCGCAGCGCGTCCACGATCGCGTTGACGACGGCGGGCGTCGAGGCGATGGTGCCCGCCTCGCCGACGCCCTTGGCGCCGAGCGGGTTGGAGACCGCGGGCGTCTCGGTCCGGTCGGTCACGAACTCGGGCAGGTCCGCCGCCGACGGCACGAGGTAGTCGGCCATCGTGCCGGAGACCAGGTTGCCCTCCGTGTCGTACACGGCCTCCTCGTACAGCGCCTGCGCGATGCCCTGGGCCAGTCCGCCGTGCACCTGCCCCTCGACGATCACCGGGTTGATCACCCGGCCGACGTCGTCCACGCAGACGTAGGAGCGGATACGGGTCTGCCCGGTCTCGGTGTCGACCTCGACCGCGCACAGATGGGTGCCGTGCGGGTAGGAGAAGTTCTCCGGGTCGAGCAGGTACTCGGAGTTGAGGGTGGGTTCCATGCCGTCGGGCACGTCGTGCGAGGTGAACGTCTCGAAGGCGATCTCCTGGATGGTCCTGCGTGCCTCCGGCGAGCCCTTCACCGAGAACACGCCGCCCCTGAACTCCAGGTCGTCCTCACTGGCCTCCAGCAGGTGCGCCGCGACCTTCCGCGCCTTGTCCACCACCTTCTCGGCGGCGCGGTGCACCGCCGACCCGCCCACGACCAGCGAGCGCGAGCCGTAGGTGTCCATGCCCTGCGGGGCCGCCTGGGTGTCGCCGTGCAGCACCTCGACGTCCTCGAACGGCACGCCCAGCACGTCCGCGGCGATCTGGCTCCAGCAGGTCACGTGCCCCTGCCCGTGCGGGCTGGTGCCGGTGACCACCTCGACCTTGCCGGTGGGCAGCATGCGGATGCTCGCCGCCTCCCAGCCGCCGGCCGAGTACCTGAGGTCCCGCAGCACCCGGCTCGGTGCCAGCCCGCACATCTCCGTGTACGTCGACACGCCGATGCCCAGGCGCACGCCGTCCCCGCGCTCGTTGCGCTTGCGCTGCTCGGCGCGCAGGTCGTCGTACCCGAACAGGGCGAGTGCCTTGTCGGTGGCCGCCTCGTAGTTCCCGCTGTCGTAGGTCAGGCCCGCGATCGAGGCGTACGGGAACTCCTCGTGCCGGATCCAGTTCCGCCGCCGCACCTCCACCGGGTCCAGACCGACCTCGGCGGCGAGTTCGTCCATGGACCGCTCGATGGCGTACGTGGCCTCCGGGCGCCCGGCGCCGCGGTAGGCGTCGGTCGGGGTGCGGGTGGTGAACACGCCGGTGCAGTGGAACTCGTAGGAGTCCATCTTGTAGATCCCCGGGTACATGAAGGCGCCCAGGATCGGGATGCCGGGAGTGACCAGCATCAGATAGGCGCCCATGTCGGCGATCAGGTCGACCTTGAGACCGAGCAGCCGGCCCTCTCGGGTCGCGGCGATCTCGATGTCCTGGATCATGCCGCGGCCGTGGTGGGTGGCCAGATAGCCCTCGGAGCGGGACTCGGTCCACTTCAGCGGCCGTCCCAGCCTGCGCGCGACCTCGACCGCGATGGCCTCCTCGCCGTACACCTGGAGCTTGGAGCCGAAGCCGCCGCCCACGTCGGGGGCGATCACCCGCAGCTTGTGCTCGGGTACGCCGGTGACCACCGAGAGCATGATCCGCAGGATGTGCGGGATCTGCGTCGCCGAGTACACCGTGAACTCCCCGGAGGCGGCCAGCGGGGTGACGACGACCGCGCGCGGCTCCATGGCGTTGGGGATGAGGCGCTGCTGCCGGTAGCGGCGCTTGAGGACGACGTCGGCGCGCTGCTTGACCGCCTCGAAGTCCTCGCCGGTCCTCAGCGGCCACACATAGGCGCGGTTGGTGCCCTTGTCGGCGTGGACCAGCGGGGCGTCCTCGGCGAGCGCCTCTTCCAGGTCCAGGACCGGCGGCAGGGGCTCGTAGTCGACCTCGATCGCCTCCAGCGCGTCGGCCGCCGCGTACCGGTCGCGGGCCACGACGACCGCCACCGGGTCACCGGCGTGGCGCACCTCGTCGACCGCGACCGGCGGATGGTCCGGCAGCACCATGTCCTCGGTGACCGGCCAGGCGCAGGGCAGCGACCCCAGTCCCCCGGCGAGGTCGCGGCCGCTGAAGGCGGCGACGACACCGGGGCGTTCGAGGGCGGGGGAGACGTCGATCCGTTCGATGCGGGCGTGCGCCATGGGGCTGCGCAGGATGGCCAGGTGCAGCAGTCCGGTGACGGTGATGTTGTCGGTCCAGTTGGTCTGCCCGGTGATCAGCCGGGCGTCCTCCTTGCGGAGCCGGGCCCGGCCGACCTCGCGTTCGACGGCCTGGTCGGTCATGCCGTCACCTCCTGGGCGGCCCCGGTCCGCTCACCGGAGGCCGTCTCCCCCTCGGCGACGGCGAGCACCGCGCGGACGATGTTCTGGTAGCCGGTGCACCGGCACAGGTTGCCCTCCAGCGCCTTGCGCACCTCGTCGGAGTCGGGGTGGGGGTTCTCGCGCAGCAGATCGCGTGCGGCCATGATCATCCCGGGGGTGCAGTAGCCGCACTGCAGCGCGTGCCGCTCGTGGAACGCGCGCTGCAGCTCCGTCCACTCGCCGTCCCTGGCCAGTCCCTGGACCGTGGTCACCTCGCCGCCGTCCGCCTGGACGGCCAGCACCGTGCAGCTCTTGACGCTCGCGCCGTCCAACTCGACCGTGCAGGCTCCGCAGTTCGAGGTGTCGCAGCCGATCGGGGTACCGGTCAGTCCGAGGCGGTCGCGCAGATAGTGGACCAGGAGCAGACGGGGTTCCACCTCGTCCTCGTAGGCCGTGCCGTCCACCGTGACCGAGATATGGGTCATGTTCCCTCCGGGGCCATATGGGCGTGGGTGGGGGAAATGTCGTCGACCATGTGGTGTACGTCACTCTATGGCCGCGTCAGGGCGGCGGCGAGTGCTGCGACGGGCTTTGTTGACCGTTAATCCATTGCCCCGGCGTTCCGGCTCTGCTGCACTGCACGTCGCCACGCCGTCACCGAACGAGGAGCATCCATGCGCACAGCGTCCATGTCCACCCCGGAAGGAATCCCCGCCATCAAGAAGGACATGACGCCCTGTGCACTTGCTCAACCTCGGCATTCTCGCGCACGTCGACGCGGGTAAGACCAGTCTGACCGAACGGCTGCTGCACTCCGCGGGGGTGATCGACGCGCTCGGCAGCGTCGACGCCGGCAGTACGCGGACCGACACCCTCGCGCTGGAGCGGCAGCGCGGTATCACCATCAAGTCCGCCGTCGTCTCCTTCCCGGTCGACGACGTGACCGTCAACCTCATCGACACCCCCGGCCACCCCGACTTCATCGCCGAGGTGGAGCGGGTGCTGGGCGTGCTCGACGGCGCGGTACTCGTGGTCTCCGCCGTCGAGGGCGTCCAGGCGCAGACCCGTGTCCTGATGCGCACCCTGCGGCGGCTGCGCATCCCGACCCTGCTCTTCGTCAACAAGATCGACCGGCGGGGCGCCCGGCAGGAGGAACTGCTGAGTGCCGTCGCCCGGCGGCTGACACCGGCCGTCGTGCCCATGGGGCGGGTGACGGGAATCGGCGCCCGCGAGGCCCGCTTCGTGCCCGGCCTCGGCCCGTCCGCGCCGGACGTCCTCGCCGGGCACGACGACGACCTGCTGGCCGCGTACGTCGACGGCACCCTCCGCGGCGACCGCCTGCGCGCCGCCCTCGCCGCCCAGACCCGGCAGGCACGCGTGCACCCGGTGTACTTCGGCTCCGCGATCACCGGTGCCGGAGTGGACGCGCTGATCGGCGGCGTCAAGGAACTGCTGCCCGCCGCGGGCGGCGACCCCGACGGGCCCGTCTCGGCCACCGTGTTCAAGGTCGAGCGGGGCCTCGCGGGGGAGAAGGTGGCCTACGCGCGGATGTTCTCCGGCACCCTCCGGGTACGGGACCGCGTGCCCTACGGAGAGGCCCGCACGGAGGGCAGGGTCACTGCGATCGGCGTGTTCGATCACGGCACCGAGGTCCGTGCCGACGCCGTGTCCGCGGGCCGCATCGCCAGACTGTGGGGCCTGGCCGACATCCGGATCGGCGACACGGTCGGCGAACCCGGCAAGGCCTACGAGCACTTCTTCGCGCCGCCGACCCTGGAGACCGTCGTCGTACCGGGCCCCAACGTGGGCGGCGGGGCCCTGCACCTCGCGCTCACCCGGCTGGCCGAGCAGGACCCGCTGATCGGGCTGCGCCACGACGAGGGACGGCAGGAGACCTCCGTGTCCCTGTACGGGGAGGTGCAGAAGGAGGTCCTCCAGGCCACGCTCGCCGACGAGTTCGGGCTGCGTGTCACCTTCCGGGAGACCACCCCGCTGTGCGTCGAGCGGCCGGTGGGCACGGGTGCGGCCGCGGAGTTCATCAAGAAGGACGGCAATCCCTTCCTGGCCACCGTCGGGCTGCGCGTCGACCCCGCGCCGGCGGGCTCCGGGGTGGACTTCCGGCTGGAGGTCGAACTGGGCTCGATGCCGTATGCCTTCTTCAAGGCGGTGGAGGACACTGTGCGCGAGGCCCTCGGGCAGGGGCTGCACGGCTGGCAGGTCACCGACTGCACGGTCACCCTGACCCACTGCGGCTACTGCCCCCGGCAGAGCCACGCCCACCAGGGCTTCGACAAGAGCATGTCCAGCACCGGGGCCGACTTCCGGGGCCTGACCCCGCTGGTGCTGATGGAAGCGCTGCGCCGCGCGGGCACGCTGGTCCACGAGCCGGTGCACCGCTTTCGCGTCGAGGCCCCGGCGGACACCCTCGGCGCCCTGCTGCCGGTGCTGTCCGCACTGCGGGCCGTGCCGCGGACGACCGTCACCCACGGATCCGTGTGCCTCCTGGAGGGCGGCGTCCCGGCCGCCCGGGTGCACGCGCTGGAGCAGCGCCTGCCGGGGCTGACCCGCGGCGAGGGGGACCTGGAGAGCGCCTTCGACCACTACGCACCGGTCACGGGCGACACGGTCCCCGAACGCCCACGCACCGACCACAACCCACTGGACCGCAAGCAGTACCTCCTCAACCTGACACAACGGGTGGGGCGATGACGACCGCCCGCCCGCTCGTGGTTGCCCACACCCTTGCGCCCACCCGCCGGGGTCGTCCTCCGCCCGCTCCGGAGCCCACCGGACGCCTCGCGCCCGGCGATGCGGACCGCCTCCTCGACCAGGGGCCGCCGCAACCCGGCGGCCCTAGTAGTACTTCGTTAGGTTGGTTTGATCTTGGGTGCCGAGTCCGGCAGGCTGCCCGTGTGGACTTGGGGGAGATCGAGCAACTCCGGGGTGAGTTGGCCGCGTTCGTGGCCGAGGTGTTCGCGTCGGTGCCGCGCCGGGATCAGCGGGCGAAGGGCGACTGCTACCTGCGCGGGTTGATGCTGGACGGTCGCAGGAAGTCGATCCAGCCGATGGCCGAGCGGCTGCCGGACGGCGATATGCAGGCGTTGCAGCAGTTCGTGAACCAGTCGCCGTGGGACCACGCCGCGGTGTTGCGGGCGGTGGCCGTCAAGATGGTCCCCGTCGTCGATCCCATGGTGTG